>JBBREZ010000054.1:0-20388 GCA_038225095.1 Caldilineales bacterium
TCGGTCTCACCAAAGCTGATGCCCAACGAAACGATCATGGCAGCGGAGATCAAGAAGACAAACTGGATGATCCACGGGGAAATAAATAAAAAACCGGCAATGTTATCGCGTGTTCGTTGCGACATTTTCCCGCTCGGCCTGGCTAAAGGGGCGGAGCGGGTGTTGATTTGTGTGGACATAACAAAAACTCTCCGTAACAAAAGGGATTAAGGATACGGGATTAGATGGCTGAACCACCTAATCCCGTATCCCTAATCCTATATCCCTACTAAGCCTGTGACGCGTTCACTTTTGCGGTGAGTTCGGCCAGATATTCGGGGCCGACATCGCCCACTTCGTAGACTTTCTGCAATGCCGGGTTGATCAGATCATAGGCTGCTTGCTGCTTCTTGAACCAGAAGCCATCTTCGGCATAGTTCCACTGCAATAATTCGTCAATCGTCTCCAGCCGTACCTTTTCAAGCGATGGGCGCACCTTGCGTACAGTGGTAATGAAACTGGCGATGCGTGACTTTTGCACCGGGATTAACCCTTGCAAGCCGACGGTAATCGTATCCTGATAGTCCGTGCCGGCGAGATAGCTGAGGACTTTCCAAGCTTCTTCAGGGTGCTTCGTCTGCTTGGTGATCGACCAAGCGTCGCTGGTGCCCAGCACACTGCGCTTGCCACCTGGGCCGGTCGGCACATGGCGCATATCCCAGTTGATTTTTGCACCATCTGCCCCTAATTGTTTGTCGCGACCAATCGGATAGGTGCCATCTTCCATAAAGGCATAAAAACCAGCCGCCAACCCGGGGTCTCCACCCTTTTTCTCGGTCTGACCATCCTGGGCGAACGTGTTATCCTTCCAGATCCGGTCATACATCCACTGGAGGCCAGCCTGCGATTCTTTGGTATCCATCAAGCACTTTGTGCCATATTTCTGATCGACAATTGCGCCGCCAAACATATAGACGGTGTTCCAGAAACGGTCCCAACTCCACGCCGGTTTCCAGCCGCCCCACTGATTTTCATTGCCAGCCTTGCGTGCCGCATCTGTGAGTTTCTTGGCCATAGCGGCATAATCGTCGTGCGTCCACTTGCCATCTTCAGGGGGCAGGTCAACCCCATATTTCTCAAAGAGATCTTTGTTGACCGTGACGGTCATAACGTTGATATATTTCGGCATACCAACGCGCTTGCCTTGCATTTGCAGACCGTTCCACTGGAAGTCGTTGTAATCCTTGACCTGCTCCTCCTTCAAATCTCGATCTACCATCGATTGGACATCGAGCAACAGATCGCGTTCGGTCCATTTAAAGAAAATATTGCCCCAGGCTTCGAAAACATCGACAGCCGTACCAGCCACCATCTGGGCCAGCAGTTTTTCCTCAAAACCATCGGGGGCGGGTTCAATCGAGACCTTGATATTGGGATTTTTGGCCGAGAACACTTCATCCATGTGCTTTTGGATGATCGGGTTCTCTTCGACACTGGCGCGTGACATCCAGCGGATGGGCGTCACAGCCGCAGCGGGCGCGGCGGCTGCGCCACCACTGGCAGCCGGTGCCGCGGGTGCCGCAGGCGCACAGGCAACTAAGGCCAAGCCGACGCTGGCTAGCGCAGAAGTGCGCAGGAAATCGCGACGCGACAGTTTACTATTTGGCATACTTCAGTTCCTCCATTGTTTAAAATTGAGTAAATGCGATGTGGGTGCAACAATAACAGGGAGCGATTGCCACGAGCAGGACGCGGCAATTTTAGGTAGGGTCTGTCGAAAGACGAACGTTACACCTCCTTTGGGATGTGAACATTCTTACAAACAGTAGATGCGTATCTATGCATCTTTGCCCAGACAAGCTAATCTTTAAAAAGAGGCGATCTAGAGCAGTTTATGGATTGACAGCAAACGGTAGATAAGAGCTTGAAGTGGGGCGCGACAACCAGTTAGCCGTGCTTAATTTCGTTGCGACTTCCTGCTCATCGCTGACGAGTGATCACAATTGACCAATTCACGTTCTGATCATTCACTTCCTGATATATGTATTTCTACTGGCTCTTTACTACAGCGTACTGCAAACGCATCAGGCCAAACCATTGGGAAGCATAGGCATCTGATAGAGTGTAAGTTAATCACGAGTAGAACGAATTGTCAAATTATTAAAAATCAGTAGGATGCTCCCCAGTTGACAGAAGAGGCCATCTGTTTTCTAATAAAGCCCTTTGACCATTCATCACTTGGGTTCTTTTTGGGAAAATAAACATGTCGACAATAGTGGTCTCCCCCAGCATTCAGCGCCGCATTACGGGCACACTTTTTGCGACGCAGAGCATCTTTAGCGCCGCATTGCTCGAAACCTTCATCTTGACCAGTATTGTGGCCGCGCAGTTAAGTGGCCGGGAAAGTTTGGCTGGTGTACCAGGTACGCTGAACCTAGCCTCGCGCGCTTTTATTGGCTACCCTGTCGCTTGGTTAATGGATCGCCACGGACGGCGCGCTGGCTTTGTCATCGGCTACTTGTTAGGGGCAATTGGGGCGGCGCTCAGCGCGTACGCGATTATGGGCCAGTCCTTTTTCGGATTTTGTGTGGGCGCAATCGTGATCGGGATGGGGCGCGGCATTAGCGAACAGACCCGTTATGCAGCCGCTGAGGTATATCCTCAGGATCAGCGCGGTAAAGTGATTGGCTGGATTGTATCGGCGGGCACGGTTGGCTCGATTGCCGGGCCATTATTGGTTGGACCTTCCAGTGATTGGGCCATGCGCCTGCATTTGAACATGGCGATCGGCCCTTTTGTCCTGGCTGCGCTCATGGCGGTTGTCGCCGTGATTTTGACTTTTGCCGGTCTGCGCCCAGACCCGCTGGTGATCAGCCGCCAGTTTGCTGATAGCGAGCCGACCAAGCAGGCCAAAGCGCCGAACCGGCCTATGCGCGAAATTTTTGCCGGCAGCCGGTTGCGCTTGGCATTGGGCGCGATGGTGATCGGCCAATTTGTGATGACGTTGATCATGGCGATTACGGCCTTGCATATGGAGCATCATGGCCATGATTTGCAGAATATTTCCTGGGTGCTGATGGCGCATACGTTGGGGATGTTTGGCCTAGCAATTGTCACTGGCTGGCTGATCAATCGAATTGGGCAGGTGAATATGATTGTGATTGGGAGCGTGGTCTTAGCAGTAGCGGCGTTTTTAACACCGCTTTCGCCGCATTTTATGCCGCTGGTCGTTGCCCTTTTCCTGCTTGGGCTGGGTTGGAATTTTTGCTTTATTGCCGGTTCGTCACTGCTTACGAACTCGCTCGCCAGCCATGAGCGCATACGCGCCCAAGGTTTTGGTGACACCTTCGTCGCCGTAGCGTCGGGTGTGGCCAGTTTGGGGTCAGCGATTGTCTTTGCCTACGGCGGCATCATCCTGGTCTGTGGCTTGGGCTTGGCCTTTACTTTGATTTTTATGGTCGGCGCATTTTGGTCGATCCAGCGTTATCAGCTTGCGCCAGCCGTCGGACAATCGTAGCAAAGCCAATAACGGGGGATAAGTCTGGGGATAAATCCGATTTGTGGGGATAAATCCTTTAATTTAGACTATCGATTGCAATGATCTTTGTCAACACAGACACGGTAAACCCGGTGGGTCGAAAGCCTAATTGCTGGTAGAGCTTTTGCGCACGCTGATTAGTGGTTTGCGTATTGAGGGTTACCGCGGCAAATTGATTGGCGCGAGCATAGGCAAGCGTGTCGATCAAGAGTTGCCGCCCGATGCCTTGGCCTTGTACCGTCGGGTTCACCGCCAAGCGCGCCAGTTGAGCTTCGGCACCGCCGGCTGCGCCACTCGCAGAAAGCGCTGAATAACCCACCGGTTGCTCATCGACCACGGCCACCTGCATCCGACAACGAAAGATCAATTCCCACAAATCTTTCTCGCCAAAGTGCCAGAGCGGCGCAAAGGCGGCGGCATCTAAGGCGGCCACCGCCGGAATATCATCGGGGTGCATCGGTCGCAATTGGGCGAGTGAGGCAGGTGACTCAAGTCGCGCGGGAACCCGATTGAGGTCGAGCATAAAGAATTCAACCCGCTCGTCCAGCACAAAACCAAGCGCCAGCAGCGGTTTTGTCAGCCAGGTTTCGCCGCCGTAAACAATGATCTGGTGGGCATGATCGGTGCGCGTGAGTTGTTGAAGGGCAGCCTCCATTAACAGCGGCACATCCTGCGAAGGCGAACGACCCTGGGCTAAGACAAAGGCGCGCAAATACGCGCGATTGGCCGCCGCAACGGGCAGGGTCGTTGGGCGCTCTTCCAACTCCAGGCCAAGGAAACCCCAGATGCTGCCTTTTTCCTCTGCCGCCAGTGCGAGTTGCTTGCCCAGTAAGGTGGACAGGTCTTCGTTGCCAAAGCTGGTAAAGACATGCCGGCCTTTACGCAGCAGGTGACGGATCTGGGGTTCGTGGGTGGCGTTGGCTTGGATGATGGGCATAAATAGCGATTAATGGCGTTCCGCCATCCTAGGCGCGGATACCGACTCGGCTTTGCTCATCGTCAATTGTTGCCTCGTATCATCTGGCGCTGCTTCCATCCAAGCTGGTTCAAGATTGTAGTAGAGGGCATCAGGGTCTATGCTTGCCCCATTAGCCCATGCCAGCGTGCTGCCCATGACTTTTACAGCGCGAAATACAGAAATGTCACTTTTGATTGGTTCAAAGATTGGACCATGCAAATATGGCTCAAGGTCAATGTCTTTTTGTACACCGTTTTTGAAAGTCACGCGCGCCTTAAATGCCTCAAGCGGTTCGACTGCTTGCACACGGATCAATGGCCCTATCTGTTCCATTTTGTAGCTACTCCTTTCAGTCTAACGCCTCAATCTCCAGCAATGGGTTGCCTTGGCGCGCTAGTTGCCAATTTTTATGCAATTCTGTACGATGCAGTAATGCCCATTCGATGACCATTGCGTGGTAATTTGCCGCGTAGACGTTCTAGCGTCTTAATTTCATAAATGGATTCAAACTCTCCATATTCAGCATGAAAGTGGGGTGGCAAATGGTCGTTATGGTACATGTAAATAATAATACCAAAAAATCGACTAACGTCCGGCATGCTTACTCCGCATCAATGATTTAACTCAGCACCTTGCGGTTGCCATACATCTGCTGGTAATACGCCTTAAATTCACCGGCGCGAATTGGTTCCCACCACGCTCGATTGGCCACATACCAACGTACTGTAGCACGAATCGCCGCTTCGCAGGTGTAATCCGGCTCCCAACCCAGGGTCATCACTTTGCGCACATCCATGCAATAACGGCGGTCGTGACCCAAGCGATCTTCCACATGCTGGATCAAGCTATGTGGTTTGCCGAGCTCGTCGAGCATAATTTCTACCATTTCCAGGTTGGTCATCTCCTTGCCCGTGCCGATGTTATAGGCTTCCCCGATCACACCATTGTGCAGCACGAGGTCGATGCCCTGGCAATGGTCCATCACATATTGGTAATCGCGGCGTTGCTTGCCATCGCCATAGACCGGCAACGGTTGATCGTTAAGCGCGTTGGTGACAAAGAGCGGGATGACTTTTTCTGGATATTGGTAGGGGCCAATATTATTGGCGCCACGCGTGATGGTAATTGGTACGCCGTGGGTAATAAAATAGGCATTGACTAGGTGATCGGCGCTGGCTTTGCTGGCTGCATACGGGCTGCGCGGGGCCATGGCGTCGGTCTCCAGGCTGCGCTGTTCGCCATGAATATGGCCGTAGACTTCGTCTGTGCTGATCTGGTGGTAACGCAAATTGTCAAATTTGCGCGCCGTTTCCAGCAGCACATATGTGCCGTACACATCAGTTTTGATAAAGGCATCCGGATTCAAAATACTGCGATCCACATGGCTTTCCGCGGCGAAATTGACAATGGTGTCGATCGCGTGATCTTTGATCACTTGTTCAACCTGGGCCGCGTCACAAATATCACCTTGGGCAAAGGCATAGCGATCCGCATATTGGGCGGCTACGTCCTGTAAATTCTCTAACCGACCAGCGTAGGTCAATTTATCGTACACGATTATTTTGTACGCTGGATATTTTTCTAACATCAGGCGGACGAAATTACACCCAATAAAACCAGCGCCACCGGTGACAAGTATATTTTGCATAAAAAACCTTTCTAATGGTGAATTGTCAATTGTCAATCGTCAATCATGAATGAAAGACCTCATCCCCCTTATCGCCTTCTATAGCACCAAAGTGAGGCCGACGAAGAATCATCATTCACAATTAGCCATTAACCATTCACAATTTTCTTCTTTCCTGATTGCGCCGTGCCATTTGTCGCTCACGGTTGCGGCGCAAACGCCGCAGTCGATCTGGTTGGCGGGCGGCGGGTAAGGGAAAATCAAAGGATAACGTGAGCGTTGGCAATTCGGTTAGATCAAGCAACAAGGCTGCATCTAAGCCTGGCATAGGCGCGCGCTGCCACCAACGTCGCCAGCGTTCACGTTCTTCCTGCGCCGCATTGGTGGCTAAAAAGCCTACATCATCGCTCAAGATCGTGCGCGTTTGGTCGATGACGGCCAACAGATGCTGCCAATATTGCACCATAACGGGCTGAATTTGTTGAAAAAAAGCCGGACCAGTTTCGGGTTGTTGGCGCATTTGTTGGTAGCGGGGGACAAATTCTTGCGCCCAATAGTCAACCGCCTGCTGAAACGACGGCAGCAACAGATCGACCAGAAAGGTCACATGCACCGTGTTGACCCGTTCGATCAATTTGACCAGTTGCGTTGTCTGGGGCGTTGATAAATCAAAATAGGCCGCAGCATCAAATTTATCCCATTGCGCATAGGCTGCGCCTAACCGGCGCATACGCTCGGCGGCATTACTGACCACGTACGCAGCGGTTTCTGCCTCTTGCTCTACCGTGTGGCTGCTGATCCGATACATCTGCACCACGGTTTCTGGATAAGCCTTGCCTAACCTGGCCACGCCAAAGGTCAGGTTATCCAGGCTGCGCAAGGCCCCACCTAGCGCGGGCACCGAGCTAATGGTAAGTGTTGAAAGCGTCACTGAGTGCATTAGGTACAAGCTTCTTTCACTCTATCCAACTTGATACCCCGACATTGTTGCCTCTTTTTCGGCGTTCAATAAGACGGCGCCCACGATGCGCGCCTGCACTTTCTCTAGTACGGCCTTGGCTCGTTGCGCATGCTCGCGTTTGGTGGCACCGGCGTTGATCAACAAAACAACCCCATCGACTTTGCTGGCCCACAGCGCCGCATCGGTCACCGCCAACACGGGCGGGGCATCACAGAGCACATAATCGGCTTGGCTGCTCAGTTCCGCCAGGGCTTCGCCCAACCGTTTTGCGCTCAGCAGCGCCACCGGGTTGGCGGCAACCGGCCCAGCCGTCAGCACTTGTAAATTGTCGATATTGGTTTTTTGTAAGGGCGGCGCGCCCCCTTCAAGCAGCCAGGTAGCCAGCCCTTTGCTGTTGGGTAAGCCAAAAATCTCGTGTTGTTGCGGACGGCGCAAATCGCCATCGACCACAATCACACGGTCACCCGCCTGCGCGATCACGACGGCTAAATTGGCCAATGCGGTGCTCTTGTCCGTTGTCCCATCGGCGCTGGTGACCAGCACCGTATGCAACGACTGCTCCAGCCGAGAAAATTCAAGATTGGTGCGTAAACTTTGATAGGCTTCCGCAGCCGCACTGCGCGGGTCGGTGATGGTGATGAGATTGGTCATCGCTTGCTCTCAATCCTCTGATAAATTTGCCTGGATCAATTGATATTCTTGTTGTAACTACTCAGCCCCCAGGTAAATAGGTAGACAGGTAGACCCGTAAAACAGGGCATGCTACCTGTTTACGTGTCTACCTAGCGTAACGCTCCACCTGCGTAGTTACTCCTTATTAATTATTCCTATGCACCTGAATTTTCGCTACGCTCACCACATCACCAGCCGCGACGTTGGCGCCAGTAACGGGCAGTCGTTTGCCATCTTGCCAATTGTACACCCCAACAATCAAGTGGTATTCACCCGCAGCAACGTTTTTGGGCAAGGGCAAGCGCTGCGGTTCAATTACCAGTTGCCCAGCCACCCACGCGGTGAAAGGTAAACGGCCATTGCCATCATGCGGTTGCCCATCCAGTTGAGCAACTTTGTTGCCACTCGCATCCAATAAATGGACAAAGACCGCATAGTCAAAATCTGGTGGCTGCACGGTGTGCCAATATAGGATAAAAGCCAGATCGTCACCCGCCGTAACGCTTGCTTCACGGATGGTTACACCATCTAGCGCGATCATATGACCAAACTTTGCGTCTAGCGCAGTGGTGGGCGGCGCTGTGATTGCTGGCAGCGCTTGCCAATCGCCATGATCTGTTCGCGTATAACCACCTAAACGGACGATGGTTTTGCCTTCCAGCAAAGGTAACGCCGGTTTTACACGGGTAACAGGTAAACGCTGACCATTTTGCCAGCCATTTTCGCCCGCATACAGACCCACGGCCAGGGTGAAGCGATCCGCTTGTAGCGTCCAGGGCAGTGTTTGTACGAGCACGGTCGCACCGGTCTGCCACTGTGCTGTAGGATACCACAAGCCAGCAACCGGCGGATAAAATTGGCTATCTTGAAGTACATTGCCTTCTGGATCCAAATAAGCAACATAAAAACGCAAATCGCGCGCCGGCGGTTTCAGGGCAGTCCAAGTTAGTTTCGTCACAAGTTCGCCGTGGCTATCGGTTTCCACCTGATAATCGAGCAAACGCAACGTATCGCCAAAGTCGATCTGATGCGGCGCAACGGGCGTAAACGTTGGTTTGCGCCACGCTGTATAAAATGCTGGCGGCAGCGTTTTTGCCGCGATCCCTTTGCGCAGCAATAAATAGCCATCGTCGGCGGCAGCCACCCCCCAATCTGTGGCGAGCAATTCGTTGACTGTTTTGTGTAAATCATTCGGGTGTTGCGGCCAGGCCGAGTTGGTGACATCTAGAAAAACAGTGTCAGCGTCGTCAAGGCGCGGGAAAATGTAGACGGTTTGCCGGCCACTCACATGCGGGTTCAAGCGGTCCTGCGCACTCACTTTGGCCGCGGGCGGAATCTGGGCAATGATGGCAGCGGCGCGGCGATTATGTTCTGTGACGGTAAAGTGCTGTGCGTTGCCACTACCGGGCAGATATCCAAATTGATGTTGAGCAAAGATGGCGCAACTGACAATAAAGCCACCAAGCAGCGGATAAACATACCGTACCTTGCGAGTTTCAGGATGACGAATGGCAGAGGCGATGCGCGCGGTACCGTAAACGCCCGCCAGCATCACAGACGGCACAATGGGCGCAGCATAAATCAACTCATTCACCTGGTGCATGGGTGAAAAATCGGCCAGCAGATTGATCGCAAACGAAGGCAACGCCAATAGCAAAATTTCGGGGGCCAATAAGGCCGTAAAACCAATCGGCAACAGCAGCCACACCAGATATTGAAGGGTGTTGGCGGCGCGCAGTTGGGCCAGCACAACGGCGGGCTTGGTTAGCAAAGTGATGACTTTTTGCACCGGAGTCGCGCCCAAATAACTGTAACGACTCCAATGAATGTTACCCTCAGCAAAGGTATTTTGGATCACGAGCACCGCGAATAATGCCCAAAACAGACAGAGCGCCATTGTCAGCAGGCCCAACTTGCGCCGGTGCAAAACAAGCCAGGCATACAGGCCGATCATGAAGATCAGGAGCGCGATTTCTTCTTTACAACTCGCGGCCAGCACGGCAAACAGGGCAAACCAGCCGGGCCGCTCCGTGACAAGAAAGAAAAAGGCCGCCATGAGTAAGGTAGGCGCCAGGGTGAGCGGATGGAATTCCAGCCAGTTGGCCGCTTGCATCGAAGGGTTGATCAGAAAGACGGCGGGAAAAATCAGGGCAAGCCAATCATTTTTCAGCTTAAAACGGGCCAACGCAAAAAGTGGCAACGCGCCGAGCGCGACGACAATGGCTTGTAAGATCAGCAACGTCGGTGGGCCGCTATAAATCCAGTAGAGCCAGGAGATGGGAATCAGGATCGGTTCGACGTGCAGGCTAAGCCGATTGATCGTACCCGGTTCATTCGTCAGGTGAAACCAGTGACCATGCGCGGTGTTCCAGACCGCCTGATCAAGGTTGCCCATGTCCAGGGCGCGCGCTTCAAATGAGGCGTAACGGATTAGCGTCAGGTAGCTGAAATAACTGGCGTAAAGCAGAATGGCTAGCGCCAATAGCAGGCAAGGCAGCGGAGGGCGCTTTACAAACGGCGCAAATCGACTTTGAATTTCTGAAGCCGTGCTGCTTGGCTCTACGCTACTGCCCCTTTGCGCCTTGGTGCTAAAGCTTTGTCCCATTACGCAGTTTTTGGCACGGCTACTCCACCAGTTTGGGCAGCGGATGGCGCAAATTCATGCGGATGACCGGTGTGAGGAATGGCCCCCAATACAGGAATGCCCAAGGCCCGTTCGGTGGCGGCCACGGTGCGCAACAAATCGGCTTCCATCCAGGTCAGCATCAGCACAATCGCAATGCCAAGCAGCAGGCCAAGCACCCCGCCCGCAATCGCATTGATCTTTGGCTTGGGTTGGATCTGTTCATAGTTAATATTGCGGCTGCGCAGCTTCACCTCGATACGGTCACGCTTATCCTGTTGAGCGTAATATTGCGTGCGTTCTTCCACAAATTGGTCAGCCACCGCCAAGGCGATAGTTCTAGCCACTGCGCCATCGCGATCCGTGGCTTGAACGTTGATCGTGTAGGTGCTGCCATCTGGTTCCACTTGCAAGTTCGCCAGTAGATCTTCTGGGGTTCGGTCCAGTTGGGCGCGGGCGACCACTTGGCGCGCAACTTCCAGCGTCTTGATGTTGAGCGCGAAGTTACGCAACAAGTCTTTGGCGGTAATACTCAGGCCCAGGTCGGTGCGCGCGGGCACGGTGCTGACCTCAACCGTGGCCCGATATAGGCTCTTCTGAAAGCTGCTAATGCCATAGGCAGCCAGCGCCGCTAATAACATCGCCAAGAGTATCATCCAGCCGCGCTGGCGTAGAATGCGAATATATTCTTGAATGGTCATGATGGTTACCTCATTGACAACAACGTAAGCCAGGCCGAAAACTTCTCGTCTACCTGAGCGCTATAAGATTTTCGGCTAGGCACTTCATTCAAGCACCGCCTCAGGCCAAGGTCACTACGTTTTTTCTGAAGATGAGATCGACAAACGGCAGTGCGGCTACTTCTAATTTCGCCAAATCAACATATTTGCTGGCATCTTCAATTTCAATTACTTGAGCCTGTTCATTAAAATCCAGAACAATAGTAGGCGCAACGGCTTCGGACTCGACACTGACGGCATCGGTCAATTGTATATAGAGCAATCCCACGTGAATTCCGAAATCGATAACTTGTGGCAAGGTGGTATTCAGTTACAAGTATTTCGCATTTCTAGTCGGATTGCTATAGAGCATGTCTGTGTCTGCATCATATCGAAAGACCATTGTATTGCACCTTTACCTGGGCAGGCCCGTTTTAGATTTAACTTGATGCTTGGGAATCTCACCAAGGATCGAAAAGCCCATCGCTTCCAATTCTCGGCGTTCATGCACCGCTGTGTCAAGATAATCAAGTATAAAAATCAAGCCAAGACCGACGAACAGAGCGAACAACAGACGTAACGGAAATTCAATTTTCTGGCGCAAGCCTGGCCCCACGACGCCAATCGTCGGCCCGTCGATCAACGTAATACCTGCGCCATCGGTGCCCAATTGATGAAAATAGGCGGTTACATTTTCGGTCAATTCTGCCGCCGCAGCCGTGGCGATCTGCGCCAACTGCTCACGATTGTCCCAACTAAAGCTCAACGTAATAATCCGATGTTGCTTGCCCGTGGCCGCGCTGCCCTGAATGGTGCCGGGCGGCACGATGATCGCCTGTTGTGCCAGCCGCGCGCTGACATTTTTGGCAAACAATTCGCTGTGCACCACTTCGGTGAAGTCATCAACCAGATATTCACTGGACAGCCAGGCATAGTAACGTGGATCATAGGCCACATTGTTGGCGGCGCTGGCCGGCATCACGCCAATGAGCATGCGCATACTTGCGTTATAACTAGCCGGTTGCGACTGCCAGGGCTTGAGTTGCCATGCGCTGAAAACGCCCACCAACAGCGTTAATACCACCGGAATCCACCAGCGACGGCGGATGATTTGCCAATATTCGCGTAATTCCATGTGCATCATTCATTGTGAATTGTGAATGCTTTGTATAGGGGCGGTGCCCGTTAACCATTAAAAATTAATCATTCACAATTAATTATTGTCTATGATCTGTTCCAGGTGAGTTAATAATTTTTGGCGAAAGGTTGCTGTGCTAAATTTTTCTGCCTGCGCTCGACATGCGCCAGGATTATAGGCTGTTGCGTTGAAATGCTGCAACACAGCCAGTAAACTTTCCGCGTTCTGCTTGGCAAATAACTCACCAGTCACGCCCGGCAACACCGTATCCAGCGCGCCGCCATCCCCAAAGGCAATCACAGGACGGCCAACGCTCATGGCCTCCACCGGCGCAATGCCAAAATCCTCTAGGCCGGGAAAGATAAACGCTTTACAGCCCTGCAACAGTTCCCGAATATGCGCTCGACTCTGACGGCCCAAAAAGGTAATATTCGGGCTGGCCGCACTTTTCAACACGGCTAAATCGCGCCCTTCGCCCACAACGATCAGCTTTTCGTGCGGCAAATGTTTGAAGGCTTGCACGGCGAGATCAATGCGCTTATACGGGATCAGACGGCTCACAATCAAAAAATAGTCGCCAATCGCCACCAGCGGGTCAGGCTGAAAATAATCCGTGTCCACCGGCGGATGGATGACCACACTTTCCCGTCCATACACGTCACAGATCCGCTGCTGCACGGTGCGGCTGATCGCAATAAAATAGTCAACCCGTTGCGCCGCCGCCCAATCCCAGCGGCGTAAGAGCGCCAACATGGGCTGAAGCGCGAAATTCAAAATGCCAGCGATCTGTTCGCGTTCACGATACTGCTCGTATAGCCACAAAAAACGCGTGGGCGTTAAACAATAACAGACATGCACAGCCTTTTGACTGTGGCCGCTGCGCGTGTGGACGCCATGACAAAAACCACTTTTATTGCTGAGCACCAAGTCATAATGGCTGAGATCAGTGCGTTCAAAGGCCAGTGGATAGAGGAGCAGATAACGCTGATGATGCGCCGCCACCCCAGGCAATGCTTGCATAAAACTAGTGTGGATCGGCCACTGGCGATAAGTGGGCGGCATGCGTTCTGGGGCATACATGCTGGTGTAGATCGGCGCATCGGGGAAGAGCGTCACCAGTTCTTCGAGCACATTTTCCGCCCCACCAAGCTGGTTCAGCCAATCGTGCACCAGGGCAATCCGAGCATTTTTGAAATTCACACGACCTCTAACCGCTAGCGATCAATTCGTATTGATCAGTCAACCATTGTACCGTAGGAAGATCAACCGGCCAAATTAGGCGCACGGATCACTGGCCAACGCGTTGCAAACGACATGGCAACTGTGGCGAAACAGTTGCGTGGTATAATGCTACCTAGATTATTTTTACGTTGTTACGCTGGACCCCACCCGCGCCCAAAGGGCTCCCGCTCCCGTTCGGCTGCGGTTCGACAAGCGCACCGCACGGGGCCTGAGCGTTCGACGACTCGACTGAGCTCGCCGAAGTCTGAGCTCACGCCGAAGTCTTGCCTAAGACCACGTCGAAGTCTGCTGGGCGGGAGCCGTCACGGGACAGCCGAAGTGATTTCGCTTGTCCCTGATCTGGTCCCCTCCCTGTAGGGGAGGGGTCGATACGGAGCCGTTATGTACTCGTTTGATATGAATTCAGAGCAAAAAATGTTAGTGGAGACGGTGCACCGGTTTGCCGAACAGAAGATGCGCCCATTCTATCGAGAGGCGGAAGAGCACAGAGCTATTCCAGCGTTGCTTGTGCAAACTGGTTGGGCGTTGGGGCTGTTGCCGGGCAGCATTGAGGCCGAATATGGCGGGTTTGGTGAATATTCGGCCTTGACGAGTGCGCTCTATCTGGAAGAAATGGGTTGGGGTGATGTGGGCATCAGCCTCCACTTGTTGACGCCCAACCTCTTTGCCATTCCCATCGCCTTGTTCGGCACAAAAGAGCAAAAGGAAACCTACTTGGCCCAGTTTTGCGGCGAACAATTCCCCAAAGCGACGGCAGCGTTGATCGAACCGGTGATCCAATTTGACCCTGCCGAGCTGGCCACAACCGCGGAGACAGTGGGCGATAATTATGTACTCAATGGTAAAAAGACCTTTGTCCCGCTTGCCAAAGGGGCCGAACTGTTGTTGGTCTATGCGCGCGAAAATGGCCTTACGCAGGCGTTCATCGTGCCCGGCGCAACCTCAGGCGTCCAAGTCGGCGAGCCAGTGACGATG
Organism: Caldilineales bacterium; assembly: GCA_038225095.1. GTDB lineage: Bacteria > Chloroflexota > Anaerolineae > Caldilineales > Caldilineaceae > JAPLGZ01. Next base: position 14,433 of record JBBREZ010000054.1, read on the forward strand.
ATGGGCGTCCACGCGCTGACCAGTTATCAGGTAAATTTTGACCAGGTCACCGTCCCCAAAACGCATCGGCTAGGTGGACAGAAAGGCATTCGCCTCAACCGTTTATTGACGGTAAGCCGGATTGGGCTGGCCGCATTGGCCGTGGGCCAAGCGCGCGCCGCGTATGAATATGCGCTGCAATACGCCAAGGAACGCGTCGCCTTTGGTGAACCAATTGCCCAACGCCAGAGCATTGCTTTTATGCTGGCGAACATGCGGATTGAGATCGAAGCCACGCGCTTACTGGCCTGGGAAGCCGCGTATAAACTGGACAACCAAGAAGATGCCACCAAAGCAGCCGTCTTGGCGAAGCAATATGCTGACAAAATGGTGCTGGAAGTCACCGATGGTGCCGTTCAAATTCTGGGCGGCCACGGGTATATCCGTGAACATCCCGTTGAACTTTGGCTGCGCAACGGGCGCGGCTTTGCCACGTGGGATGGATTGGTGATGGCGTAGAATAGGGATTAGGGATTAAACGACGCCAGTCTCTAATCCCTAATCCCCTTTTAAAGAATATCCTAGGAGTACCCACCCTATGTCGATCGAATTCAAAACTCCCGAAGCGATTGAAAAACAACTCCAACCAGTGCGCTCGGTGGCCGAAAATGTGATGCGTCCCGAAAGCCGCCAGTTGGATGATCAGGAACATGCGCGGCCGGTGAAATTTGTGCACATGATGTGGCCGCGCATGCAACAGATGGAACTAGCCAATTTAGACGCAGCGCTGGCCCGCGCCCACAAGGCCAACAACGGTGAGGAAAGGCCTAAAAATGACACAGATAAGCCTAGTCCCGACCGCGGCAGCATGGCCAACTTGGGGCTGGTACACATGATCGAGATGTTAAGTTGGGGCGATGCCGGCGTCTATCTGTGCATTCCTGGCAGCGCTTTAGGTGGGGCGGCGATTAAAGCCGTGGGCACGCCTGAACAACTAGAACGTTTCTTGCGGCGTTTTACCGAAGGTGAACCTAAATGGGGCGCGATGGCGATGACCGAACCACAGGCTGGCTCGGACACGAGTAATATTCAGACGACGGCTACCTTTGATCCGCAGACGAATGAATGGATCTTGAACGGCCAGAAGATCTTCTGCACCAGTGGCAAACTGGCCTTGGAAGAATCAAAAGGCTTGGTCGTGGTGTGGGCCACCGTAGACAAAAACGCCGGGCGGGCGGGGATGAAACCCTTCGTAGTCGAAGCCGGCACGCCTGGGGCCATGATTGGCAAGGTAGAGGAAAAATTAGGCATTCGTGCCAGTGACACGGCCCAGATTATCCTGGATAATTGCCGCGTTCCAGCCGAAAATCTTTTAGGCGACGCTGAGGTGAAAACTGGCCCAAGCAGCAAAGGCTTCAAAGGCGCGATGCGGACCTTTGATGCGACCCGCCCCATCGTTGCCGCCAGCGCGATTGGCATTGGGCGCGCTGCCTTCGAGTACACGCGTGATCTGCTGGCAAAACAAGGCATCCGCATGGAATATGATAAGCCACGCTGGAAGCTGACCACCGTGCAGGCCGATTTGTTGGAAATGGAAGCACAATTGCATGCGGCCTGGTTATTAACACTGAAAGCAACTGCCCTCTTGGATGCCAAACAAGAGAATCAATTGGAATCGTCGATGTGCAAGGTGAAGGCCGGCAAGGTTGTCACTTGGGTCACGCAAAAGGCGGTAGAGCTATTAGGCCCGCTGGGTTACAGTACCGAACTTCTGGTAGAAAAATGGCTGCGTGATGCGAAGATCAATGATATCTATGAAGGCACCGGCCAGATCAATACCTTAATTATCGCACGCACCATCTTGGGTTATTCACGCACCGAATTAAAATGAGCAGCAGTGAACCCTACGTTGGCTAGCTATCTGTGTAAAAAGGTAACTACTACGACAACGTTAAATTAGAATGCGCCAAATCGCTTCTGCTGAAAGTACGGCATGACAAACCTGCGATTTGCACCTAATTTGCGAGAGAAACGAATCTAGTGAGTTCGGTGCCATTTTGCCGTTCAAATGTTAGCGTAAAATGGCCTAAAACCAGGTCACTACCACTGGTCGCTAATGTAACGTTGTCGTACTACTCAGGTGGAGCGTTACGCTCGGTAAACACGTAAACAGCTAGCCTGCCCTGTCTACGTGTTTACCTGTCTATACGAGAGTTGAGCAGTTACGTAAAAATGGGCTTATCGAAGAATAGTTGGCAGATAGACGAGGATTGGCGTGAATGTACCTACTGGCGGTGGATTTTGCACATTACCGCAGATCGGAGAAACAATCGTCCCCGAGGCAACAATGACGCCAGAACCATCCACATGGCGCATATCCCATTGGACAGGCCCGTATGAAGTCACCAAACCAGTCGCGCCGGACAATACGAATTTATCTTTGCTGGAGAGGTTCTGTGGCCAGGAAGCCCCAGCACAGCCATTGTAGACCGTAAGCCGGGTGGAATAGATATGCCCCCATTGTGCACCGATTTTTCCACTCGACCGCATCGTGAAAGTAAAAGTAGTGGTGGATGCAACGACATTGGTAAAGGGGGTGCCCACCGACAGTTCCGTCGTGATCGGCTGTTTCGCCGCCACGACTAAATTAACGCCTGTATTGGTTGCATTGACTGCCCACACGCCGCTCTTACCAGTCCACGAAATCGGCTGCTTCGAAGAAATGTTGGTTACTTCCACTGCACCAGGGAAAAATGTTGGTACGAGATCATAGGTTTTGCTCGCCGAATGCACCCAGTGCTCAGGGCCGATCTGCACCACGCTCCCATCGCCCGCTTTGGATTGGATAATCAGCTGATTTTCAATCGGGTCGCCTAACCCTTTTGTCTTGTAGGTCAAAGATATGCCCTGACTCACGGCCAGTTCATCATGATAGGCAACTGGTATATCCCCTACGCGCATTTCGGGCGTCGCCGCCAGTGGATCGTTAGGGGAATCCTCGTTGGGCGTCTTGGCCTCAGCTTGTTGGACTAATTCCGTTCGGTGTGGCGCTAATGCTGGCAGCTCTTGCTCTGCGCGCGCCCACACGGTAGACCTGGCCTGCCCCATAGCAACCACAAACAACAACATCAAAAAGACCAAACCCAATAACACGCGGCGTATTTGTCTCATCTCCTTCTTTCCTTTCTGCACGTATGAACCGCCTGGACGAGCAATCGGCGCCTAAAGCGTCAAGCTTGCTCGTGATCATCTTTTGTAGGTAATGTGACTAAATTATAAGCGATCAATGATGAAGAATGGATTAAACCTTGCTTGCTTTTTGCTTACCTTTTTGTTGAAATTACAGCCGAAAGACGGGGCGACAAACCAAGCAGATCGTCAATCGATGAGTGAAGCGCTGATCAGACGCTTTCGATGCCGTGAAGGTGTTCTGTGCGGTTATGATACTCCAAACGCCAGACTTCGCGGTTAGGCAGCGCAACATATTCAAAGTGCGACACACCTGTATTATATGTCCAGATTTCCGTGCGTCGCCAGGGGCCCACATTAAAGACGTGATCAAACACACAATCGAAGACGCCGCCGTGGCAGACGACCATCACCACTTGATCACGATGGCGTTCCACGATTTGTTCTAGAAACAAGCCCACGCGCACGCGTGTATGCATAAAAGTCTCGCTGCTTTCGGCATCGCTCATCGTGGGTGAAAAGGGGCGCGCCGTTGGCCAGCCAGCCGCGAATTTCCTGGGCAACTGTTCGTCTGGCCAGGCTACATGATTGATCTGGTTATTGCCGATCTCGCGCACGCGATCATCAAACTGAATGGGGCACTGATATATATCAGCCAGCGGTGCGGCCGTCTGACGGGCCCGCTGCATGGTGCTGCAATAGAGCGCATCAATTTGCGGCAAATGTTGGGGCAACCAGGCCGCCAAGGCTGTGGCCTGTCGCTGCCCCAATTCAGTCAATGGTTGATCGATCGTGTCGCTTTCCCAGTCCCAGTCCGCCAAGTTGACAAAGCTCTGACCATGGCGAATCAAGTATAATTTCACAGTAAATCTCCTGTCGGCTAAGAATTTTTATACAGCTGACCAGGTGGTCAGTTCTGCAGATTGCAGCAGATGCCCGTCAACAGTCATCAAGGTTAGATCATATTCTAGGGCGGTGGACGCAATAAAACGGTCGGCGGGGTCTTATTGCGGCAGTTGAAGTTGGCGACAACGTCGCGCAACGGCATAGGTCAGCGGGGCTTCCTGAACACCAGAGAATTGTAGCGCATGCTCGATCCAAAGTTGTGGCGCGATATTGATGGGCAGGCGCTTTTTCTCGATCAAGCGTAAGGTTTCCCAAATACTGATGGGTGATAGAAAAAAGTTGTGTTGTCGATTGGCTAGAGCAGACTGCGATGCTAAGCTTACCTTTGCGGTGACGCCTACGCTCCAAATCCAAACATGGGTGTCAAGTGGAAAATTCATTCGCACAAGACCTCCCAGTCTGACCAAGTATCTTCAAGCGGCGTAACCAGGTCTCCGATTTTTCCTACAATTGTATGACGCATTGAACCCAGCCAACTACCGGCTGGCGGCTGCTCCTCATGCTCTGCCGAGTCAATGATGGGCAACTCTTCCAGCACGGTGACAATCACGCGGGCGCGATGAAGATGCGGAATCTTCTCTAGCAGCGTAATCTTTCCAGTCTCATCGATCGCAGGTACAGATAACATGTAGCCTCCTCTTTCAGAAATTAGTGTATCGAGATTATACCATAGAGCTTCAAACTTCTTGCGGATTGATAAATCGGCTAACTTCCAGTATGATAGCCGAAGTGTTCAATTGTATTCATCTGATCAAGGGGCCAAAATGACCGAACGGCTTTATTACACCAACGCCTATCAGACCGAATTTGACGCTCAGCTTGTTGCTACCGTGCAAGTGAACAACCAACCGGCGGTGCTGCTTGACCAGACCTTCTTCTACCCGACTTCCGGCGGGCAACTGTTCGACACGGGTATGCTGGGCGACCGGCGCGTCGTAGACATAATTGCAACGGAGAATGACGATGTGTTGCACATTTTAGATGCGCCATTGCTTAATGCTCAGCCCGGCGAACGATTACATGGCGTGATCGAGTGGTCGCGGCGTTACGATCACATGCAGCAACATTCGGGCCAACATTTGTTGTCACAAATTTTCTATCGCCACTTCGGCTATGAAACGGTTTCTGTGCATTTTGGCGACACCGAATCCACCCTCGATTTAGATGTCGCAGCGCTTGAGCAAGTTCAGCTCGACCAAGCCGAAAAGATCGCCAACGTCATGGTCTACGCCAGCCTGCCGATCACAGCCTATTTTGTCGCCGACAGCGAATTGTCTACGGTGCCGTTGCGCAAACTGCCCAAGGTGACCGGCAAAATTCGCATTGTAGAAATTGACCAATTCGACTATTCGGCCTGTGGCGGCACGCATGTGCGCACCACGGCGGAAGTGGGAACGGTTAAATTTACACGGTTAGAGCGTCGGCGTGGTCAGGTGCGTCTCACCTTTTTGTGCGGCCAACGCGCTTATCGCGATTATGCCGAAAAGCATCGCCTGCTAATCGAAGCGGCCACGCTGTTCAGCACCGAACTGAGCGAAGTGCCGCGCCTGGTGGAACGCAACTTGGCGCAGATCAGAGAGTTACAAGCTACAGTTAAAACATTAGTCGAGGAACAGTTGGCGCAGGAAGCGGGCGCCCTCGTACGCGCAGCAAATTCAGGCGAAAAATATCGCATAATAGCCAAAATATTTGCCGACAAAGACGCCAGCGCCACGAAAACGTTAGCGCAAAATTTACAGCAATATCCTGGTGCGCTGGCGCTGTTGGCAGCCACGGGCGGCGATAAATTGACCTTGATCTTTGCGCGCGCCGCCGATGTAGACGTGCATGTAGGCAATTTGTTACGCGATTCATTGCGCCAGTTTGGCGGCAGCGGTGGCGG
>JBBREZ010000055.1:0-20303 GCA_038225095.1 Caldilineales bacterium
GGACTACCTGGAAGAATGGCTAGGAGAGGGTAATTTATTGTAATTGTTCAGTGCTTCTGTAGATAGGTAGACGCCCATCAGTAAATGGGGTGTAAACAGGGATATAGAGCGTACTACCTGTTTCCTTGTCTACCTGTGCAGCGCTACGCCTGAATCGTTACGATTTATTTCAGATGAACAAGGGGTTTCGTCTACGAACCAACTTCGTCAATCGTCAATCTAAAATCGTCAATCAAAGCAGGATCAGCCCAGCACGCGTCGCGCGCACAACGGCTTCGGTGCGACTTTGCGCGCCGAGTTTGCCGAGGATGGCATTGACATGAAATTTAATCGTGTGTTCACTGATTTCCAGTTCGCGGGCAATCATTTTATTGGATAACCCTTCGGCCATGCGTTTCAACACTTCGAGTTCGCGTGGCGTCAGCGATTCGGCTAACAAATGCGGCGTTGTACCAGAACTGACCACCACGCCATTCGCCAAGACGGGTTCAAGCACAACCAGACCATGCGCCAGGGCCACGAGCGCGGCAGTCAAGGCATCCACCTGAGCATCGCGCAGCAGTAAGCCGCGGGCGCCGGCAGCCCAAACAGCGCCGGTCTGGGCTTCGTCTGGCACCAATGTCAACACGGGCAATCCGCTGTCGGCAAGCTCAGTCAAGTAGTCCAATGTAGTGGCCGGATTCCAACCAAGATCCCAGAGCACAACGTTTGGTTGATACGCTGCGATCTGCGTTGTCAGATCAGTTGCCGGCGCAACTTGACCGATGATCGCAAGCGCAGGTTGATTGGCCAGCAGCGCCGCAAGACCGGCCCGCGCCAGTGGGTCACCGGCAATAATGAGGACACGTACATCATTTGTGAGGATAGGCATGCCGGCTATTGTCATCCAACCTTGCGCCGCCATCAGTTGCGCTGCATCCAGTTGGCGCAGAAGAGCTGACGGGGATTCAATTCGGTTGCCCAACGGCTAGATCAAAATCCGCGACGCCAGACAGAATACAGATAGGCGGCTACGGGCGAGGCAAGCAGCGATGGCACCAGCGTCCAGAAGATAGCCCATGCGTATTTACGCCGATCAAAGCTGATCCAACTGAAGAGGCTACAGAGCAACGGCGCCAGGGGGCAAAGTATAATCGTATAGAAAAACAACTGGCGCATCTGATCCTCGGCCGCTGCCACTGGATCATAGGAGCTGTAGGTCAATTGGGCAATTACATACCAAGGGACAAGGGCAGCGAGATAGAGCAATTGCGTCAAAACCAGCATAAGCAGCGACGTGCGTTTGAGCATGGAACAGGTGCTTCCGGCATAGTGGAGGAATGACAAAATGAATGGCAACTTTGGCTTATTCTACACCGACTTTGCCAAAGCGGCGAAACCCAATGCCCAACGCCCAGCAATTCTCTTTTAACAACGCGACGTGTTAATAGGGCGAAGGTAGCATCCTCATAGACAAATCATTTAAAAGGCATAGAATTGAGCAGGGAGCATGCCGCGTGCGGCTCGGGAGTCCCCTTCGGCTGAGCTCAGGTCGAAGCCTGGGCGCGGCACGAAGGCGTGCCTGCTCCTCAATTGTATGGCGTTTATTTGATTGCTCTATCAGGTGCGGTTACGATCTACATCGAACACTGCATCTGAGGATGCTACCTCCCCAGATTATGAAAAAAATCCAAGAATGTTCACTCTATCATTATTGAGCCACTTCCTGTTGCGCCCATTGCATCGTATAGAGGTTATAATAACGCCCCTTTTGCGCCAGCAGTTCGGCATGGGAACCCATTTCAACAATGCGTCCATGATCGAGCACAACAATCTTAGTGGCGTTCACAATTGTGCTCAGCCGATGCGCAATCACAAAGCTGGTGCGCCCTTCCATTAAGCGGTCAAGCGCCTGTTCGATGATTTTTTCGGTCGTCGTATCGACGCTGCTGGTGGCTTCGTCGAGAATCAGGATGCGCGGGTCGGCCAGTAAAGCGCGTGCAAACGAGATGATCTGGCGCTGCCCTACGCTCAGATTAGCGCCGTGCTCCTGGACTACGGTTTGATAGCCGTCGGGCAGTTTGCTGATAAAATCATGCGCGCCCACAGCCTTGGCCGCATCGATGATCGCCTCGTTGGTTGCGTCCAGCCGGCCATAGCGGATATTATCGGCCAGCGTGCCGCTGAACAAAAAGGTGTCTTGCAGCACAATGCCCAGTTGCGAGCGCAAGCTCGCCATCGTCACATCGCGCAAATCATGGCCATCAACTTTGATGACGCCTTCCGTCACCTCGAAGAAGCGCGTTAGCAGCCGAATGATCGTGCTTTTGCCCGCGCCCGTTTCGCCGACCAACGCAATCCGCTCGCCCGGTTCGGCGTGTAGATTGACTTTATGCAACACAGGCGCATCAGGTTTATAGAAAAATGAAACATCCTCAAAATCGACGCGGCCTGTGATCGCGGGCAATGTGCCAGCCTGGGGCGTATCTTCAAGATCGGGCTGCGTATCCAATAAATAGAAGATGCGTTCACAACCGGCCATCGTCGCTTGAAGCGTGTTATAGCGTTGCGCGATCTCGCGGATCGGGTCAAAGAAACGGTCCACATAGAGCACAAAGGCGACCAGGGTGCCCGCGGTCAATGCATCGCCCACCACCAGCCAGCCGCCCACCCCCACCACCAGGGCCGTGGCTAATGAACCGATAAAATCTACGCCGGGGAAGAAAATTGCCGTCAACCAGGTGGCGGCTACGTTGGCATCAAAATACGAACGGTTCAGATCGTCAAAATGACGAAAATTACGCGCCTCGCGCGTAAAACTTTGGGTAACGCGAATGCCAGAAATCGATTCGTTCAGATAGCCGTTGATCAACGAAAGCCGCGTGCGCGTGTCGCGATAGGCCGAGCGCACGCGGACCCGCCAGTAGTTCGTCAATAAAATCATCAGCGGCAAGACGGCAAAGGTGACGATAGCCAGCACCCAATTCAACGCAAACATAGCGACGACGATCCCAATGATAATGAACAGTGAACGGGTCCAGCCGGTGATCGACCAGGTGACAAAGTCTTGCAAAGTGCCGACATCGCCAATCAAACGGCTCATGAGCCGCCCGACACTGTAATTGTTATGAAAGTTGAGTGAAAGCTTGTGCAAATGCCGAAAAAGTTCACTGCGCATATCCGTCACCACTTTGGTGCCGACATAGGCCATCAACGAAATACGGTAGCGGTTGGTCAGCCATTCGGCCAAGGCAGCCAGGATAAAAAGCACCGTCCACTGACGCAGTTGTGCCAACGAACCGGCTCTGATCCCACGGTCGATGGCGAGCCCGATTAGCCAGGGACCGGCGATACTCAACAAGGAGGCCACGGCCATCAAAATCACGGCGACAATCGTATCCGAACGATACGGCTTTAGGTACGCAACTAAACGCCCCAACAATTGGCTGTCATACGGTCGTCCGGCTTTGTCGTCTTCTTCGTCAGGCAACAGATCGCGAATCTTCTCTTCACGCGCTAAACGTTCTTGTTCTTCGGCGCTGGCTCGGCGGCTAAACAACCAGTCGAAACCAGAATCACCCTCAGGTCGCTCAATTTGGAGACTTTTACTCTGGATTGCCATCATTACCTCTCAATTACCATCGTTGGGGTCAGGTCAGTGCTGATTTCTGGCGTGATTTTCGTCGCCATTTCCATCGCTTTGCGCACACGCTCTTCGTCTATTTTCCCACGCTGTAGCGCCAAGAAATCTTCTTGATCCTTCAGTTGCAGATCATAAATTGTCCGATAGAGACCGTTGCGCGTCAGCAATTCAGCATGGGTGCCGCGCTCGACAATGCGCCCGTGGTCGAGCACCAAGATCAAATCAGCGCTTTTCAGGGTGACCAACCGTTGCGCGATCACAAAAGTGGTGCGACCTTTCATCAAAATCGCCAACGCAGCTTGAATCAGATGCTCCGTCTCTGTATCCACACTGCTGGTCGAATCATCCAGAATTAAAATGCGTGGGTTATACAACAGCGCACGCGCAATTGCCAGACGCTGTTTCTGACCACCGCTCAGTGTCACCCCGCGTTCACCGACCATTGTTTCGTAGCCTCTAGTCGTTGCCTCGATAAACTCATGTGCACTGGCGGCTTTGGCGGCGGCAACGATCTCCGACATGGGTGCTTCTGGCCGGCCATAGGCAATGTTTTCCGCCATGGTCGCATTAAAGAGGAAAGGCTCTTGTAAAACGATCCCAATCTGGCTGCGCAGACTTTTCAACTGCAACTGGCGAATGTCAATGCCATCCACCAAGATACGCCCTTCGCTGGGGTCATAAAAGCGCGGGATCAAATTGGTAATGGTTGATTTACCCGAACCGGTCGGCCCGATCAGCGCGATCACCTGGTCCGGCTCGGCCACAAAGTTCACCTCGCGCAAGATGCTGCGGCCCTCGCGGTAGGCAAAACTGACATTTTCAAAGCGCACTTCACCGCGCGGTTTTTCCAGGGCGATAGCGTCAATTGGCTCTACCACCTCGTTGGGCGTGTCGATGATCTCAAAAACGCGCGAGGCGCTGGCATCGGCGCTGGTAGCCATGTTGACCAAGAAGCCAAGCTGCGATACCGGCGCATTCAACATCAAGGCGTAGGAAATCATCGCGAAAAGGGTGCCAACCGTAATTTGCCCACCGAGCGCCAAAGGGCCGCCAAACCAGAGCAGCAAAAAAATCGCAATCGCCAACACAAAGTTGAAGAGCGGCCAGTAATGCGCCCACACCTTGATCGACTCGTAACGCATATCAAACCAGATGGAATTATCACGGTCGAATTTTTCCAACTCGTGCGGCTCGCGCGCAAAAGCCTTGACCACACCAATCCCAGTCAGGCTTTCTTGCATCACCGAAGACAACACGCCCATCTGATCTTGGATTTTGCGGAAGAGCGGGCGGACAATGCTACCAAAACGGATCGCCACCCACACCAACGCGATCAATGGCGCCAGGGTCCACAAGGTGAGCCGAAAGTTCTCCAAAAACATGGCGACCACGACCCCAATTAGTAACAACACGGTCGCCGCCAAGTTCATCAGACCACTGCCGATAAACCGCTCGGTCTCCCCAATATCGCTGGTGACGCGGCTCATGAGATCGCCAATTTTGGCGCGATCATGAAAAGCAAAAGGCAAACTTTGCAAACTAATATAGAAGTCGCCGCGTAAATCATAAGAGACGCGAAAGGTCAGCCAGTCCCCATAGAAACGTTGAGCCAATGACACGAGTCCTCGTGCAATCGCCACACACAGAATCAGTCTGCCCGTGATAAAAAGCGCACGGGCATTCCCCGTAGAAAGGCCACTGTCAATTGCGCGCTTCACCAGTTGTGGCACCAACAAGCTCAGCAATGTCGCGATGAGCATCGATACATAGGCCACCGTTACTTCCCGCCAATGGGGGCGCAGATAACTCAGCAGACGCCGGTAGATATCCCATTTTCCCTGCATGATTTCCTCCTAAGCATAACTTTGCCTTGCTTGCAACTAAAAATTTATCCGTAAATTTTGCATTAACCTGGATCTATAGCGAAATGACCGAAAACTAGATTTTAGCACCATCCTTCTCCATGGCAATACGTGTGCCCAAAGAAATCAAAGGCAAATAAAAAACCGTGGGATGCTGTCGCCCACGGCCCATTCATAATTAATCAGCCAAACGGCTGCAAATCTAGTGGGGAGCAGACAATCTACGCTTCATCTTTTCATGGCGCAAAGCCCATAAGGATTAGCTTTTGCTCATCACTGGCGTGCGGATCATTGTGCTACCCCAAATCTGCAAAACGATTACTTTGATAATTAGTTTAACAAACCACTTTCTGCCTGTCAAACCCCAAAACTATTGAATAAACCGGTCATGATATTGTGTAGGGAGCATCCTCAGATGCGGCGCTAATCTTCGAGAGCCGTATCTGAGGATACTCCCTACACGTTACCAAATTAATTTTCAATTTTCATCAACAGATTTTGTGTATCAAGGGATGGATTCATCCTGTTGCCCTCTTTTCTCGATAATGATAGTGATAAAGCGTGGCAAAACCGGCGCGTGCGTAGACCCGTTGCGCGGGCTCGTTGGCTTCCACGACTTGTAAATAAGCTTGGCGGGCATCGTACAATTGCGCCCAGATCGTCAATGTACGCAAAATGGCGCTGGCTGCACCACGCCGCCGAAAGCCAAGGGCAGTGGCCATACAAAAGACGCCCAGCCAACGCTCTTCGACGACGCCCAGGCCCACGGCAACCGGCACATCATCGACGCGCAACAGAACAAAACCACAACTCGCCATAATGCCCTGCAAAATCGTGCGGCGCATGTTCATTTCTTGCCCGGCCAGCGCCTCGAACTGGGCGTACGCCTGAAACCATGCTTCATCGAATTGCTCGGCGACTTCAAGCTCAAATTCAGGTATTTTCTGTAGCGCGGGCGTTTGCGCCAAAACAGTCGAGAGTTCGGCCACTTGTACGGCGGTGCCTGCTATCCTAGCATAGCCACGCGCCGCCAAAAGTTGATCCAAGTGGGCTGGTTGCGCCACCGGGCTCATGTGATAACGCGCGGGCAAAGTGTGCTGGGCGTAGAACCGTTCCACTTGCGTCAATTTTTCTTCCAGCGCCACGCTATCAAGTGCGCGATTCGGCCAAACCGAATTGGCGCGGCGTGTGACACCGTAGGTATGGCGCAATTGCCAGCCATCGAGTGTTTCCACCTCAGCCGCCGGCCAAGCGTTGGCGGCTAAAGTTTCCAATAGTAAGATTGTCATAAGGCGGCTCAACTATGCTTGAATAGGGTTAAAAACGATCTAAAAACCCACCGAATGAATTCGGCGTCTGATAGGGAAAACCGCGCCCCAAGAGCGGGTGCCCACTGGGCGCGAAACGGGTTAACATCTAGACGTAACGTGTTTTAACACGTTTTGTGTATCAGGCGGTGAATTCATTCATCGTTTTTTAGACCGCCTCTTAAATTGCACACTCCAATATCTGCAATCCTACCACGTTCTTGTCGAGTCACGAAAACCTATGTTAAAATTCTATTATGACAAATACAACCGATGCCAGATTAAACAAAATCGCGGCGCAGTCGCTGACTGATAACGAATACATTCTGCTCGATTCGGGCCATATGCAAAAGTTAGAGCGCATTGGGCCGTATACATTAATCCGGCCTGCGCCCCAAGCGGTCTGGAGACCGCGCTTGCCCGAAACGGAATGGAAACAGGCCGATGGAGTCTACACGCGCGGTTCGGAAGAAGGCGGCAAATGGACGTGGCAACGTAAAGTGTCACGCGATTTTGAAATTCTTTACAACAGCCTGGTCTTTCAGATCAAGCTAACTAATTTTGGCCACATGGGTTTATTCCCAGAGCAGGCGGAAAATTGGGATTGGTTGCGGCAGAAAATTCGCAACCGCATGAAGCGCACGAACGATCGCAATTTACATGTGCTCAATCTGTTTGCTTATACCGGTGGCAGCACGCTAGCGGCCAGCCAGGCGGGTGCACATTTGGTGCATTTAGATGCCGCCAAAGGTGTGGTCGATTGGGCGCGCAAAAACACTCAGGTCTGCAAGCTGGATGAGCGACCCATTCGCTGGCTGGTGGATGATGCGCTGAAGTTTGTCAAGCGTGAGGAACGGCGTGGCAACACCTACCAAGGCATTATTTTGGATCCGCCGTCATTTGGGCGTGGGCCACAAGGCGAAGTCTTTAAAATTGAAGATGACTTAGAGCCGCTGTTGAATGCCTGTCGCGCCTTGCTCACAAAAGACCCGCTTTTTCTGCTCTACAGTTGTCATACGCCGGGCTTTACACCGCTTGTCCTGCATAATCAGATGGATGACATCATGCAGATGGAGAGTGGGAGGATTGAAAGTGGTGAAATGACGGTGACGGACAGTGTCGGACGCTTGTTGCCTAGCGGCTCATTTGTGCGCTGGAGTGCCGGGGCATAAAATGCTTTGCTTGACTGCGAGCTTATAGAGAAAACCAATAAAAGTCAAAGAAAGGGTAGGTGCGGTTAAAAACCGCACGGGGCCGGTTGCCACCCGATGTGCGGTTAAAAACCGCACCTACGAAACAGTGGTTTACTATGCTCTCTATTTGTTTTATCGATTAGTAATTATCGGTGAGCGGATAAAGACTCAAACCCGGTATAATCTCAAAATGTGCGCTGTTGAAAGTCAACAAAGTCAAATTATGCGCAATCGCTGTGCAAGCAATCATGACATCAGGCAGCGCAACAGATACACCCCTAGTTCGTAAGGTTGCAATCATATCCCCGGTTCTGTCGGCAATGTCACGGTCTACATCATAAGTGATAAAACGCGATAATAGCTTCTGAGTGGCAAATCGTTCTAATGGCAACATACGTGCCCGCACTTCGATCCGGGTCACAGCAGAGATCGCCAACCGGTTAGCCGCCCCTAAACTACGCAGTAATTGAACCGTACGTTTATGGCTGCGCAGTTGGAGAATAACAGGCCCCGAATCGAGCAGCAACCTATTCATTATTCATACTTTCTGGGTTCATCATTTCCGGAATCGTCCAGGTATTACGCAGATCGCAAATCCAGCGCTCGACAGCCTCCACACTGTCTAAATCTGGGTGATTTTCATCTGACCAGGCTCCAGCCGTTTCTTCAAGGACCGCCAATTGTTCTTCAATCGCCAGGCGATCTTCAATGGCTTGTACAATAAAGGTGCTACGTTTCCGCGCTGGGACATACTCGGCTAATCGCTCAAGTAGAGCAACCGGGACTGTGACCGTAATTTTTTGTGCTTGATTATCATACGTCTTATTAGCCATCTTGATCTCCTTCTCTATAGAAGGCTAAAGTATACATCTAAAAAACAATCGTTGTCAATCATCAAATTCTAAAATTTGGCTGCATGATCAAGATTACTAGTCTTCACAATTCGCGCATCAAAGATGTGATCAAGTTAACCAAGCACCATGAGCGGGATGCGCGCCGCGTCACGGTTGTCGAAGGCATGCGTGAGGTAAGCCGCGCGCTCGAAAATGGCGTGATCCCGATTGAGGCTTATATCTGTCCAGAGCTTGCCACAGACGATATGGTGGCGGTGATTGTGCGCAAACTTTATACGTTAGAACAGAACCGTCAACTTGCGCTTTTTGAAGTAACGCCCGTAATCTTTGCCAAGTTGGCGTATCGGGACGACAGCGCGGGCATCCTGGTCGTTGTCCCTTATTTACAACGTACACTTGACCAATTGCCGCTGGGCACGCCCGCTTTTTTGGCTGTGATCGAAGGCGTCGAAAAGCCCGGCAACTTGGGCACCATTTTACGTACGGCAGACGCCGTCGGCGTTGATGGGGTAATTGTCTGCGCCGGTGCGACCGATTTACATAATCCCAACGTGATCCGCGCCAGTTTGGGTACGCTCTTCACAGTGCCCGTGGTTGAAACGCCTACACTAGACGCGATTGCCTGGCTACGCCGCCATCAGGTTCGCATCATTGCCGCCACGCCCGATGCGCAAACCCGTTACACCGCCACCGAGATGACTGGTCCGCTGGCGGTGGTGATGGGTAGTGAAGCGCATGGGCTAGGCGCAGACTGGTTGGCCGCCGCCGACGAGACGGTCGCCATTCCCATGCATGGCGCCGCCGATAGCCTCAACCTTGCCACTTCAACCGCCCTAATACTATACGAAGTTATTCGCCAACGCGAACGCTAACAAGGTTAATATGATGTAGTAGTTAGGAACGAATGACCCCCAATCAGCGTTTTATCGGCTATGATGCAACCTGCTAACCCACGCTTTACCCGCCGCCATGTGCTCAAATTGTTGGGTGGATTGACGCTGAGCGCAGCCAGTGTAGCGGCCTATACGCGCGTGCTAGAGCCACAATGGGTTGACATTGAGCATATTCTACTGATGATCCCTGGCTTGCCAGAAAAGCTGGCAGGGAAACGCATTGCCCAGATCTCTGATCTTCATCTTAGCCAGTTCTTTAGCCCAGAACGCCTACTCGCGGCCATTGACATGGTGAATGCCTTGGCGCCTGACTGGCTTTTCCTCACCGGCGATTACGTCGGCAGCGAGGCCAGGGATGCAGCAGGCTTGGTGGATCCATTGCGCCGGCTACAGATGCCTGCGTTTGCCAGCTATGGCAACCACGATTATTGGTCGGATATTCACGTTGTCCAGTCGATGCTGGCCGAAACCCCCGTGAAAATATTGCGCAATGCCGCCGCCCAATTGGCGGACGATTTATGGTTAGCTGGCGTAGATGATGTGTGGAGCGGGCGGCCTGATCTCAAGGCCGCTTTGCACGATGTACCCAGCAAGGCCACAACCCTTTTACTAGCGCATGAACCGGATTTTTTTGATCATGTGCGCCAAGAACAAGCGCCGATCGCGGTGCAGTTCAGTGGGCATAGTCATGGTGGACAGGTGCGCCTGCCGCTGCTCCATGCGGACGCCGCGGGTTTATACACCTATGCGCCTGTTTTGCCGCCCTATGGCCGCCGCTATCCAATCGGTCTGCACAAAAGTCAAGCACGCCAGGTATACACCAATCGGGGACTCGGGGTTTGGCCGCTGCCCATTCGGTTTAACTGCCGCCCAGAGCTTTCGTTGTTTACGCTGTTGCCAACGGACTGATCGGTTGGAAGCGATCCTACTGCGCTTAGGACAAAAATTTGTTAAGCTGTAGATAGACAATTACGCGCTCGCCGGAAGGATTTTTAGCTCATTTGTTTGGATGATCTTTCCATTGACGTAATCTGTTCAATGTGGTACAATTTACATTGATTTTAATCTTCCAATTGTATGTTTAGCGTAAATATCTTTTTGCACTGTTGGTACTACGGATTGCGCAGGCAGCAATGCACGCAAGACGCAGTACGGAATACGTAGCTCAGGAACCAAAATGAATTCAAAAAGATTACGAACGGGCGCTATTTATGTGTTATTACTCTTAGCACTGGGCGCTTTTCTATATGCTTCGCTGATGCGCCGTCCTAGTACAACTGTGCTGCCGGCAACCATTGGCGATGTGGCCAAGGCAGTGCGGGATGGGGAAGTGAAGGAGCTTGTCGTCAAAGAGGATAAAGTAACTGTAACCAAACGTGACGACACCCAAATCCAATCGCGCAAGGAAACGGAAACGGGCATTGTTGACACGCTACGTAATTTAGGCGTGACAGCCGACCAGCTAAGCGCCGTTGATATCAAAGTTGACGACCCGAAGTGGTGGGAAAATTGGAGCGGCATTTTGCTCGCCATCCTGCCGCTGATTCTCTTGGGTGCCTTTTTCTATTTCATTTTGCGCCAGGCGCAGGGTGCTGGCAACCAGGCATTTAGCTTTGGCAAAAGCCGAGCCCGCCTGTTTACGGGTGATCGGCCAAGCATTACGTTTGCCGATGTGGCGGGCAGTGAAGAAGCTAAACAAGAGTTGCAGGAAGTGGTAGAATTTCTCAAGGAACCCGAAAAGTTCGCTGCGCTGGGCGCCCGTATTCCCAAAGGTGTGCTGCTGGTCGGCCCGCCAGGCACTGGCAAGACCTTAATGGCCAAAGCCGTTTCTGGTGAAGCCGGCGTTCCTTTCTTTAGCATTTCCGGCTCCGAATTTGTGGAGATGTTTGTGGGCGTGGGCGCCAGTCGTGTGCGTGATCTGTTTGAACAGGCTAAGAAAAATTCGCCCTGCATTATTTTCGTCGACGAAATTGATGCTGTTGGTCGCCATCGCGGCGCAGGGTTGGGCGGTTCACACGACGAACGCGAGCAGACGCTCAATCAAATTTTGGTTGAGATGGATGGATTTGATACTGATACCAATGTGATTCTGATTGCCGCCACCAACCGGCCTGACATTCTTGATCCGGCGCTTTTGCGTCCAGGTCGCTTTGATCGGCGCGTGACGATGGATGCGCCGGACTTGAAAGGTCGTCGTGCGATTTTGGATGTCCATGTGCGCGGCAAACCGCTTTCGGCTGATGTTGATCTGGATGTGATTGCCCGCCAGACACCCGGGTTTGCGGGTGCTGATATTGAAAATTTAGTCAACGAAGCCGCAATCTTGGCAGCGCGCCGTAACCGTCGTTCGGTGGGCAATGATGAATTGCAAGAGGCCATCGAACGCGTGATTGCCGGGCCAGAGCGGCGTAGTCGGCTGATTACGCCGAAAGAAAAAGAGATCGTGGCCTATCACGAAGCGGGCCATGCGGTGGCGATGCACTTCTTGCCAGAACACGATCCGGTGCACAAGATTACGATTGTGCCACGTGGGATGGCTGGCGGCTACACCATGAGCTTGCCCGACGAAGAGACGCTTTTGATGACTAAGGATAAATTCCGCGATCAATTAGTAGCGCTTCTGGGTGGACGGGTGGCGGAAGAACTCCGTTTCCATGATATTACCACCGGCGCCAGCAATGATCTGGAACGCGTCAGCAATCTAGCTCGGTCGATGGTAACCCAGTGGGGTATGAGCGAGCGGATGGGCCCCATTCGTTATGGCGAACGCGAGGAAATGGTGTTCTTAGGTCGCCAACTTAGTGAACATCGCAACTACAGCGACAAGGTTGCGCAGGCAATTGACGAAGAAGTACGCGTTTTGGTCGAGGAAGCGCATCAACGTTGTCATGATTTGCTGTCCAGCCACTGGGACAAGATGGTTGTACTGGCGAATCGGCTGCTTGAGATTGAAACAATTAGCGCGCCTGAATTTGAAGCTTTGATGCGTGGTGAAGATCCAGTCGAGTCAGTCGGAAAGACACCAGGCCGTAAGACACCACTGCGGGGCCCGAAAATTGAAGAGCCAGCGCGTGGCAACGACAAGCGCGCCGACGGTGGATTAGACCTGGGTGGTAGCCTGCCCGCACCAGCCTAAGGATTTAACAAGTAACTATTCAAGCACCCCACCTGCGCCCTTGCTAGGGGAGCGGGTGGGGTGCTTGAATAGAGTTATAATCGTTATAACAAAACGCCGCCGATAGGAGTCTTCGCTTGAAGCTGCCAGAGATCAAGCCATCACCTAATGGTAAATATGAGGCCCCGCCCCCTTCGAGCGGGGCCTTTATTATCCAGCCACTGCCTACAGACTTTCCTAGCGATCCGCTTCCGCTATCGCTGCCTACCCTTTTTTATAATTCCAGCCGCTACTGGTTGGCTGGCGCCTCACTGCTGCGTTGGCTGACATGGCTATTCCTACTGATGGCTGTAACAAGTATCCTCTGGCATTGGTGGATTACAGCGCTATGGCTTGTTATCTTGGCAGCCATACTCATCATGATAGCCTATTGGCGTCATCGCGATTTTGTGAACTTTACGGCGGCTCCACTCCCACAATTGCCTCCCCAACCGCTTACGCTCAAACAAAAAATTCCAGTTTTCGTGACAGGTCGTTTTAACGTAGAAAATAAATGGCAGCGCTACACCTGGCTGCCTGGTTTCTATCGTACTTTTGCCACGCGCGAGCGAGCCTTGCTCTGTCGCGTGCAAAACCAAAGTTTCTTGCGCATCAGCCATTGGTCAGAAGCTGAAATCGGGTTATGGTATATCTTTTTTATGCCCGATCAAGTTCAGCAAGTACGCTGGGGACGCCTTGCCTTTGGCAAAACAACGCGCCCAGCGCTGGCTATCACCTACCGAGCCAATCTACCTAAGTCAAAACGGATAGATGATGTACGAGAAGAAAATATCTATCTAGCCGTGCAAACGGCAGAGGATGGCTACAAAATTCTCGCCGATTTAACCCGCGATGTGCCAGCCAGCGCCTTGACGCCGCAGGCATCTGCCTCGTCTGCGCAGCAATGACCCGCCGCTTACACTTGTCGAGGGTGGCCCAGTGGCGCGGCATGCTTCGTTTGATGCGTTTGAGCAATTCTGTGCCTGCAAGCTTGCTCGTCTTGATCGGCGCTTACCTCGCTAACGGTTGGCCGCTGGCCCAACCAGCTTGGTTAGCCGCCACCGCCATGTGGTGTGTAACAGCCTTTGGCTATACGAGCAATGATTATTTTGATTTGACCGAAGACAAGATCAACAAGCCCGACCGGCCCATTCCAGCCGGTCTAGTTTCCGCAGCGAGTGCCCGGTGGCTGATCGCTTTATTAGCAGTGGGGGCATTGACCTTTAGCGCGTTGATCAGTACGCTGGCGATTGTGGCTGCGTTCACTGTGCTAGGCTTGCTGATGCTCTACAACCTTCGGCTCAAGGCCACACCCGGTGGCGGCAATCTGCTCATTGCGCTGTTGGCTGGCTGTACTCTGCTGGTGGGCGCGGTTGCCATAGAAGGCTTCAATCCGCCAAGACTCAAACCGCTCCTTGCCCCGGCGCTTGTACTAACATCATTTATCGCCGCCCGTGAAATTCTCAAAACGTTGGAAGATGTGGATGGTGACCGGATTGCTGGCAAGCAGACCCTGGCTACCCAGTTGGGTGCTCACAAGGTGATGCGTTTGATTGCAGCGCTAAGTGTTGTAACGCTACTTTTGAGTTTGATTCCCTTTATTCAACTTAGTTATTCGCGAACTTATCTCGTATTGATTAACGCAGGTGTGAATATGCCTTTATTTTACACTACCATTTATCTTTGGCAAGACGCCAGTCCACGGCGGGTAAGCCGGTGCCTAGCACTGCTTAAAGGTAGCTATTTTGCGGGAATCCTTGCCTTATTGCTGGCCTAGCAAGCGGATCATTGATCCAGCCAGTTCGTCAATCGTCAATCCAAAATCGTCAATTCTACGGGATAAACCAATCATGGAGCAAGCGCTCACCTTTCCCGACAAATTTCTATGGGGAACCGCCACTTCTGCCTATCAGGTCGAAGGCAATAATCGCAACAATCAGTGGTGGGACTTTGAGCAACAGCCAGGCGCGATCTGGCAAGGCGATAAGAGTGGGCTGGCCTGCGATTGGTGGCGCAATGCCGAGCGCGATTTCGATCGCATGCAACAATTGCACTTGAATGCGCACCGCATGAGCATCGAATGGAGCCGGGTTGAACCCGAACCGGGCATGTTTGATCACAGGGCGCTGGATCGGTACCGAGAGATGTTGGGTGCATTGCGGGCGCGTGGGCTAGCCCCGATGGTATCGCTCCATCATTTTACCAACCCGCGTTGGCTAGAGGCACGTGGCGGGTGGGAAAACGCCGAAATTATTGCCCACTTTCAAAAATATGTGCGGATTGTTGTCAACGCGCTGGGTGATTTGTGCCAATCTTGGCTGACGCTGAATGAACCGCTGGTCTATCTGGCCCAGAGTTGGTTTCGTGGCATCTGGCCGCCGCGCAAACAGGATTTCTGGGCGGCATTGCCGGTCTTTCGCCACCTGCTCTATGCCCATGCTGCGGCCTATCAGACGATCCACGCCTGTCAACCAAACGCACAAGTTGGTTATGCCAGTGCATTTCGGCTCTTTACCGGCTTGCGGCCTGATCATCCACTTGACCATTTTGCGGCTGAACTCAAACGCTATTTGTTTGACCATCTATGGATTTGGGCGACGGTGGATGGCAAGATCAGACCGCCGTTAGGCATTGGACAATATTATTATCCGTTGGCCAACAGCTTCGATTTCATCGGCATCAATTATTATACGCGTGACCTAGTCCGCTTTTCGCCCAATCCACTAAGCCTCTTTGGCGATCAACAATTTTCACCTGGCGCAGAACTGTCCGACAACGGCCGTGATGGTCCTTACAGCGAATATTATCCAGAGGGATTGTATCAACTTTGCCGAGAAATGCAGACGCTGGGCAAACCAATCTACATTACCGAAAATGGCCTGCCCGACCGCGATGATGATCAGCGGCCACGCTGGTTGTTGGGCCATCTGCATCAACTACACCGGGCGATTCAAGATGGTTGCGATGTGCGTGGTTATTTTCACTGGACACTGGTCGACAATTTTGAATGGCACGAGGGATGGAATTTACGTTTTGGCCTCTTTGCGCTTAACCCTGCGACGCAATTGCGTACAGCCCGGCCGAGTGCGCATCTGTACAGTGCGATTGCCGAACAGAACGGCATTTCACGCGAATTATTCGCCCGTTTTGCGCCCAGTTTGGCAGCCAAAATTTTTAGCGACAACCCACTGCGCTGAATTTCTACGCTTAGGCGTAGTGATTCAATCACTTGGCGCGTAGAGATTGGCGATGGTTGTCCTGTAATCTCCAATCTCTCTTTAATCTCCGAAATGTACAACTTATTCGATCATCATTCCTAATCTGCCTGCACTGGCGTGTTACAAATGCGCGTCCAACCAGGTTGTCAGATCAGCAAACACCTTGGCGCGGTCGCGATCGTTATGTGATTCGTGATAGCCATCGGCATATTCGATCCAACATTTATCGGGGAAGGTAACCTGCGCGTAAAACTGGCGGCTCCCAGCAATGGGCACCAGGCGATCAGCACTGCCATGATAAAGCAGCAACGGAATGCGTAAATGGGCGGCATGGTCCAATGTCCAAAGCGCCGCCTTTTCAATTTCCTGCGCCATCCGCGGTGTACCGGTGCTATGCACCAAACGGTCTTTGGCGTAGCGCTGCACCTCGGCCGGATCGCGCGAAATCGTGGTGACATCTATCTTCACATTGACGGCAAAATTCGGCTTGACGCGCTGTAGCACGCGGCTGAGCACAATCAGGAACGGAGAAATTTTAGCTTGGGCCAGCAAAGGGGCGGAGGCAATCACGCCGTGCAGATTAGCAGAAGATTGCAGCGCATAATTGAGCGCAATCAGCCCGCCAAAGCTATGACCAAAAAGGAAAAGTGGCAGTGTAGGATGTTGAGACGTTACTTTATCAGTAAAAGCACGCACATCGTCCTGTAATTCGCGCCACTGATTGACGTGGCCCCTGGCGCCTGGTGAACGGCCATGCCCGCGCAGATCAAACGCATGAATCGCATAGCCTTGCGGAATTAAGTGTTCGATCAGATAATTATAGCGGCTACTATGCTCGCCAAAACCGTGAACAAGTAGGACAACACCGCGTGCAGCGTTGGCTGGTTGCCAAGTTTGATAATAAAGTTCTAGCTCGCCCGCCCCGCGAAACTTACCCTCTGCGTATTGCATGGCTTCCTTCCTTGTCGAATAGCTTGTGTTACGCTGCACCCCACCCTAACCCTCCCGTTCGGCTGAGCTCACGTCGAAGCCTACAGGGAGGGGACTGATCAGGGGCAGACAAAGTGGCTCGTTCGGTCCACCAATCGATTCCCTCCCCTCCTAGGGGAAGGTTAGGGTGGGGTACTTGCATCAGGTGGCTGCCTACACTGGAATCAGCGGTGAACGAAAATTAGGTTCACTGATCATGCGCCCCAAATCGCGCGCCAATGTTTGCGTATAATAAACCAATGCATCCACGGCCGCGACAAAGTGGGCATAGACGAAGCCGTGCACGGGCAACTCAGCCAATAAATTGATATCACCATCTTCATCAACGGCAAAATGCACCAGGCGCATCTGCTGATTCAGGCGAAGCAAAACCTCGTAGATGCGCGCTTGCTGTGATGCTTCCGGCCGGGGCAAAAAGGGGCTGACTGCAAAATGCACCCATTCATCGCCTAGGCTCACATAGAGATCGAATTCGTCCTCGGACTCGGCTGAAAACGTGCTGAACCAGATTTGGGTGTCCACCTGCTCACACGTCCAAGCATAGCGTTTGAAATAGTTAGGAATGTTGATCGACATAGGAAAACTCGATTAAAAGTGATCAGACATCAGTGTTCAAGAACGGCCCAACACATGATATTCGCGATTCGGGATCATACCGGTGGCCGAAGCCAGACGATTGGTGAAGTTGTACATGGCGGCGGTCTCGGCAATGTCGAAAATGGCTTGGTCGGAAAAACCGTGGGTGCGTAAATGTTGCACATCCGCCTCGCTGCACTCGACTGGCGTACGGGTAAGTTTGACAGCGTAGTCGAGCATTGCCATTGTGCGTTGATCCAGCCCGGCCCGCCGATAGTCATAGCTGATGCGGTCACCCAACACCGGATCACCGAGCAATTGCCGCAGTTCCGCGCCATGACTGACCAGGCAGTAAAGACAATGATTCTCTGCCGAGACCACAACACCGATCATTTCGCGCTCGGCAGGGGTCAACTCGGATTCGCCGCGCATGATCTCGTTGAAATGCCTGATCCAACGGCGCAAATGTTCGGGCCGAATCGTGTAGGTGGCCAAGACATTGGGCAAAAAGCCGACATTACGCTCTGCTTTGCCCAATAAAGTACGCGTCTCCTCATCCAGCGTTGCGGCTGGTGGGATATTCAACCAGGCCATGTGTTCGACGACTGGAATCTGCGGGTCTTCAGAAACCATGAATCCTCCTTTGGCATAGAAATTGACCATCGCAATCCGCCAATTATACAACGAAAACAGGACGGCGCATAAGTTGACATGGCTAATGCTGGCATGCTACGATGAAAAATTCAAACTAGCGACCAACTGATTCAGAACGCGAACCCATGTTTTATCAAAGGCCAATTTTCCTACTAATCGATAGGGTTAACCAGGTGATAGTCGATCTAGGGAGTAGCGTGCCTTTGAGTTGGTAATTTTCCAACAATTTTTGTTGACACAGTCGTAGCGCATACCCCGTTGCCTGCGGCTTTTTGTTTTGAAGCGCCATTGTACAGATGAAGCAAGTTTGTCGCCAAGTGTAATACGTCTGGTGAATTCCCCTGGACATTGCGATCATGACAAAGCCCCAAACCGCAGGCAACCGAGTATACACCCGATGCTTGCGGTTTTTTTATTTTATCAGGACTTACCGGCCCGTTACAAACTCTAGCGCTGGGCAACACTAACCAGTGGACGCTTGCTCTCAGCTTTGTCGGGGCCTTCACCTGTTTTGTGAACGGGCGACACCGGCAGCATTATGGTGAAAGTGGTGCCGTGGCCAAAAGTAGATTCCACCGTAAGCGAGCCATGGTGCGCGTCAACAATGGCTTTGGCAATCGCTAACCCTAAACCGGAAGAGGTGCTGTCGGCTCGCTGTCGTGATTGATCAGCCCGGTAGAAGCGGTCAAAAACGAAGGGTAGATGCTCGGGTTCAATACCGGGGCCCGTATCGCTGACTTTCAGGGTAACCTGCTGGTCTTCAGCCGCAGCCGAGAGCACAATTTCCCCTTGCGTGGTATAGCGCAAGGCATTCGAGACCAGATTGTTCAACACTTGCGTCATCCGATCCGTATCGACCGAAATCGAAGGCAGCGCGCCGATAGTTTCCCCCACTGGCACCACGCGCAGACCAATTCCTTGCTGTTCCGCTTGGACGAAATAGGCCAATCCGGTGCGTTCAAGCAGGGCCATCGGATCAACCGTGCGCCGGTTAAGCGGCAGTTCGCCAGCATCGGCCAGCGAGAGGGTACGCAAATCTTCAACCAGCCGTTGTAGATGTTCGACTTCGCCATACATAATGGCATAGAGCGCCGCCGATCCTTGCAGCCGCCCTTCCTTCAACCCTTCCATGTAGCCACGCAGGATCGTAAGCGGCGTGCGCAGATCATGCGCTAGGTCAGCCGTCATCTGTTTGCGCAACTGGCTGGCGCGCGCCAGATCAGTGCTCATCTGATTAAAAGAGGTGGCTAATTGGCCGATTTCATCGCGCGAGCGCACATTCACGCGCTGATCAAGCTGGCCGCCAGCCATTGCTTTCGTTGCCGCCGTCAGCTCACTGACCGGATGGGTGAGGGTGCGCGCCAGAATGCTACCTAGAACCAGCGCAATCAATACGGTGATGATCGCGCTGGTAACTGCGGCCCAGCTCACCCGCCGCCAAAAGTCTGCGGCGAGGGCAGAGGTTACACGAGCAGATTCGGGGGTAGGATGGATAAAGAGAACGTATCCAGCCGTTCGGCCGTTAACACTGATCGGTGTGCTGGCGTTCAATTCGCTGCTCGGCACGGTTTGACCGATAGCATAGTCAACGTTGCTAACCACAACACGGCCGCTTGCGTCGATCAGGGTGATGCTATGGCTGTAGTAGTCAAGCGGCGGGGTTCTGTTCAGCATTTGATCGACCCCAGCCCAACTGCTATGGGCTGCGTAATAATCGTTTAGGGCGTCTAGTAGAACAGATTGATCCTGCACGGATAGAAAACGATCAAACTCGGAACGGGTGCGTTGGGCGACCAGCAAGGCAAAAAGGAGTACGCCGGTAACGCCCATTAAGAGAAAAGCAAGCGTAAGTTTCCCAACGAGTGAACGCCTATACGCGCGCATGACTTGCCGACTACGTGCTAGCATTTTTTTGGTTTGCAAAGCGATATCCCATCCCATAGACCGTTTCAATATACTTTGGATGTCTGGCGTCTGGTT
>JBBREZ010000056.1:0-20287 GCA_038225095.1 Caldilineales bacterium
TCGTTTGATCAACATAGTTTGCATTTTAGCATAGGTGCAAATTTCCTGCGATCTTTCTGTATTGTAGTAGATTATGCTAGAATAAGGAGAACAACACCTTCTCTAATCAAGTTTATTGCTGATTGCAACAGAAACTAATAAGAGGAAACATTTAAACCGCATTATATGCCTTCGATTTGTTTTCTCTATGAGTTTTTCCGATGAATCGAGTAGTGGTATGCTTACAGCAGAGGAAAATCCACAATACCCAGAACCCAGCGTTTGTTTATGAAATTTTTTGCTCGCAAGCTACTGTTGTTTTATCCGTTGCTTATGCTAACACTGCTCCTGGCTAGCTGTGCAGCAACGCAGGCAAAAACCACAGAGCCTGACGGCAAAGAAATTTCGCCACACGATGAAAAAATCGTTCTCATTATTCCAGAGGAACCAACCACCCTCAATCAATATTTGGCCGTAGCCCCAATTGTGCGCCAGGTGGCCGATGCAACGACAGCCAAGTTGATCACGGTAGATGAAAATGGTGAATTTGTCCCCGTGTTGGCCACAGAATTGCCCACGTTGGCCAATGGCGGCGTTTCTAAAGATGCCATGACGGTTACCTGGAAATTACGCCCTGGCCTGCAATGGTCCGACGGCCAACCGCTAACCGCGGACGATATAAAATTTACCTGGGAAGCCGTTTCCAATCCAGACAGCGGCGCGGTGTTGGCTGTCGGCTTTGATCTGATCGCTACGATCACGACGCCAGGCCCGTTGACCGCAGTTGTCCATTATAAAAAAGTCAACCAGGCTTACTTGCAGCAATTCATGTATGGCATTTTACCGCGCCACGCCGCTGGCCCGGCCAACGATATGCTGAACTGGGCGTGGAATCGTAAACCCATCTCGGCTGGCCCCTTTGTGGTCAGCGAATGGATTGCGGGTGATAGTATTGTGATGGAGCGCAACCCTTCCTACTATCTCAAGGATCAGCCCTATCTGGACCATTTGATTTTTAAGATCGTACCAGACCCGGCCATGCAGATCACGATGATGGCGAAAGGGGAAGCCCAAGTCCAACTCTGGCCGGGCGAAACGAAAGAGGTATATGATCAGCATACGGCGAATGTCGCAGCCCTGCAAGAGACGCCGGGGCCGTGGAATATGGCCTTACATTTTAATCTGAGCCACCCGGCGGATGATCAACCAGGGGCGATGCCGCCGCATCCAATCCTGGGCGATTTGCGCGTACGCCAAGCGATCGCCTACGCGATTGACTATGATACGATCAGCAACACGGTGAACCCAGGCACGATCCCGGCGACCAACCCGTTTGCCTATGGTTGGTATAAATGTGAGATGCCGCGTCAGTATCATTATGCCCCGGACAAGGCGAAGCAACTATTAGAAGCCGCCGGTTGGATGGAAGCGCCCGATGGCATTCGCGTGGCGAAGGGGACAAAATATGCCGAAGATGGCGCCCGTCTAACTTTGCAAATCGAAGGTTATACCAAATTCCAACCTTTACAAAAACTTGAGCAGGCCCTCGTTGAACAATTGAAGCTGGTGGGCATCGAGGTAAAAATTCAGAACGATGATGCACCCGTCATTTTCGGCTCCTATGCGGATGGTTCCCCACGCATGACTGGCAACTTCGATCTGTTAATCTATGATAGCGTCTTGCCCATCGATCCCCAGGCGACAATTGCCAACAGCTTTCGTTCATCCGCCATTCCGTCGCTTGATAATCCGGCGGGCGGCAATTACGCGCGCTGGGTCAATACTGCCGCCGATGTCGCCATCGACAAGGCGGGCAGCACCGTTGATATCAACGAGCGCCGCGCTGCATATTGCGACCTGGCGAAATTAATTGTCAACGACCTACCTGAATTAAATCTCTACCGCTTCACAGAAGGTTATGGCATTGCCAACCAACTACATGGCTACCGGGTGAACATGTGGGGAAGCTTGACGTGGGATGTTCAGAACTGGCGCTTAAAGCACGAGGAATAAGGAAGAATGTTTTGGGGCCTAATGTTGTGTTGTAATGGCTAGAGAAATTAAGGGGAAGAGCAATGGGAAAAACCTCGATGCATCCGTCGGAAATAGCGGCGCACAACTGATTCATGCAAACGCCGACCGCTATTTCTGACAGATGCATCGACTGGTTATGCGGCCAGTGGCAGATGTTTGCAAAGCCACTTCGCACAACCTGCTTGATGTAGGGGCACGGGACAGCACTAGATATCTACTTATTCTCTTTTTCTTTTTTCAATTTCCGTTTTTCCTTGAGATTAAGCTTGGGTTTTTTCTTCTGTTCGCGCGTACCCTTATCTTTAGCACCCTTATCAGCCATGTCTGTTTCTCCTTGTTTGAAAATAACTTGCGCCAGACTGTAGCGCCCCAAACCCTTCAGCGGTCATCGAGGCGAGTAGATGAGATTGCTGGAAGTCACCGCTCAACGCTTGCTATCTGCCCGAAATTTCATTGCGGAATTTCTGCGGCTGCCTGCTCTGGATTCAAAACCAAGTATTAGGCTACGTCCAGATCAGCGCCGCAACCGCAAAGCAACTTCGTTTTATTTCATCTCATCTCTTAGGCAAATTATACACCAAAGTTTATACGAGCAAAATTAGATTGACGATAAAGTCTGTCGCAAAATTTATGCAGGGATCGAGACTTGACAGGTGGAAAAGGCTCCACGACTCGACTGCCGTTCGACAAGCTCACGGCCCGGTCGGGGTCTGAGCTTGCCGAAGACCGCCGAACGTCCTGTCAAGCGGGTGCCCTCTGGGCGCGATAGGCTCAACCCGTATGCTTATTTATATTGATGAAGGTTAAGCAAATAAACGGGTAATCATGCCATGTAGTACGTAACGTGAGTTAGCTTACATCTTCGGCAAGCGCAACCAGACGCCGACTTAAGAAGACACGCTCGGCGCGGTTTTGGCACAACGTCAGCGCATGCATATAGGCTGCGCGCGCTGCTGGCAACCAACCTGCCCGTCGCAGCAGATCGGCACGCGCCGCATGAAACAAATGATATTCGCCCAATTCATCTTCTAATTTGAGTTGATCCAACAGCATGATGCCATACAGCGGACCATGCGCCATCCCTAATGCCACGGCGCGGTTGAGTTCGATCACCGGCGAAGGCGTCAGACGCGCCAAGGATGTATAGAGCGCGGCGATCTGCGGCCAGTCGGTGTCTGCGGGTTGCGCCGCCTGCGCATGTAACGCACTGATCGCGGCCTGAATCTGATAGGGACCGGGCTGGCGTATGCCGAGCGCCCGATCCAACTGGGCCAGCCCTTCGTCAATCTGGCGGCGATTCCAAAGCGACCGATCTTGCTCGTCCAACAGAATCATATCGCCCTGCGCGTCCACCCGCGCCGCGCGCCGCGAATCATGCAGCAACATCAACGCTAATAAACCGAGGGCTTCGGCATCTTCGCACAAATCCGGTTCATGCGCCAGCAGATCGATCAGCACACGCGTCAAACGGATGGCTTCGGCACAAAGCGTGTGACGAATTAAGTCTTCGCCATGCGTAGCCGCGTAGCCCTCATTAAAGATCAGGTAAAGCGCCTTGAGAACAGCCTCGAGGCGCTCTGGGATCATAGGCACAGGCGGCACTTGATAGGGGATGCGCGCCTCACGAATTTTATTTTTGGCGCGGGTCAGGCGTTGGGCCATGGTGGGCACAGGCACGAGAAAGGCGTGTGCAATCTCTTCAGTCGTCAACCCGCCCAACGTGCGCAGGGTCAAGGCAAGTTGCGCCTCTAGGGCCAACGCAGGATGGCAACAGGTGAAGATCAGTTTGAGGCGTTCATCGGGAATGGCGTGCGCGTCCACATCAGGTTCCTCGTCAGCTTGTTCCGTGCGCAAGAGTTCAATCAGCAAAGCCTGTTTGCGCGCACCCACTTTGGCCCGGCGCAAGCGATCGATCGCCTTGCGCCGGGCTACAGTTGTCACCCAGGCCGCCGGGTTTTGAGGTATGCCATCTACTGGCCAATGTTCCAGGGCTGTAATTAGCGTCTCCTGAAAGGCATCTTCGGCCAAGTCGAAATCACCGAGCGTGTTAATCAGCGCACCCAACACGCGGCCCGATTCTTCGCGAAAAATCTGTTCAACGATTTTTACGCTTTCGCTCATAGCGCTCGACTTACCGGCATGGGCGCACGTTTATCCTTGGCTAAAATCCCAGATCGGTCGCACCTCAATCGAGCCTCTGGTTGCCCCTGGAATTTTCGCTCCCCACTGGATCGCCTCGTCTAGATTGGCGCAATCGACCACGTAATAGCCGCCGAGTTGTTCTTTGGTTTCGGCAAACGGGCCGTCGGTGGTCACGCTTTTTCCGTTACGCACGCGCACGGTGGTCGCGGTGGCGGTAGGCTGGAGGGCTTCCCCACCGCGCAGGACGCCAGCCTTTTGAATGTCCTCGCCAAACGCATTATAGGCCGCCATTTCTGCTTCCATTTGCGTCGGGGTTTGTTGCCCACTTTCGATTTCGTTGTTATAGATCAACAATAAGTAACGCATCTTCGTTTCTCCTTTTCGCATCACTCAATTGGTTGTCCAGGCCATTGATTCGCCTGTTTCATCCATACGACGAATAGGATCACGCGAATTCGACAATGAGTTTTTACCAATTTTTAAATTTCTATCGTGGCGTTTCACACGCTAGATGGCCGTAAATTTTGATGCCGAGTGGTTGGCAGGAATCAAGATTAGTCATGGCAAGCATTGATTAAGCTAGCGAGGGAATTGGATGCTCAAACTCCCAATTAGCCAGCGAATCTTCCACTTCTTCTGGCGTCAATAAGAGAAGCATAGTGATGTCTGTAAAAATTTCCTCTGGCAAATTTGAGAGCGCTTGCCATATGGCAGATTCGCGATCAACACGATTTACCCCTTGGAAATCTGGGTCAATCACCCGAATGCGCAATGAGACCGGATTTTGTCTACGCACATGAATGAGGGCGTGAGGATGAAGATCCTTGTATTCCGTGAGTCTATTGAGCACTTGCTGGACATGTGCATCATGCAATTCATTTTTATCCATGCTTACCCTATTATTCGCTGATATTTTGCCACAAGTCTGCAGGGGCGAAGCGGGTGAGATGACCTACATTTGTAGTTGCAATGATTACATTTGGGACACTCAGCGTCATTGCTTGTGCGACAAGAATCATATCGCCGTCAATCATCTTATCACTTGCGGTTGGCTGTCCCTGCTGACGCGCCCGCGCCCATAACAAAGCGGCCTGATGCATAGCAGCCGTTGTCAGTGGTAAATACTCCAATAATTCGGCCAGCGCATCCAAGTGGGCGAGCCCTTTGACTTTGTTGGCGCGTAGCAACTCGCGGCGAACTTCATAGTCAGCAATTTCAGGCAAAATGACGCGGTTCCCTCTAGCGATCAGCGACTGAAGCCACTGCGCACAAGCGATACTTTGTGGAGAAAGTTGTGGGTTCGTTACCAAACCAAGCGGTCCGGCGTCAAGCAGTACGGTGCGACTCACCAGGTCACCCCTTGTAGTTCCGCTGGAAATAACTTGCGGTCGGATAGACGGTCTTCGTCAAGCACACGGACCAGATATTCGCCTGTCTCTTTTTGTTCTTCAAGCTCATCATCGTCCATCCAAGCTTGCAGCAATGTGGTCAGTTTTGTTTGCCGATCTTTGGTGGGAAGATGCTTATCTAGCAATTGCAAGGCAAGGTCCACCGCAGATAGATTCTGATGTTCAGACGCTTCCTTTAATCTTTGTTCTAGTTCTACCGGCAAAGTCAATATTAAAGTCATTGGCGCCTCACTTTCAAAGGCTTCGGTTGAATCGAAGTTATCTTCTTAAACTTTTCACTCATCCCTATTATACCAAATTTCGCATCGATTTGGTATCCTTTTTGTACGAACCTGGCTCTTATGTGTAGAGCGCTATGCAAACCGTGTAAGGAGCCGCACCGTTGGAAGAAATTAGTGTATTGATTGCCAAAGCGACTGCCGCCCGCGCCGCCCATACAGAGAAGAATGCCGCGTTCGGTGAGATCGTGCGGCGCTTTCAAGATTTAGCCTTTGCCTGCGCCTATGCGGTGCTGGGTGACTTTCACCTGGCCGAGGACGCCGCGCAAGAAGCTTTTCTGACGGCGTGGCGTCATCTAGATCAACTACGCCAGCCAGCGGCGTTTCCTGGCTGGTTCAAGCGTATTGTGCTGACGCAGTGCAATCGCCTGACGCGCGGCAAGCGGCTGGACTTTGTGGCGCTAGAAGCGATTGCCGAGTTGCCGGCGCCAAATTGTGATCCCTACCTGGCCTACGAACAGATGGAGCGCCAGATCCGCGTCTATGCCGCCATTCGCGCCCTGCCCGAGCACGAGCGCATGGTGACGACGCTCTTTTATATTGGGGATTATGCGCAGAACGAAATTGCTGGCTTTCTCGAAGTACCGCTGACAACTGTCAAGAAACGCCTCTTTAGCGCCCGTCAGAAGTTACGTGAAGGAATGGTGGATATGGTCCGTGATACATTGCAAGAAAAGCGTCCCTCGCGCAACGAGCAATTCGCCGATACGGTCGCCCTTTTTAACGAGGCATTGGAATCATTCATTGCCAAAGTGAAACAGGATCGCTACATTATCGCCGCCATTCTCTTTGGCAGCCTGTCGCACGATACAGTCTGGCGCAAATCTGATATTGATATCATGTTGGTTGGGCGCGAGGAGAAGCCAATCAAGAGCTTTGCCTTGGTGGAGAACGGCGTCAACATTCATGCGTCGCTGATCCCGCGCAGCAAGTTCAAGCAAGCAGTCGAAGGCTCGTTGCAAGGCGCTTTTATGCACTCAGCGTTCTCTCTGAGCACGTTGCTTTTTACCACCGACGACACCATTCGTGAATATTATCTGAATGTACAGACGATTGGCTCACGCGACCGGCAGATGCGCTTGATGACCGCCGGCAGCGCCACCCTCTACACGCTAGCCAAGGCCGAAAAATGGCTCTGTACGCGCAAAGACGTGTCCTACAGCTTTCTCTGGATCATGTACACCATTCAAAATCTCGCAACGCTGGAAGTGTTGATTAACAATGAAGTAACCCGCCGCGAAGTGATCCAACAGGCGCTCAAGATCAATCCAACTTTTTTCAACCAAGTCTATTTTGATCTGATCCACCAGAAGAAAGACGAAACGACGATCCAACAGGCGCTTGATTTAATCAACGCCTACATTGACGAGAAAATCGTTCTCCTGTTCGGGCCGATCTTAGCGTTCTTAAGTGAGGCCGGCGGCATCCGCACGACGACTGAAATCGACGCTTATTTTCAAAAACAAGTACAAGTGGATACCTTGAGCAATATCTATGAATGGCTAGCAGACAAGGGCATTCTCCAGAAAGTCCCTTCCCCCGTGCGGCTGATCCAGAAGAGCCAGATCGAAGTTGATGAAGCAGCGTACTATTATGATGGCGATGCCAAGTTTACCCCACACGGGGCGCGTTAGCAGACGAAGTTCAGCCTACCATTACGAAAAACATGGTCACTACAATTGTGCTTGTTGCTGTTGTTGCTGTTCTAGCAGATCAAGGAAAGGCACAGACGCATAGCTGACCACAGCAGGCGCGAAACTGGGCTCGGTTAAATTAAACGAGAATTCTTCGAGCGGGGCGAGTTCATCGGTCTTGCGTACATGCACGCTAACCCCTAATTGGCTGGCAGCCTTACCTTTGAAGACCCCTTTTGTCGGCGGCACATCGCTATAATCGCGCCCAAACGCAACCCGGATATGGCGTTCACCGGCGATGATATTGTTGGTCGGATCAAAGCCCACCCACCCTAAATCGGGCAAAAATACTTCCACCCAGGCATGCGTAGCGCCACTCACCAAACGATCACGCTGGTTATGATAGAGATAGCCGCTGACATAACGACAAGGCATGTGCAGCACATTGCGTAAAAGCGCGAGCATGACGTGGGCATAATCTTGGCAAACGCCGCGCCGCTGGGCAATCGCTTCGTCGATCGGAGAATCGACGCGCGTCGATTGTGGCGCATAGGCAAAGGTGTGGTTAATGGCGCTGTTTAACTCGCGCACCACGCTCAACGGATCTGCGCGCCGTTCAATCTGCAATTCAGCGGCCAGTTCATGGAGGGCAGGCGTAGAAGGCGTAAAGGTGCTCGGCATGACCATTTCCCAATGCGCCATGTCGGTGCTGCTCTGCTCGACAGCTTGCCAGGCGTCCGCAGTCAGCCTATCCGGCAACCCATCGGGCGCGGTTACCTTAACGGTAGCTTCGGCCATCAGGGACAACTCGGTATGGAGACCAGGGATATTAAAATGATGGATCGTATTATTTAAATAATCCTGATAGTAAAAAACACTCGTAGCCGGCCGGACGTGCAAATGGAAATGCAGGCACTGTTGCTGATCATCCGTACAAGGTTGCATACGCGTTTCCATGACGTTTTCATGGATCGGTGCGCCGTATTTGAAGGTCGTTATGTGACGAATGGTATAGAGCATAGGTGGGCAATCTCGATTTATATCAGTGGAGCAGAGGGAAAGTAATCGGGTGAATGATGAGCACTAAGCAAATAAATTAGTCATCACGCCATGTAGTGCGCATCCTCAGATGCGCACTACACATGGCAGCCATAAATATTTAACTTTCATCAACACCTTTGTGGAACAGGCGCCCATTTCAATCCTTGCCGTCTCTGGTCCCAGAAACTAGGCGGCTAATTTTTCTTCGATTGGATAGCTGATAAACTGCTGGTCGATGGCGTTGTGAATCTGCATACATTGATTTTGGACATTCGCCAGATAGACGCCGAGACCTTCTTGCATGATTTCGTCGATCTGGCCGTAATCAAAGCTGGCGAATAAGCGTCCGGCCAGACGATAGACGCGGTCGCCTTTATAGGTCTCTGTCGATTCCGACAAGGCGTTGAGGGCGTTTTGAATCATGATCACGGCAAAGCAAATGGAATGTGGAAACTCGCGGTCGAGCAATAAAAATTCGGTGACATGGCGCAACTGTAGATTGGCTGTATAAACCTTGCTGTAAGCTTCAAACGCGGTGCATGATTTTAACAAGACGAGCAAGTTGAAATGGGTGCGGCTGGCGGCAGCGCGATCTTCTTCGTGCCCCAAGGCTTGAAATTCTACATCTAACAAGCGCGCCGTAGCCATCGCCCGTTCGATAAACCGGCCCAGTTGGATAAAGTGCCAGCCCTGGCCGTGATTCATAGTTGAATCCGTAACGCCTTGAAAGAGATGCGAACCTTGCTTCACGGCGTGATAGAATTCATGCGGCTGGTCTGCCCAGATTTGGTTCATCTTGGCATTATTGATAGAGAGGAAAAGCTGATTCAACTGTTCCCACATCTCGGTGCTGATTTGCTCGCGCACCTGACGCGCATTTTCGCGGGCGATGCCAATACAGGCCGCCATTGCGTTATTATTCGTGCGCTGAAAGGTCAATAACTCCGCTAAGGCGTAATCACTGTCAACCATACCAGTCGTTGTTGGCACGTAGAGGCTGGCTAAGACCTGCTGGCGACGCTGGCCGGCCGCCGTTGGCTGTTCTAAGACATGGTTGAGATGCACATCGACCAAGCGCGCGGTGTGTTCAGCGCGCTCCAAATAGCGGCTCATCCAATAAAGGCTGTCGGCAACGCGCGATAACATTCGTATCTCCCTCTAGGTATAGATCGCTGACGACGGAACATAGACTGGCGTCGAGCATCCGTTATGAATAACGGATGTTACGCCGACGCTCGTCCGTACAGCCACGAACTATCGTGGCCCTACCACTGGTGGGCTGCGTAACATGACTTAATAATTCAAGACCCACGTATCTTTACTGCCGCCGCCCTGCGAAGAATTGACGACCAACGAGCCGCGTTTTAGCGCGACGCGCGTCAAGCCACCTGGCAGGATTCTTACTTTATCGCCGTA
This sequence comes from Caldilineales bacterium, assembly GCA_038225095.1. GTDB lineage: Bacteria > Chloroflexota > Anaerolineae > Caldilineales > Caldilineaceae > JAPLGZ01. The sequence continues at coordinate 9,934 of JBBREZ010000056.1, forward strand.
AAGGATATAGGGCCGCAAATCGACGTGACGAGCTTCCACTTTGCCGTCGATAAAGCACGGCGCCCGCGACAGCATGATCGTCGGTTGGGCGATATATTCACGTGGGTTGGCGCAAATTTTCTGGCGGAACTTTTCGCGCACTTCCTGAGTGCTGTGCGGTCCAATCAACATCCCATAACCGCCCGATTCGCCCACGGCCTTGACCACCAGTTGATCCAGATTGTTCAGCACATAGTCGCACTGCTTGGGGTCTTCTAACAGATAAGTCTCAATATTGGGCAAGATCGGATCCTGTTGCAGATAGTAACGGATGATGGCGGGCACATAGGCATAGACCGCTTTGTCATCGGCCACGCCGGTGCCGATGGCATTGGCGAGCGTCACATTCCCACTGCGGTAAGCGTTAAAGAGGCCGGGCACGCCCAGCGTCGAATCGGCGCGAAAGACCAGTGGGTCGATAAAATCGTCATCAATGCGCCGGTAGATCACATCGACGCGCTGCAAGCCAGCGGTGGTGCGCGTATAGACCACATTATCATGCGTCACCAAATCGCGCCCTTCGACCAGCGGAATCCCCATATGGCGGGCGAGAAAAGTGTGTTCGAAATAGGCCGAATTAAAAACACCAGGCGACAAAAGCACAATCGTCGGGTCGGCACGTTGGGCGGGCGCCATGCTGCCCAATGTCTTGAGCAGCGCCTCGCCATAACCATCCAGTGGGCGCACCCCGTAATCGGCAAAAAGCCGGGGAAAGATATTCTTCATCACTTGCCGGTTTGCCAACATATACGAAGCGCCGCTCGGCACGCGTAAATTGTCTTCTAGCACGGCAAATTGGCCATTGGGCTGGCGGATCAGATCCGTGCCAGTGACCGTAATGTAAACGCCATGCGGAATGTTAATGTCGCGCATTTCGCGGCGATAGTGACGGCTGCTGTAGATCAGTTCATGTGGCACTATACGGTCGCGCAGAATCTGGCCTTTGTGATAAATGTCGTGTAAAAAAAGGTTGAGCGCCGTGATCCGTTGGACTAGTCCCTGCTCAATTGTGGTCCATTCCGCGGCCGAGAGGATGCGTGGCAGCAAATCGTAGGGGAAGATGCGTTCGGTGCCTTCATTGGCGTTATAGACGGTGAAGGTGATGCCCTGATGTAAGAAGGCCAGATCGGCCGCTTGCTGGCGCTGTTGCAATTCAACCGGCGTCAACTCGAGCAAACGCTGATTGAGCCGCTCGTACTGCGGCCAGGCTGTGCTTGTACGATCAAACATTTCGTCATAGACCGCGTCAAGTTGATAACTGGCAAATGGGGAATCCCAACCAATTTTCTTATCGGGTATGGACATGGCCTGCATGGGTTTTGTCCTCTCTTTGCAGCACAAACGCTGGTAGCAAGTTGCTCAATGATTAGGGGTGCGCGCACTATGTTGGCAAAACACATTGCTGAAGGCTAAGCATACCCAATCGTCAGGGAAAAAGCAATCAGCAAATTGGCTAATAAAAGGAAAGAGGGACTGGGCAATCTGCTATGCGATGAGAAGCCACTGTTTAATGGAAGAAGTGCGCTATACATATCAAGGCATTTGTCTTAGAATATACATTGAAGGTTAGTTAACCTATAATCATTGAATACACCTAGAAGCTTCTATGATCTCAATAATTTGACAAGTAAATTCCTATAATTATACTTCCAAATATAAAAATTTGACTTCCAAAAACAAAGCGGAAAAATTCGGTCTTACCCAGGAAGATGTCGCTGATCTGGTTGATGCCATGTGTGCCTTAGCCAAGCCTAAGGAGATCTAATATCAATGGTGGCCCTATCTTCGGGATATAGGTGATGAATTTCTCCTTGACCTTGCCGTGGCTGCTGGTTGTCAATACATCGTCACCTTCAACCAACGCCACTTTATAGGAGCCGAGCGCTTTGGTATCCTGATCGTGACGCCAAGTGAGTTTTTGAAGCTGGTAGGAGGAGGATCATGAGTGTTTTAAGCTTACGTCTCCCCGTCTCGCTGCATGAGTATGTGCGCGAATTGGCGGAACAAGAAGGGATTTCGATTAATCAGTTTATTACGCTGGCGATTGCAGAGAAGATGGCCGCAATCGATACCAGAAATTATAGAGAAGCGTGCAAAGCGAGGAAGTCGAGAAAAACTGCTGGCTGTGTTGGCCAAAGCGCCGGATGTAGAACCAGAGCCAATTGACAAGTGATAAGACGCCTTTCTGCACGAAGCTCACCTGTCAATTTGTGGATGGTCAGGTGAGCTACAATTTGCTTATGAACGTTGGTTTTGGGCCAGCGCACGTAGGGGGTTTGACCAGACGTGCCACTGTATCCTTTGGCGTAGTGCAAAGCGGAACAAAGAGATCGTGGTTATCGTTATAGAACCCGTGTGAGCATAGAAAAAGCCTGTACCCATGCTTTTTCTGAAAGAAAAGAGCATCAAGTTATGCATGTTAAAGTAGGCTGTACCTTCATCTACGATTCACCTTCTCCAACGCCGATGGTTTTTACCGTCCGCCCCTACGCTTATGACCGCCATCAGATGCTTGAAGAGATGCGCCTGGTGACACCGTCTGTCCCCGTGGAAGAGTATATGGATCATTTTGGCAATGGTGCATGGCGGTTAATGGCGCCCGTCGGCCAAATGCAATTGCAATACGATGCGATCGTCGAGGTTACACCCGAACCCGATTTGGTGCTACCTGATATTCTACAGACGCCAGTGGAATATCTGCCCTACGATGTGTTGACCTACACGTTGCCCAGCCGTTATTGCGAATCTGACCTGTTCAGCGACGACGCGTGGCAATTATTTGGCAACACGGTCGCTGGTTGGGCGCGCGTCCAAGCCATCTGCGATTGGATCCATACGCATATTACGTACAGCATCGGCAGCACTGTCCATACCTCTGGCTATCAGGCCTATCAGGAGCGCCGTGGCGTCTGTCGCGACTTTGCCCATATCGCCGTCAGCTTCTGTCGCGCGCTGAATATCCCGGCCCGTTATGTCTATGGTTATCTGCCTGATATTGGCGTTCCACCTGACCCGACCCCGATGGATTTTCACGCTTGGTTCGAGGCTTATTTGGGGGGCGCTTGGTACACGTTTGATGCCCGCCATAACAAGCCGCGGATTGGCCGCATCGTGATCGGGCGCGGGCGCGATGCCGTCGATGTCGCACTCACGACGACTTATGGCGCCAGCCAGTTGATTAGCCTGAACGTCCGGGCCGATCAGGTCGACGAAAGTTTGACCCTTGAAACAGTGCGCAAGTTGAATGAACAAGGAATATATACGGTAAACAGATGAAGATTGGGCTTTTAAGGAGTGAGAAGTGAAGAAGTGAGAAGTGAAGGAGTGAGAAGTGAGAAGTGAGAAGTGAAAAAGTGAGAAGTGAAAAAGTGATGGGTGAAGAGTACGTTCTTTATCACTCATCGTCTTTCAGCAGGCCAGCGGCTCGTTCCTCACGCTCTAGCGCGGGAACGAAGTTCTAGACGCTCCGCGTCGACCAGTGTACGCAACAGCGAGGATGCAGAGCGCTAGAATGAGCCAGGAATACGTTCTTTGTCACTCATCACTACGAAGCAGAGGCCCCAAATCCAGTTTTTAAGGATGGAGTAAACGAGTGTGTATGCAAAATATGAATAATCTGTCAGCACAAGGCAAGCTGCCTTTCATTGATTATCGCCAAATCGAGTGGCAGCGGGTTCAGCGGACACGCTGCTTGATTCACCAACGTTTTCATTACGACTATCCCGGCCCGGTGCGCGAATTGCGCCACCGGCTGGTTGTTGTGCCCACCGATCAACATGGTTATCAGCGGCTGTGTGATTATCAGCTCAACGTATCGGTGCCGGCGCTTTCGCAGCAATGTGAACTGGATAGCTTTGGCAATCGGATTTTTCAGTTTCATATTGCCCAGGTGCAAGCGAAGCTCGATTTTGAGGTATGGACGGCGCTTGAGCAGAGCATTCAGCCGGCGACCCGACCATTGGTGCCCGCCGAGCAAGCGCACCATTATCTGACGCCAACGCGGTTGACTACGGCCGATTCTGCGATTGCCGCGGTGGCCGACAAACTTAGCCAGCAACATCAGGAACCAGCGCAGCTTGCCGAAAGCATCAATGACTGGACGTTTCTGGCGATGCGTTACGCGCGGGGTGTGACGAAGGTCAATACGACGGCGGCGGAAGCGCTCGCGTTGGGCGCGGGGCTATGCCAGGATTATTCGCACATTATGCTGGCGGTCTGTCGTGCGGCTGGTTTGCCAGCGCGCTATGTTTCGGGCCATCTGCTGGGTGAAGGCGCTTCGCATGCCTGGGTAGAAGTGCTTTTGCCCAGCCAGCAGACCGGCTGCCTGGAAGCCTGGCCGCTCGATCCAACGAATCATTGCCAGGCGCGCCATAAATACATCACCATTGCGGTTGGGCGTGATTATGCCGATGTTGCGCCGACCTCGGGCAGTTTTCTGGGAGCCTATCCTGGGCACTTGACCGTGAGTAAGCGCGCCGGTCTGACCGCGGTTGAGTACACCGACGGTCAGGTGATCAGCTTAGAAAGCTAAAAACTGAATTTATAGAATGGACATGATCTGGATTAAAAAAGCTGGGTATACGGATATACGGGTGATGCTGACCTGTTTCCGTCCCATCTACTGATGGGCGTCTACCTGTCTACCCGTGGTGCCTGCTTATTCCGAATCATGTCTAATGCCAACGACGGCATCCTCGGCCAACACCTTTCCCAACGTCGCCACCAACCGATCCGCATCTGCCGCGTTAAAGACCAGCGGTGGTTTCAGCTTAAGCACATTGTGGAAGGGTCCATCCGTGCTGATCAAAATGCCGTGATCGCGCATGCGTTCGGTGACATAACTGGCCTGGGCGCCGGCTGGCTCTAGCGTGTTACGGTCAAGCACCAGTTCTATGCCGACAAATAAGCCCAGGCCGCGCACGTCGCCAATCAGCGGATAGGTGTGCATCAATTGGCGCAGGCCGTCGATTAAGCGCTTGCCGACCTGATGGGCATGCGCCTGCAAACCTTCTGCTTGCATCACATCCAGCACCGCCAACCCCACCGCACATGAAACCGGATTGCCGCCGAAGGTGTTGAAATACTCCATGCCATTCGCAAACGCGTCGGCAATCGCTGGCGTCGTCACTACCGCGCCCAACGGATGACCATTGCCAATTGGCTTGCCCATCGTCACAATGTCAGGCACGACCGCTTGCGTTTCAAACCCCCAAAAATGCGTGCCGACGCGACCAAAGCCGACTTGCACTTCGTCGGCAATACAAACGCCACCCGCCGCGCGTACATGCCGATAGGCGGCAGCCAAGTAATTGTCCGGCAACACAATCTGCCCGCCGCAGCCGAGCACCGATTCGGCCATGAACGCCGCCACGCCCCGCCCTTGTTGCTGCACCTGCGCGATTAGTTCATGTACATGGTCGGCATAGCGAACGCCGCTCTGCGCGCTCATGCCTTTGAACTTGCCCCGATAAGGATCAGGCATCAGCGCTACATGGGTGTGAGCGGGCGCGCCTTTGCCACCTGCGCCATCAAATTTGTAGGGACTCACATCGATCAGCGAGGTTAGATTGCCGTGGTAGGCCACATCGACACAGATCATGTCTTGCTGATTCGTATAGGCGCGCGCCAGGCGGAGCGCCAGATCATTGGCTTCGCTGCCCGAATTGACAAAAAAGCAGACACGTAACGGCTCTGGCAACGTGGCGCACAAGCGCTCGGCATATTCAACAATGTTATCGTGCAAATAGCGCGTGTTGGTGTTGAGGACGGCCATCTGTGCTTGCGCTGCTTTGACCACCTGCGGATGGCAATGGCCGACATGACAGACATTATTGACCACATCCAGATAGGCAGTGCCGTCCTCATCGTACAGAAACTGCTGCACACCGCGCACGATCTTGAGCGGTTTTTTATACGAAATGCTCAGTGATTTGCCCAAATTTTGTCGCCGCGTTGCCAGCAATTTAGCTTTGTCGCGCTTTGCCGCTGGGAAAACCGTAGCTGGAATCTGCAAAATTAAATTAGGATCGGGGCTAAGACTCAGCCAGAGTTCACGTTGGCTGGGCGCTGCAACGCCGTTAAAATCTGTGCCTTCGCCTAGCAAATCGCAGATAATTTGAAAATGCAGATGAGGGGGCCAATCGCCGTTGCTTGGATAGTTGCCAATCGTCGCGATTTGTTCGCCTTTTTTTACGGCTTTACCAATGGTGAGACCCCCACGCCGGCCCTCCCCCTGAAGCGGGGCGGGAGGTAGCGAATCGTCACTTAGATGACCATACAGAGTGTAGAAGGTGAGCAAACTCCCATCTTGCTGCGTGCCAGAAACGGTGTGTTCTAAAATGATCACCGGCCCGTAATCATGATAGGCCGCGTTGTTGGCAAAACTGTGGACAATACCATCGAGTGGCGCAAAAATCGGCGAACCAGCCGGTTGAAACAAGTCAATGCCCAAATGCACGGTGCGGCGTTCGGGCAATTCGTCACTCGGAACATTGAATTGCGCACCCGTGTAGACCAAGCGTGCCTCGTTGTAACGACCAATGCCCACCGGCACGTTTGCTGTCTGCATTCGTCTAAAAAGCGTTGCCGTGAAAGTGGCTGGATCGTTGACCGCAGTCAATTCGCCCATCTCTAAACTGCCAAAACTCCAGTCAAAGACCAGCGCCGGCGCGGTCTTCAAATCCACATTGATCACCGAATGCAGCTGGTCAGCATGGACGCGCAGCCATTGCACAATGCGCGGCATTTGTGGACAGGGCGGCAGGCCACAAGCCTGACGAAAAGCATAATGGACTAATGCGGGCTTGAGCGCGACGAGTTTTTCTAGCGTATCCCAGGCAGCCTGTTCGCTGATCGACAAATAATGGTTGTCCGGTTCCAATGCTTGTTGATGGGCAGAAAGGCTCACACTCATACACAAACGCATGCAGATCAACGAATAGAGGACGCTCAATTCCAGTTCAGCCAGTGGATAGACCGTGTGATAGCCGCCCACCACCTGCGCCGCCGCGGCCACGGGATCAGCTTTGGCGAGCATCACATAGGCGGCGGCAATGGCCACTTCGCAAACGGTGTAAGTGTGCACCATATCGCCAAAATCGATCACGCCCACGACTTGTTTGCTGCGCCCAAACAATTCACGCGCCGGATCGTCGCCCACCAACACATTGTAATCGTTGGCATCGCCGTGAACGACGCTGCTGCGCAGGCTGGGCAGCAAGGGCGCAACGGTTTGCTCAAAACGCGCCAATAATTGTTCAACGATTGCGCGCCGCGCCGGATCAGCAATTTTATCCTTATGCTGGCGGATCGTCGCACTGGCCTGTTTGACATCCCAGTGCAATGCCCGATGCATGGCCGGATGCTCAAAAGTCGCCAGTGCCTTGTCCATGTTGCCCAAATACGCACCCAAACTCTGTAACAATTCGGCGGCCTGCGGTTTGACCAGCGCCAGCGGTTTGCCAGGCAGATAGGTTAACAAACGGACAAAGTGAGTGGCACCGTTGTCGCCATCGATTGTGGTAATTTCTTCGCCATGCACGGTTTTACAGACGCGTGGACAAGGCAGATCAATCGCGTGAACGGTCAGATGTGTAATCGCTTGATTTTGAAAATCGAGCACCGCGCGCTGTTCGGTCGTGCCGGAAATTTTGAGCACAAATGCCTGTCCAGCGGCGTCCTTGAGGTGGAAATTCTGGTCGCGCTCGCTGGGCAATTCCTGCGCCGTGGCCGTGATCCCGTAGTAGGTTTGCGCCAGTTGCATGACGGCTTGCGTTGTAAGGCAAGGCCGAACGTTAACGAATTGGTTTTCTGTGCTCATAAAGTTCCCACAAATCGGCTTCAAAATGACGTAGGTGAAATTTCACGCATCGGTTTAGGCCACGGTTGTTTGATATAACAGCGCATTTCGTTGTTTACCGACGATCTGGAGCATGCCCATTTTGGTCAGACAATAGGTCATTTTCTGAGCGATCGGGCGCGGTTGTGCGCTAATCGCGGCCAGGTCTGCATTGGTAAAAGGCTGGTTCAGATTGATTGGCAACAGCGCAGCCAATTCCATCGGCGTGACAAAGTGATAGTGAGCGACTACCTGCAACATGCGGCGTTCTTGCGTGATCCACGGTCGCCGCCGCCAACGGAAATTTTCGTTCGGGCGGCGGATCTCCTCTTCGTGAATTAGTAAGACTTCTAACGAAAAATTGGGATCGAGCAGCAACGTTGGAATGTGGACCAATTCTTGAAAAAGATGTTCAATTGCCCCTTGTTTCGGTGATTTACGCCGGTTCAACGTCTGTGGTTTAGTCGGATCAAGTTTCACGATCCATTTTTCCTGGGCAATCGGGAAGACCAGGCGTATTGGATGGTGGGGTAAAAGTTTGATCAACTTGGGGCGAATGGCGGCAAAATTGCGGGTCTGGAACTCCACGAGCAAATCGGCGCGCACTAGGTCAATAATGTAGCCATCAACCGGCACCTCGAATTTGTCCGCTGGCTGGGCATACCAAGCCTTGAGGTCAAGATGAAGCGCTTTTTCATTGAAGGTATTAATGCCCTGCATTGTCATTGGTTGTGGGTGATTGGTTGGCTAGCTGGGATCAACGGCCATGCGGCCTCACCCCCGCGCCCAGGGGGCTCCCGCTCTCCTGAACGGTAGGGCTGTTTCAGAAGATGGGGGCGCTTCAGTAGAAGCGACGACAAGCGCATGGCTTTTACTCCGACTCCCCCTCTTCTGAACTCAGCCCTACCGTTCAGGAGACCCTGCTGGGGGGTGAGGCCAAATCCGCTTGGCTAACTAGTGGATACTGCCAACTTTGTAATTTCTGTTGGATAAATTCAATCACCTGTTTGTGTTCGTCAGCGCCGCGGCCGTTGATAGCGATCGGTTCGCCAAAGGCAATGTAGACTTTCTTCGACGGGTCGATGCGGCCCACTTCCTTAATCTTGGCGCCAATCCCCCAAGCGTCGGTTCGGACAGCCACTGGCACAATCGGGACATTGGCGCGCTTGGCCAGCTTGATGCCAATCGTGTTAAATTGTTCGGGGTCAAATTGCAAGGTGCGGGTCGTCTGCGGAAAGACGATCACCGAACGGCCGCGCGCCAAGGCGGCGCACCCTTCTTCTAGCACAACTTTTAAATCTTCGCGCGGATTCTCGCGATCTACGACAATCGGGTTGCGCGCGAGCATAATATGCTTAAAGACTGGATACTCGACCATACCGCGCTTGAGGACGAAGATACAATCTTTGTAAGGCTGAATTAGACCCGGTAGCGCAATTGTCTCTAAGGTGCTCATATGGTTCGCGACGAAGACACACGGCCCCGCCAGGCTGGCAAAGCTATCAACACCGGTGATTTCAAGTTCAACGCCCACTGTTTCTAGCGCTAGCGTTGACCTCTGGCTGCTGCGTTGCCATTCTTCCTCGCCAAATTTGCCCTGTTTCGCGAGCCGGCTATACTTCAAAATTTGGTAGACAAATTGGGGATAGTAAAAGAGCGAAGGAAACCAGCGCGCCAGAAAGAATACTCGGTGCGGTGGGGTGTGATAATAACCATGTTCGTCCGTAATAGTTTGCATACTGTCTCTCGGCTGGTTCCGATTTGGGTCGGCTAATGACGCTGGCAAGGCTCGACTTATGTGAAATATGATTGCTTCATTTGATTAACGCACAAGACTAGAGATCGTCTAGTCAATCATACTGCGGAGCGCGTAGATCGTCAAAGTCCTGCGGCGTCACGCCAGCATAAAGAACCTGGGTATTGTCTTGACAATGAGATGCACTTTCATAATAATACAATAAACTTGAATGATTGACTCAAAAATTGATAAGGATCACGCTATGAAATCGCCCGCTATCATGCCCTTGCTTGAGCGCTATATCCAGGAGGGCGGTTTTGCTGACGAATAGACCCCCTAACTTGCCTGACCTGCCCTTCCCCCACTTTACTGCTGCTGATCGGCGGGCGCGTTTGCTAGACGCTTGCCCCACCTTGGAGCCAATCTTCCGCAAGCAAGCCGAACGGCGGCACATGCCTGGTGTTGCTTATGGGGTGGTTGTCGATGGCGAGCTGATCTTTACCCATAGCTTTGGTGTGCACAACGTCGCCACCCAAGCCGCGGTCGACGCCGACACGGTCTTTCGTATTGCCTCGATGACCAAGAGTTTTGCGGCCTTGGCCATTCTCCAACTGCGTGATGCTGGCAAATTACGCTTGGATGAACCGGTCGCAACCTATGTTCCAGCGTTAGAAAGTCTGTGTTATCCCACGGCTGATACATCGCTGATCACCGTGCGTCAACTGCTTACGATGTCCGCC
>JBBREZ010000057.1:0-20247 GCA_038225095.1 Caldilineales bacterium
CAAGTCGCCGCAGCGACTCAGGGTTTAGTGCCTGCGGGCACTTCCTATTGTCAGCAGGCCATTTTAATGGCCCATGCAAAAATGTCGGGTCGCTAGATCACACCCACCACTTATCATCTTCTCATTTCACCCATGCGCCCGTTGCGACGTCGCTGGCGCATGATAGACCACCTTCAAATGCGGCGTTTCCAACCGTTGATGATCTTGGATGCGTGAGGTCAGGCAGCTTTCGAGTGCGCCACTCACAATCAACGTACGTTCGGCGGGATAGGGCGCCTGATTGGTCAGGATCATCGCTTCAATTTTCGCCACCAAGCAGGCTGAGTAGGTGACGTTGGGCAGAGGCGTTAACAAGAATTGCGTAGAGACTGGCAACGCTGCGCCTTTAAGCTGCGCGGCAAAGCAAAAGTCTTTGATCGCACCGTTGAGCATCAACAAGGTGGTCCGCAAACCGTCATTATACTCGATCAGATAGGCGATTGGGTTTTCCACCAAGCGTTTGAGTTCGCCGCTGCTCAACAGATCCTGGGTGCGGCCATCTAAATCAGGGAGGCCACAGGGTGTGTCGCTACGCGAAAGCGCGGCTTCCAACAAAGCCTTTGACCAGCGCCCCTCCTCGCCGGCCGACCAGACAGCGTCCCCTTCGATCAATTGCACGGCGCGGATGCCGGTTTCGCCGCCTTTGCGCCGTTCGACCATACATTGCATCGCCTCTAAGGCGTGATAATCCATCGGGTCAGAGATGCCGACGCCGATCATCAGCGCTTCTTCGATTTCACATTCCAGCGGCAATTCTAGATCCGGCAAACGCCATGTGACGGGTAAAGATGAGCCAGCGAGGAGTGGGAAATTGAGCCGCTGCGCATCGTCCACCATCTCTTGGGCTTTGGCGAAGCTATAAGAAAGGTGCTTGTCGTTGTACACTGGCACGGCACGCTGATCTTCTTCAAAAACTTGCGTACAGGCTTTGAAAAATTCGTGGCGCGGGTAGAGTTTTTGGCCTTTTTCATTCGAGGGGTACTCGCCATGTTCGACGATCAACAATACCGCATCGACCGCCAGTTGATCGCCGCCACAGCGCAACGCTTCGGCAATCGTCGGATAGACCGTAAACCCAAACTCGCGCGCCCGATCCGTGCTCTGATCGCCCAGCGGTTGCTGGTCCACATAGAGTGAGACAATCTCCATGTCTGGCCGATGCCACTGCCCAGCGACCGGATAGCCGACCAGGAAACGGTCACAAAAATGTTGTGCATGCGAGAGATAGCGATAGATCGAAGCGATCACGGCGATACGTTTGGGGTGTGCGCTAACGGGCGTGGCAGGTGCTGGAGGTTTCGGTACAGCAGGCATGGATACGTCGGCATCCCAATAGGTCGAATTGGCCGTGGGTTGATAGACAACATTCAAATAGGGCGTCTCGATCCGCTGTTGGTTTTGAAATAGGCTTTCGACGCCAGCTTCCACCAAGTCAGAAGTTAATAAGGTACGTTCCAACGGATAGGTAGCTTTGCCGGTGAGAAACATCTGCTCCACGTGGTTCACCTGTGGCGAGAAGAAATTTGCCAGCGTCGTGCGCGCCGGTGGCATCGGCCAGTACATCTGCACGGAAAATGGTTGCGCTTGATCGGCTAGATCGGCGGCAAAGTTAAAATCCTGCACCAGCCCATTGAGCAGAATCATCGTGGATTTGAGGCCGTCATTATGTTCATATTGATAGGCGATTGGGTCCTTGACGAGTTCGTGCATTTCGTCATAGGTCGGGAAGATATGGTTAAAGCCGGGCCGCGACGGCGTGAGTGTATGGCTGCGGCTCAGCGCGCTTTCAAAGAGTTCGCGCGACCAGCGTCCTGCGTGATAGGCGGCCCAAAATTGCTCACCGCGATAGGCTTGCAGCCAGCGCACGCCGCTCTCGCCACCGGCGCGCCGTTCGACCATACACTGCAGCGCTTCCAAGGCATGGAAATCATAGCTATCGACGCCGCCATAACCAATACAGAGTGCCTCACGCACCTTTGCGCCCAGCGGCAGGTCAAGCGACGGCGTGCGCCAAGTGACGGGCAATGACGAACCGGCCATAAAGGCAAAATTCATCTGCTGCGCCGTGTCAACCATCTCTTTGGCCCAGGCCCAGTTCCACGACAGATGTTTGTCGTTGAAAATTGGTGCGCTGCGGCCCGTGGTGCGATAGACGGCGATGATCTGCTTGAAGAGTTCGTAGCGCGGGTAGAGCCGCTGGCCTTTCTCGGTGGTGGCATATTTCCCATGTTCGCCGATCAGCAACACGCCATCGACCGCCAATGTATCGGTGCCTAAGGTCAAGGCATCGGCAACGGTGGGATAGATTTTCATCTGCGGAAAACGTGCCGCGCGCTCGCGGCTCAAATCATCGTCGCCGACCTGATCCACATAGAGCGAGACCAAATCCATCGGTGGACGATGATGGCCATTGTTCCAGCTGTAGCCTTCGAGAAAGCGATCCACGAAGTGCTGGGTGTGCGAATATTTATGAAAGATCGTGCTGATGCACGCCACTGGCGGTCGTCGGTTCATTGTATAACCTCAGTCGTCGCCAACATAAACGCGCTTCGCAATTTCTGCTTCGGCCATGTCATCGCGCATGTAGGCGTACTCGTCCCACTGCTTGATGTTTGTCGCGCCACAATGGTTGCCGTCCCGGTCAACGGCGACAATATTCATCATATTATCTTCCCAACCGGGCGGGGCGGGTGGCAAATCGCGCAACGCTTGTTGGCACGCCTCGATTAGCGGCACACCCATCTGCATGAGCAAGACCACCGTGTGCGCCGTGCTGCCGCGGATGGCGAGTTCACCATAGCCAGTGCAGGCCGCTGCACCATGCCGGTTGTCACAATAATTGCCTGCGCCGATAATCGGTGAATCCCCTAGGCGACCGGGATATTTCCAGGCCCAACCACTCGTGCTCACACCCGAAGCGATGTTGCCCTGGGCGTCAATCGCGATCACATCGACCGTGCCGGCGATGCGCTGCGGGTCGCGGGCTAGCGCGACCCAGGCGCTCATTTCACGGCGCTGGAATAAGGCGGCCATTTTGGCGGGCGGCACATTGGCCTGCACGCGCGCAATCCATTCTTGCGCGGCAATGTCGGTCAAGGTTTCCGCCCGCTCAAAATTCATCTCGGCGGCAAAATCGGCGGCGCCCTGGCCGGTTAGAAAGACGTGGGGCAAACTGTCCATCACGCGCCGCGCCACCGAAATCGGATGCGGATAACCGCGCAGCGCACCAATTGCGCCCGACGAACGATTGCGCCCATCCATCAGGCTGGCGTCCAATTCGACTTCACCGAGCAGATTGGGCCAACCACCAACCCCCACGCTGTGATCTTCCAAGTTGCTTTCGACCAGGCGAATCGCGGTCTCCACTGCGTCCAGTGCAGAACCGCCTTGTTTCAGAATTTGCATAGCGGGCGGCAAAGCAAATAGCGCGTTTTCACTGCCAATTAATAACATAAAATGTCCTCATCATTGGTGCCACCAGTTTCAACTGGCGGCTGATAAAATAAACCCCATTTACGCAGATTAAAAACTCAATTTGGTAACGTGGAGGGAGCATCCTCAGATGCGGCTCTAACCAGGAAGAGCCACATCTGAGGATGCTCCCTCCACGGTCTGATTATTGGTTTATTTTCTTAATTTTCATAAACGGGCTTGGTGTAACAGGCAGCGGTTGAAATTGATATTTCTTCAGCTTCCGGGCTAAAACAAACAAGGCAGTCGAGGTTGAACCCAACTGCCTTGTTTGACCGCCCGCTGTTCAAACCTAAGCCGGCTTGAAGGTATTCTTGATATACCAACTGCGGAAAATCCGATTATTCAGGTAGACCCAGGCGGCAAAACCAGCCTTGTTGGGCGTCAAATCCTCACCGCCCAGGAACGGTTTCCAGAGCTGGGTTAAGGTGGGATGGAACACGAATACCGCTGGGCAATCGGTGACCAAAACCTTTTCGGCTTGCAGGAAAAGATCATCGCGTTTGGCCGGATCGGCGAATTCGGAATCGGCCTGGTGCAAGAGATCTTCAAACTTTGCATTCTTCCAGGCATGGCGACCCGCGGACAGCCAAATGCTCAACAAGTTGCTGGCATCCACAAAGTCAAATTGATAAGGCACCCAATAAAGCGGCAATTCCTTGGCATTGAGCGTCTCCATAAAGGTCTTGACTTCGGTCTGGACGATGCTGATTTCGATATTCAAATTCTGGGCGAGCATGGTAGCCACAGCCTCGGCGGCTTCTGGGCGATCAGGGCCGCGCGTCCATAGTTCTTGCTTGGGGAAGCCCTTGCCGTCGGGATAGCCCGCCTCGGCCAAGAGCGATTTTGCCAAGGCCGGATCATACTTCTGGACATCCTTCAGTTTATCAACATGTTCACCGGGGAAGCCCTTCATCAACATGCTATACGCTGGCTGACCCTGGTCTTTCAGCACAGTGCTGGTGAGCGTTTCGCGATCGATAGCGTGGCTAAACGCCTGGCGCACCTTCGGGTTATCAAATGGCGCTTTGAAGGTGTTCATACCCACATAGTAGGTTTGGAAATGCGGATAGCTGTGAACTTCGTTGGGCACTTCTTGTTTGGCGCGTTGGATATCCGAGAGATTGGCGAGGCCGCCCGAGCCAGTCAAATAATATTCGCCAGTCAGGTACGCGGCCAGGGTGACTTGGGGTGATTCCGCACTGCCACCCACGGGTTGCGAGCCGGGCACGTAGATGATCTTCTCGACCAGCGGTTTCATGACGCCCGTGTATTTACGGTTGATCGCCCAGACCGTTTGGCCGTCCGGTTCCACCTTGGTCAGTATGAAGGGGCCAGACGCCACATAGGTTTCCGGCTTCAACGACCAGGCGTCACCATACTTGTCGAACGCATGCTTGGGATGGGGCACGGCGACCGCCAGCCAGCCGGGCACATACGGGGCTGGATTCTCGGTTACGATTTCCAGTGTGTAATCGTCCACGGCCCGGCACCCCAGTTGATCCACCGGCAGCTTGCCAGAATTCACGGCGGTCCAGTTTTTCATAAAGAAGAAGTACCAGGCGAAATCAAAACCGGTCGCCGGATCAGCGCCGTATTGGAAAGAATTGACCCAATCCTGGGCAGTCAGGGGCGTGCCGTCACTCCATTGTAGTTCTTTGCGCAGCTTGAAATGCCAGGTAAGCTTGTCATCCTGCACCGCCCAGCTTTCCGCCGCGCCGGGCATCAGGTTCATGTCCTTGTCCAAAATCGCTAATGGCTCACCACCCAACCCCGTGCCTGGCAATTGGCGGTAGTTTACCTTGAACCAGTCCGCCGAGACCGAAATATTGTTGCCGCTTTGCAGATAAACAACTTGTTGGTCGAGTGGCGCGGCATCGGCAGGCAGCGTAACGCCCAGGCTGTTGACGACGGGCCCAGCGGCAGCAGGCGCGGCGGCTGGTGCATTGGCGGGCACTGGCGCAGCACAGGCCGCCAGATAGAGCAGGCTGGACGAGATGCCAGCCCATTTGAGAAAATCTCGACGCGATACTTTTGTGATGGGGAACACAGTTTTCTCCTTTGGCATAGTAAACATTAGATAGTCACAAGTGATCAGGCGTAGGTCACGTTACAAACACGACCTACAGCGAACCAAGATTAACGGGTTTGGGAAGGGTCAAGTGCATCACGTAGCCCATCGGCGACATAGGCAAAGGCCAGAATCACCAGGGCCAGAACCAGCGAAGGGAACAAGGCCAGGTGCCAATAATAACTGATATTTTGTCCGCCTTCCGCCACCATCTGTCCCAGGCTGGGACGCGGTTTGGCAATACCGGCGCCCAGGAAGCTTAAACCCGCTTCGGCCATGATAATCCCCGGCAAACTAAACGATATGTTCACAATGATCGGCGCAATCATGTTGGGAATCAGATGCCGACGCAGGATATAGCCCTTGCGGGCGCCGATCATGGTGGCAGCTTCGACGAACGCGTGTTCGCGCAACGACAAAATCTGAGCACGCGTGATCTGGCACAGTGACACCCAGCCAGGAATGACCAGGGCAATCACAATATTGCGCAAGCCAATGCCCAGCGTTGCCATCAAGAGGATGGTAAAGAGCAATTGGGGAAAGGAAGCCATGATGTCCACCAGGCGCATGATCGCAAAGTCGAGCTTGCCGCCGAGCATGCCAGCCAAGCCGCCCAGACTGATGCCGATCACGAGTAAGAACACCTGGGTGGTCAGCGCCACGATCATCGAAGTCTGGAGCCCATAGAGGACGCGGCTGTAGACATCGCGGCCCAGGGCATCGGTGCCAAACCAATAGTGTGCGGAAGGTCCCTGCCAGGCATCCTGAAAGTGCGCCTCATCGCGCCCGAAATGGGCAAAAAGGCTGGGCGCAAACGCGATCACGACGATCAGGATTAAAAAAATGAAGCCCAGGGTTGCTGTCCGATTGCGTAAAAAGCGTTGCGTCGCCATGCCCCAAACACTACGCTGGCGCGTTGTCTGATCTTTCAATTTTCCATGGAGTGGATAGGTAGCCGTCTTAGCCATGCAGATATTTTCTTTAGTTAGGTAGTAAAATTGTCAGTCTGGTGAAAGCGCCTCACCCCCAGAGGGTCTTCTGAACGATAAGACTGTTTCAGAAGAGGGGAGAACGGCATTTGCTTTAACTCCACTCTTCTGAACTCTGCCCTTTGATTCAGGAGAGTGGTTGGGGGTGAGGCCGCCTCACCGCGTCAGCCGAATTCTGGGATCGGCCAACATATAGAGTACGTCGGTGATCAAATTCACGACGCCGACCAAGGCACAAAACAACATTACCGTCGCCATAATCATCGGATAATCGCGCTGAAAAACACTGGCGGCGAAATAACGCCCAATCCCAGGAATATAGAAGACGGTCTCGACAAAGAGTGAGCCGGTGATCAGCACCGGCACCAGTGGGCCGGCCACGGCCAGGATAGAGGTGAGGGCGTTACGAAAAATATGGCGCAGCCGCACGTTGCTTTCGTTGAGCCCCTTGGCGCGCGCCGTGCGCACATAATCAGAGCGCAAGACTTCGAGCAGGGCTACGCGTGTATAACGAGCAATAATGCCCATCGGTCCCAAACAGTTGACGAAGACCGGCAAAATCCAATATTTGGGGCCATCCCAGCCACCGGATGGCAGCCACTTGAGCACAATACAAAAGAGCACAACGGTGCCCACGCCCAGGACAAACGAAGGGAGCACAAAACCAGAGAGCGCGATTGTCGTTGACAAATAATCCCACCAGGTATTTTGCCGAAAAGCGCCGATGAAACCCAGCATCAGCCCCAGCGGAAACGCCACCAGCATGGTCATGGTCCCCAGCCACGCGCTGATCGGCCAGGCACGCGCAAAAAATTGGTTCACGGTCTCGGAGCGGTGGACAAACGAATAGCCTAAGTTAAAGGTCACCAAATTTTTGAGAAAGAGCCAGTATTGCGTCCAGAGTGGGCGGTCTAACCCATACGAGCGCAACATATTCTGGCGCTGCACACCCGTCAATGGCATCTTCAACTCATCCCAGGGGCCGCCGGGAATCGAATGCATGAGGACAAAGGTAATCAACGAAATCGCCAGCAAAACGCCAATCACACCGAGGATGCGCCAGATGATATATCGAATCATGAATCGCCTCCAGTCACGCGTTAACGCATGCGCAACCAACCGATAATTTTGTTAGCAAGGTGAAAATTAAACCGCCAAAGATGACCCAATCAATGATTTGCAGAATGATTTGCAGGGTGAGGGAGCATTGACTGATTTTCTTTCACCAAGCAGTAACGTATAGGGGCCGATCAATGGAACTTGATCTTATCATGGATAAGCCTGGGGTGCCAATTGACTCTTTTTTGCTGGATTCCAATAAGATAATCCGCTAATATTGTAGGTGCGGTTTTTAACCGCACAATTGACTAATATTGTAGTTTTTAACCGCACAATTGACGTGAGCAAGCAATGTGCGGTCAAAAACCGCACCTACGTTTACCTAAATAACTTTATTAATGGTCATCAACTGACCGGACAAAGCCATTCGACGCAACAGCGCGTTGGAAAATTTCTTCGTCTAATGTCAGGCCAAAACCAGGCACATCGGGCACCATTACTTGACCGTTATTGATCGTGTAACCGGATGCGTCCAAACCAGGCGTCGTCGCTTCATCCCATTCAACATAGGTGAAGTTACGCATCGCACCAGCCAGATGACAGGCCGCATAGTTGCCATAGTGGCCGCCGTAATGATGCGGCGCGGAACGAACCTCCCATGCATCCAGTTGCCTGCCGAGGGCTAGCCACGGCGTAAAGCCGTAACCGAAAATATCGTACTGGATCACGTTGATCAGGCCTTCCTGCGCCCAATCTAGCAGCGTAGGCGACGCCTGACCTTCGCCATCGGCGATCAGCACAGACAGATTTTGCGTTTTCAACCAGGCTTGCAAATCGAGATAGAGCATACGATCTTCGTGAAAGGCTTCTTCCATCCAGAAAATATTACAAGCGGCGGTTTCGGCCAAGACACGCTTGGTCAAATTTAAGTTGTACCCGTTGTTGGCGTCGATCATAACAGTCGCCTGCGGCCCCACAGCCGCACGCACGGCGTGGATGACGGCAATGTCGCGCTGCGTCCCCTGTTCTAAAGGCAGGTGGCGAGCGCCGCGCCCGACCTTGATCTTGAACGCCGTATGGCCGCGGACAACGCCTTCACGTGCTTCGGAGGCAATTAACTCGGCGGCCTCTTCATCCGAGGCAAGTGCCAAATCGTCCATGTAAAGTGAAGTGTCATAACAGGGCGCACGCAAAGGTTGCGCAACATCCAGGCCATTAATCGCCGCCGTCAGTTGATAGACCGGCTGACCGGCTAATTGTCCAGACAGGTCCCACAGTGGATAATCGAACAGCAACCAATCGGCGGCCGTGCCCTGGGCTAGGGAAAAGAGATCGCTGAAGAGCTGCCCCGGTAAAGCCGCCGCCTGGGCCGGTGTAGCGCGACAGACGCCAAAGCCACTCGCGCCATCCTCCGTTTTGATGCGCGCGAGCGGCACCCGCACAACGCGGCCATGATCGCCCAAGCGGGCGTTGCTGCCGGCATGGCGGGGTCGTTGCCCCTCCAGGCGCGCCCATTCAATCGAAATGATCCGTGGATTGTTCATCTGATCCTTTACTAGAATCTATTCAGTAGAGTGAACCGCATAAGCGCCAAGAATTTCGTTATGTTTAAAGGCCAGAGGTAAGGCTTGGGCTTCGCTAACCCTAAACCAGCCAATTTCCGACACCTCCTCGGCCTGGGCTTGTAGCTGACCAACGCCCTGCCCAACGAAAACAAGTACAACTGCGTGGATCTGATGTTCGGGAATAATTTCATCAAAATAGTTGAAGAATTGGGCGGCGAAGTCTAAATTGGTCTCCTCTTTCACTTCGCGGATCGCGGCCACACGTGCAGGCTCATCCTGGTCGATATGGCCGCCAGGCAGACACCAGCAATTGTTATAGGGGTCGTGGTTGCGCCGCGTCAGTAGGATTTTGGTCTGGTTATGTTCAGCCCCGGTAATAATCGCGGCGACGGTTGTTTCGGGCATTCGTTTGGCTTCCTTTCTAAGTTTTACCTGTGTGCAAAGAATCAATCCAATCTACTTCTTCCGGTTGTTCGATTACCGGGATATCCAAATTGACTACCACTGGGTCTTGGTCACTGCGCACGATCACGCAGAAAAGCGGCTGATCGGGCAAGGCGTTGATCTCTTGGTGCGGGGCAAAGGGGGCGATATAGATAAAGTCACCCGGACCGGCTTCGGCGACAAATTCCAGTTGATCGCCCCAGCGCATGCGCGCCCGGCCATTGATCACATAGATCACGCTTTCCAGCGCGCCGTGATGGTGCGCGCAGGTCTTCGCACTCGGGTGAATGGTCACCGTACCCGCCCAGAGTTTGTTCGCGCCGGCCGTCGCATGGGTGATCGCGGCGGCGCGGGTCATGCCCGGCGTTTGCAGGGTGTTCAGATCAAGTTGATCGCTGTGCACAATGCGCACGCCGCGCTCGCGCCAGTTGGGCGAAGTTTCGTTTGACATTTGGCTACTCCTATCCCATTGTTATTGACTGACTACTCCTTACCTACGGCCGCCTTGATGCTATCAAAGTGATGGCCGGCATGCCCAATCAAAACATTCTCGATCGCTTGTTGCGCAGATGTCTTAGTATTGAACAACGCGAGTTCGCCGGTGCGGTCAAGTTGTTCGTCGCTCAGTCCAGCGACAATTTGTGTGGCGGCTGCACCGCCATTGCGCAACAAGTCAACAATTTCAGCCTTGGTGCAATGGGCATACTCTGCGGCATGCTGAGCATTACCATGATTGAACATCTCCATGCTCAGTGCCGGAAGCGGTTGACCAGTGGCGATCAGCTGCACCAGACCGGCTACTGGTTGATGACTGCCAGCAATATGATGCGCCGCAACGCGCACGCCCCACTGCTCACCACTGGTGACTTTGTTCAAATCTTCTTCCGAACAGCCTTCAACGTAATTGATTAAGGCCTCGTTTACATTCGTGAACTGCTCTGCCAATGCCTGCGCTCGTTGACTTGCCATGTTCATGTCTCCTTGTTTGTGTTGTTTGTAAACCTGAAAATTAGCATCAAATTTGCTTTTTCAGAATGGTAGGTGTTAACCCAGAAATCTCCTGATCCAGTGGGAAGTAGGGCCGTTTTAACTGCTTGTATTGTACATGCCGGATGGTCGGTGGTGTGGGGCCAGGCGTGTCGAGCACAAAAATCGCCTTGGCTATTGTACCATACGCTTGGCGATAGTTCATGGGGTTTTTGGCGACGATAAACTTAGCGCCAGACGGATCCATTTGCATGGCACGGAACTGTTCATCCATCCAATCATAGGTGGAATAGGTTGTCACCACCACCTGGATCGTGCCGATGGTGAGTACGGCGGAAGGTCCCATGTTGCCTTCAAGCTTGTCCCAAATGCCGCCAACATAGCGAAAGCGACCGTCGCTCAAATACGTCACTTGTCCAGTGACCGTGATCGGTTCGCCCCAACGTGGATCAAGTTGATGACCGAGCGTGACCGTCACCCGCGCGCCCAGGCCAGCCGCCTGACATTGCGCCGCCACGGTTGGATCAACCACCAGCACCAAGGCTGTTTCCGTCATGTTGGCGGCCAGCAGCGCTTTCAGGGTTGCCACGCTGTCACCCGCCGCGCCGCCACCAGCACAATCAGAAGTTTCGACTAGAATCACCGGCCCGCCTAAAATTTGCAAACCTTGCGCAATCGCTGCCGCCGGGGTGTAAAGTGCTGGTTCCAGTTCAAAACGTCGCGCCCAATATGCTTCCGCCAGTTCACAGGCAAGCGCTTCGGCTCCGTTATAATCATTGTCGGTGATGACCAGCGCGCCGCTGCCCATTGCCGGTTGATCTAAATAGGGATGGACCAGAAAGAGACTGGTGGACAAGACTTTGTGGTGGCTTTCTACGGCTTTGGTCTGGCGCATTAGGTGGGCAAAGGGATCATCGCCTTCGGTGGAACCGTGAATCCCGCCTGTGAGTACGGGGACTTTAGCCATCACCATCGTAGGTCGGCAACGACCTTCCAGTGTATCAAGCAATAATTTTGCCCCGCGTGCACCAGTCGTGAAGGCATCGCGGTGCGGATAGGTCTCCCAGGCCACCAGGGCGTCGGCAAAATGGATCATGTCCTGGGTAACATGGGCGTGCAAATCGAGCGTTGCCACGATTGGCACGTTCGCGCCCACAAGCTCACGCACCGCCTTGATCAGATCACCTTCCAGATCGCCCACATCTTCGGCGGCGGCCGCCCCGTGCAAAGGCAGCAGCACACCATCGACCGGCAAAGCAGCGTGCAGGCGCGCCAGCAGGTCAGTTTTGAGTTGGGCGTAACAGTCACGCGTCAGATAGCCGCCAGGGCAGGTGCTGGCATAGAGTAAGCCAATCGGCTCGGCCTGACGCGCATGCAACACTTGGAGCATGCCACCAACGACGCCATTCTTCAGCGCCAAAATCGCATCACCATAATGCAACTCGTAGCGTTCAAACCAAGTAATGTCGATTGGCATGCCGCCCAGTTGATTGCATTCGGTAAAGACCGAGCCGATGGCGATGCGCGGTGCACCCATAACGTGACCTCCGATTATTGCTTGGTTGAAATAAGATAAACGTAGGGAGCGCGTGTAAAAAGCGGGAGCAATCCGTTGCGCTACGCTATGGTACTGATCTGTGGAGGGTTTGTCAAACCCACAAAAATGGCTACGGGCACGCCGGTGGCGTGCCCGTACAAAGCTTATTCGCTCAACCCTACGCTGGATCCGTGTAGGATGGGTCAGCCGTAGGGCAATCATAGGTTAAAAGTTCAGGTGGAGCGGCTGACCCATCCTACGTCACTGTGCATAACTTGAGTTATTTAGTTTGCATCACCCAGGACAATTCGTAACGGCCACGAATGTAGCGGCGAGAATTTGTTACATCCCTCTGTTACCGCGTGAACAAATTCATGTCAATGTGTTCCCAACTGGGGCTGGGGATCACTTTTGCATTCACTTTGCCTGCCTTGGCAGCATCCATCACGGTTTGCACTTCCGAACCTGCGCCCAGCGTTGTCTTTTCCAGATAGTCTACGTCACCACTCAAAAGCTGGGCGACGGCCTGGTTGGTGTCGGGAATAAACTGGACAACGATCTTCTTGACGCCGGCGCCGCCCGCGTAATGCGGGTTGGCCTCTAAGGTCATGCTCTGGCCTTTGACCCACTCGGTGATCATAAAGGGGCCAAAACTCAATGGTTTTTCAGCAATCTCGGGCAAGGTAGCCCATTGTTCGGCGGGTACGTCTTTGAGCAGGCGGCCATCGCTTAATTTTTGATGGCTGGGGTAGATCTGCGCATTGCCCTGCGGAACGATAAAGTAGGTTGGCGGCTGGGCACCGGGCACATAGGTAACCGTCCATTCTAAATGGTCGGTATAATCAATCTTGGCGATCTGATCGCAAGTAATGAAACTCACCGCGCCCGATTTGCGGTCACAACTGATCTTGTCAGACAATTTAACGTCTGCAATCGAGCCAGGCGTACCGTCACTCCACGTATACGGCTTCAACTTGTAAGTGACTTTGAGTTGCGGCAACTTAAGTGCGCTTGTGCCATCATACACGGCAATCTTGCCATCGGCGATAATCTTAACGCCTTTGGCTAGCTTCACCAGTTCACCATCAGCACTGTAAATTTGCTCGCCCACCTTGACATCCAACATATTGTTGGTGGCCTGGCCGTTTTCGACGGTGGGCAAACCATCCTGCAAGACTGGTTGGAAATCGTAGTTATACTGCGAATAGAACATACCAATCGCCATTTGGGCAATCTGCGCTTCTACCCCAGCACTTTCCACCAAGCTGAACATCGAAGCCGGCTCTTGCGACATCCCCATTACCACCGTATCGGCATTACCGGTTAGCTTCCACTGCGCAGCGCTGGCCGTGCCATACTCGGTTGGGTCAACCTTAAGCTCTTCCAGGCGCTTGCTCCACGCTTCAGCTTCGGCGCGTTGGAAGAGTGGCAGCGAGATCATATCCTCGGCAAATTGCTTCTGCACTGTGTCATAAGCGACAATCCGATCGGCGCGTTTTAAGGTATTGTTCGCCAAGATAATCGCATCGCTGGCTGCTTGGTTACACCAGCCCATATAATTTTGGCCTTGCCAGTTGTTGCTTGGTTGTGGGATCTGATTACAAGCGTAAAGTGTCTGCCCCCCTGGATCAGCAGTGCCGATCCAGCCAAAACCGCCTAATTCAAAGTCGCGATGTTGGAGCCCCGTGGTATTGCCAAAAAACCAGGAGCCGGGTACGTGTTGGCGGATTAAGAGAATGCCGCATTCGGCCAAATTCTGCTCAACGACCGCCGCCCACGTCTGGCGGAATTGGGCATTCGTGGTGGTTAGCTTGAGCGTAAGCGTGTCGCCGTTGGCATTCTGGCGAAAGCTGCCGTCACCCGGTTGCGCGCCTTCCGGCAGCTTCCAACCGGCTTCTTCCAACAGTTGTATGCCCTTTTTCGGATCGTGCGGATAATCCATGTACGGGCCTTTGTACGCCCAGTGCGACTTAGGCAAGAAACTATCCATGTGTAGTTGGGGCTTGAGATCAGCCGTCACATAGGGGGAAACGGCGCCGATCAAAGCGTCGCGATCCGTGCAATCGGCAATCGCACGGCGGACACGGATGTCACTCAAAGTCGGGTTTGGTTTGGTAAAGTCGCCGCCTGCGCTGGCGGTTTGCGGGCCGGTAGCAGCGGGCGCAGCGGGCGCCGGCGCATTCGTCTGGGGGGGCGCGCATGCATTAAAAATGAGGGTGGCAAGCACCACTATAGTCAGAGCAAGAGACTTTTTCATACACTTCTCCTTTATTTGCGTGGTAAGTAATTGACGAGCGTTGTAATGGCTGTTGGTGATACGCAAAAAATTTTCCGCTCTACGCGTTGAGTGCGCAGGCGCGAGCGGCGCGTATGAATAAGACAATCCCAAAGTGGCTAATCTTTCCCA
Source organism: Caldilineales bacterium (assembly GCA_038225095.1). Lineage (GTDB taxonomy): Bacteria > Chloroflexota > Anaerolineae > Caldilineales > Caldilineaceae > JAPLGZ01. Next base: position 14,570 of record JBBREZ010000057.1, read on the forward strand.
GTTATAAAAAGATAAGCCCAAGGAGGCAGGCTCCTTGGGCTTATTTGTATCTTCTCTATAGCTTTGGCGAAAGTAGACCGCCTTCCGGGAAGTGACCACGCGATCACTCGTTATCCTAACCGGTTCTGGTCACTTCCCGGAAGGCTACGTTGACTAAAATGAAACGTCTGGCCCACTGATCGAAAGCGTATAGTTGCAGGTGCTATCCGTGGTCTTGTTTTTGACAATTACATAGAAATGTTCGGACGCTCGCTGGCTGCCCACCCAGAGCAGCCGGGATGGAAAGACGATGTTGCCGTCATCATTGGCATTATCATCGTTCGGGTTGTGCGCTACCTCAGGTGTTCCATTACCAATCGGCCCAATATATTTGCCATCCTTGTCAAACGGGAAGTCTAACCGATTGCGCGTCTGAACTTCGAAAGCCACACAGCCAGGCACATTCATCTTGAGCTCAACGACGACGTTTGTCGGATCATGGTCTTTGTCGTTGATGTCATAATGATAGGTAAATTTGTACCATTGCACTGCCTTTGGCGCCAACGTGATCGGGCCGGCTAGGGGCCCGCCTGCCGTGTTGCGATCAATGCCTGGCATAGGCATTGCGGCTTGCGGTGTACTTGTGGTGGTGCCGGTTGTCGTGGCGGCAGCCGCCACGGGCGCGACGGCCAACAGGGCGGTTAGCAAACTAACCAGGCTAACGGCCGATATACCTCGATACAACTTAGTAAACATTGTGATCTCCTTTGTATAGCTAACTTCTGATCGAGAAATTAAATAAAAGCGATAGCAAAGTAGCAACAGAAACAAGCGTCGCTCCTACCCTGCTTCTGGATTGTTTATTTGGCCGCGCGTGTCGTCAATAACTTGATCAACGGGTCTGTCAAGAATTTCATTATATTTTGGCGTCGTTGACCACCTTGTCCACCCTGAGTCACAAATTGGGCCCGGCGTGTGGCCTGCGCTTCGGGGGATTGGTTCGCAAATTGCGCACGGCGGGTGGCGATGGCATCAGCCGAAAGCCCTTGTTGACCTTGGCCTTGCCCGAATGTCGGCATTTGGATGCCCTGACTTTGTGCCCAACTCTGCAGTTCGGTACGCGTCAGTTTCAGCACCGCAATCGCCTGCATCTGCGCCGGCGTCATCGTATTTTCGATTTGTTTGTAGACCGCGTTGATCTCGGTAGGATTTTGAATAGCGTCACTCTGTGTCGCCTGCCAGAGTGGCAATAGTTTCGCCGCCTGATCGGCTGTGACCGCATTGCTTGTCCCTTCCAACTTCATCGTCCCCAGCGCCGCCTGCATCGTAACGGACAGCTCGTTGTCATAGTTGCGATTGAGGTAGGCGCTGGTCACTTGCTGGAAGCCCTGTCCACTTGGCGTACCCGTGCCGGTAGCCGGCGCAGCCGCATCGGCAGCCGCACTGCTGCCACCACAGGCGGTTAGGATAGAGGCAATTAATAAAAGCAGGCTAATCATCAATTTTTTCATATTTCGACTCCGTTACTGAATATAGTCAATAGAATGCTCGTGGCGGCGCGTGCAGCGCACGGGTCAGTCGCTGGTTGTAGTTTAAAGAGCGTGGACCCGTGCGCTGCACGCGCAAGTCCTGATAATTTAACGTTTCACTCCCGGCGCAGCGCATCAATCGGGTCGAGCTTTGCGGCTTGCGTCGCTGGGTAATAGCCAAAGAAGATGCCAACAATCGCCGCCGCTGCAAAGGCGAGCGGCAACGACATCGGCACAATTTGCGTGCGCATGCCACCCAATGCCGCAAAGGCATAACTCCCGACAACGCCCAAAAGCACGCCCGCCAGGCTGCCCGCCAAACTTAGCATCACGGCCTCGAACAAAAATTGGCGTTGCACGTCCAGCGGGCGCGCGCCCAGCGCCTGGCGCAACCCGATCTCGCGTGTGCGCTCAGTCACATTCACGAGCATAATGTTCATGATGCCGATGCCGCCGACTACAAGCGAAACCGCGGCCACCCAGGCCAGCAGGCTGCGAAAGGTCGCCGTTGTCGAGGCCCGCGCGTTGATGATGTCTTGCTGCGTACGCACGCCAAAATCGGCTGCACTCGGGTCTACCTTGTGGCGCTGCGCCAAGAAAGCGGTGATCTCAGCTGATACAGTCGTCATCAACGCCGGATTAGCCGCCTTGGCATAGATGATGCGCACGGGGTGGCCGCCAACGCGATTTTGCGAAAACTTCTTGAATACGACCATCGCTGGCACATAGACCCGCCCGTCATTGTCTTGACCGTTCACCGTGCCTTGTTGCGTCATGACACCGATCACGGTGAAGTGAATTGAACCGATTTTGACATCCTGGCCCACCGGGTCTGCACCAGGGAAAAGATCGTTGGCAATCCCAGAGCCGAGCACAACTACCCGCTGCGCCGTCGCATTTTCCTCATCCGTCAAGAAGCGCCCCTGACCAACGGCATAGTCGCGCACCGTCAGATAATCGGGCGTCACACCGACAACGGAAACGCCGGTCTCGCTGGTGTTACTCGGCCCGCCCGCCACTGGTTGGTTGGTGGTCTGCTCAACGCTCACGCCGGTGATGCCGCTTAAATTAGCGGTGCTCAGGGCAAGTGCATCTTCATAGGTCAAAGATTGCGTAGGCGCGCCGCCCGCAAATTGCCCCGGTCCGCCGCCACCGCCACCGGGCCCGCGTACGCCGCCAAAGGCCCGAAACGGTGTAATCATAATTAAATTGGCGCCCAACGTATTGATCTGGTCGGCGATGGCCGCTTCGGCCCCCGAACTCACCGCCAGCATGATGATCACGGCCGCCACGCCGATGATAATGCCCAGCGTGGTCAGAAAGGAGCGTAGCTTGTTGAGCACCAACCCTTCCCACGCCTCGGCGACCGTGTTGAGCAGGCTCATACCTTGCGTCTCTTTGAGCTTGGTTTCCGACCGTTTTTGGGAACGAACACCCGGTTGTTGAAGCGCTTCACTCAGCATGTTGCAACACTCCTTGTGGTGGGGATTTGGCTTTCCGCTGTTCATTGACGATCTCGCCATCGCGCATGCTGATCACGCGTTCCGCATGCGCCGCGCGTTCCGGTTCGTGCGTCACCATCACAATCGTGGCTCCCCGGCGATGAAGATCGTGCAAAATATTCATAATTTCTTCACTAGAACGGCTGTCTAGATTGCCAGTGGGCTCATCAGCCATCATAATCGACGGATTATTGATCAGCGCCCGCGCAATCGCCACACGTTGTTGCTGCCCGCCCGACAATTTGTTCGGCGAGTGATGCAGGCGATTGCCCAAGCCGACCGATTCAAGGATCTGGGTAGCGCGCGCCCGCCGCTCGGCTTCTGGCAAATATTGATAGCCGTTGTACTTCATGGGCAACAGCACATTTTTGAGTGCGCTCAAGCGCGGCAGCAAATTGAACGACTGAAAGACAAACCCGATCTTGCGGTTGCGGACGCCCGCTAATTGCACTTTGTCGAGACGGCTGACATCTTCGCCATCTAAAATATACAAACCGCTGGTCAGCCGGTCCAAACAACCCAAAATGTTCATCAGCGTCGATTTGCCCGAACCAGACGGCCCCATGATCGCCACAAACTCGCCGCGCGCCACCTGCAAATTGATTTCATTCAAGGCCTGCACGGACGTATCACCTTCGCCATACACTTTCGTCACACGCAGCAGCTCGATTACATATTCGCTCATGGCTTATCTCCCTGCGCCGGCACTGGCGCCGCCTTGCTGATTACCACCACCTTGCCGTGCACCAGCATTACCGGCGCCACCCGTTTGCGTCGCGCCGGTTTGCGTTGCCCCGGTGCGGGCAGAAGCAATACTGACTTGCTCACCGGCTTTAACGCCGTCTAGAATTTGCGCATTGATCGCATCGCGCAGCCCTACCTTAACCGGGCGCATTTCCAAATCACCAGTGGCTGGTTTTACAAAAACGGCAAACTGACCGGGCGCTAACTGGCGGAGAGCCTGGACTGGCACCAACAACGCATTGCGTGCTTCACCGGAAATCACTTCGACATCAGCACTCATATTATAGAGTAAATTGACAGGATGTTGCGTTGTATCGACAGTCGCCCACACCTGAACGGTGTTCGAGCCGTTGACTGTTACGAGTGCGGGGTCGATGCGCACAATTTTGCCAGTAAAGGTAAGGTTATCGTAGGCACCAAAAGTGACGTTCACCGTGTTGCCAACCGCCACCTTGCCCGCATCCGTTTCATCGACCCAGAAGCGCACCTCCGGCGTTTGATCAACCGTAATCGCCGACCCATTGCTAGCCTGCTGACCAATCGTAACGTCTACGGTGGTGACGGTGCCCGTGATCGGCGAAGTGATGACAGTGTTAGCCAAATCGAGCATTTTGGAGCGCAGACTATCTTGCGCTTGCTGCACAGCTAACTGAGAAAGTTCAACGTCTTGGGGATCACCACCTTTCAGTGTGCTATCTAAGGTGGCCTGGGCCGAGGCCAATTTGGCGTTGGCGGCGGCGACCGTGTTGGCATCTGGGTGCATGAGTTGCCTGAGGGCATCCTGCGCCGTGCTAATTTTTGCCCGTGCGGCGGAGATCGAATCGGCAGCCGGGCCTTCGGCATTCAAATTGTAATCCGCCTTTGACTTTTCATAGGCAATCGTAGCGTTCTGGAGATCGGCAGATTCCGTCGTCACCCCAGAATCATTGCGCCAAGCGATCTTGTTATACGCAGATTGGGCCTTGGCCAGCGCCACTTCGGCTGACTTTAGATCGGCCTGAAGCGAGGTTTGCTTGTTCGGATCGACAGCGCCGACGAGGGTGCTGTACGCCTGCTTTGCACTGAGCAAATCGTTTTGGGCTGCCGCCACTTGACTGGCAGGCGGCTGCGTCAGTTTGGTTACATCGGCTTGCGCCGAGGCCAATGTGGCCTTGGCGTCGGCAATGCTGGCGGCCGTGGGGTGGGTCAACTTAGCCAGTTGCAGTTGCGCCTGGCGCAGGGCAACCCCCGCTTGCACAACATTATAGCGAGCCGTCGTATCGTCTAAGGTGGCCAGCAGCGTGCCCACCTTTACCTGATTGCCCGGTTGTACACTAACTGACCTCACTACCCCGCTTGTCCCAAAGCCAAGTTTAAGTTCTTGGCTGGCTAACAAATTTCCCACACCGTCCACCCGGATCACCAAATCACCGGTAGCAACTGGTGCCGTGGTCACTTGGTTTTGTTGCGTAGTTTGCGTGTCTGAGCGATTAAACCCACCGGTATAGTAATAGTAACCAGCAGCCGCGCCGCCGCCGATCAAAAGGATTAGTAGAATAGCCCAAAATAATGGTTTCCGAAACATGGTACATACTTTCTTCGTATATAGCTTCTTTGACGTTTGCTTGGCCGATCACCCGGCTCGACGGTTGATCAGAAGAGTTCACCAGCGTAAAACGAGGTAAAATCCTCTCCCTAAACCGCCAGACTTAGGGTGACTAGTCATTACTTCAATGAATATAAGCTAAATTTGTGTAGAAAATATGTAGAGTGGATGAGACGAAAATTAGGGTGAATTCATTCACCCTAATTTTCTCTGATATGCAAAACACGTTGAAACGTGTTGAGATGCAGTGCATTTCAACGCACTTTCTAGTTCAGGCCAGGATTTCAATCCTGGCACGCGTGCGTAAGGTAAGTTAGGCTGTTGGAGGCAGAGGCAATG
>JBBREZ010000058.1:0-19945 GCA_038225095.1 Caldilineales bacterium
CAATTTAAATTCCATGTTGGCGGGGGGGGGGGTGTTGGGTCGGCGTGCCCTCACCCCCGGCCCACGCACCCCCCGCCCCTACGATTTCGTATGACTTTTATTTGTTTATCTATAAGGTGAGCGCCCAATTTAATTCCCCAAAAATACGCCATTTGACCGTAGACAAACGCGTCCGCACGTGTTATGATCTTAGAATAGATCATCGCCTCACTACCGATTCCACGCGCAATTGATTCATGCTAAAAGGATGCTTATGCCTGGTCATTCCAAGCCCCGCTTGGGCAATTTCCGCCCTTCCTGGTTGACGCTGATTGCCTGCTTGTTGCTCATTAGTAGTTTGAGCTTCTTCCTCATCCCATCGCCAGTATTCTCCGCCGCGCCACCGAGCCTATCCAAAGCCAATGCCACTGATCCGCATCGCCACAACATGCTCACGCGCGTGCAATGGGTCTTCGCCGCCTTTCAGCAGACGCCGGATACCGGTCACTCTATCCCTATCAACACGACATTGCAAGATTTTCATCTGCCCGGCACGCAACCCAATGGCTTGACTACGCCGCTGGCCGAGTCGAATCAGTGCAAAGGCTGCCATGTGGGCCATATCGTCGACAACTACGCTGGCTCAATGATGGCCAACGCCGCACGTGATCCGCTCTTTCGCGCGGCGTTGCAAGTGGCGAATAAAGATGCCAAAGTTGGCGGCGAATTGTGTATCCGCTGTCACTCCCCGAATGCCTGGTTGAACGGGCGCGCCACGCCCAGCGATGGCAGCGCGATCAATGCCGAAGATTTGCAGGGTGTCTCGTGCAGCACCTGTCATCGACTGGTGCCGCCCACGGCCACCGCGGGCGAAGCCACCGGCGATGCCGCCGAACGGACCGCGCTCACCGGTCCGTTTATCACCGGGAGTGCGGCCTATATTGTCGACCGCAACGATGTGCGCCGAGGGCCTTTCACGGTGGCTGCACCCCATGGCGCAGCGCTATCTGGCTATTTGCGCTCGTCTGAAATGTGCGCGACTTGTCATGACATTGACAACCCGATCTTGACCTTTGACAACGTGGCGGGGGAATTTAAATTAAATACCCTCAACACACCCGCCAGCGCAGGCGCCCGGTTGTTTCCCGTCGAGCGCACGTACAGCGAATGGAAAAATAGCAGCTTTGCCACCGTGAGTGGTGTCACCGGGCTCAGCACGCTCTTCCCAGGCCTTAAGCGCAAAGATGGCACAGAGAGTGGGCCGATTACGGTCTGCCAAGATTGTCACATGCCAATGGTCGCTTCCGCCTTAGCCAATGGTAGCCCGGTTCGCACCGTGGGCAAACACCAGTGGGCAGGGGGCAATTCGGTCTGGCAGGATGCGATTACGAATGTTTGGGGCACCGTCGCCGCTGACACCCATTTTGACCAGACGCAGACCACCGCCAACAAAGCGTTGGGTGATGATCTGCTCAAGCGCGCGGCCCAAGTGGATATCAGCTTGGTGAACGGTCAAGCGGAAGTGAAAGTGACCAATAACACTGGTCACAAGTTGCCTACAGGGTATGCCGAAGGACGGCGTATGTGGCTCAAAGTGACCCAGTTCAATGGCGCAACGCCGATCTTTACCTCCGGCGCTTGGAAGGGTAACCAAGGCCCGCTGATCAATGATCCAAACCTCAAAATTTACGAGATCAAACAGGGCATCTCCGATGCGCATGCGCAGACGGTTGGCCTGCCCGCGGGCGAAAGTTTCCACTTCATCTTAAACAACAAGATTTTCAAAGACAATCGGATTCCGCCGCGCGGTTTCACGAATGCAGCCTTCGCCGCTCGTGATGCTGGACCGGTGGCGTACAGTTATCCTGATGCTCAGTATTGGGACACAACGACTTATCCGCTCGCGCCCGGTGCCACCCAGATCAGTGTTACTTTGTACTATCAGACCGCGTCTGACGAATATCTCGACTTCTTGAAAAACAATGCGGGCGGCCAGGTCAACGATGCGGTGCTTGGCTCTACCGACTGGGCACAGGTGGTGGAAAATGCCCGCACGCAACTTGGCGTCGGCCGACCCGTGCCGATCTTCGGTAAAACGCTATTCTTCACGCGCTACGTCGCCACCACTGGCGACGATGCCAGCGACTGCACCGATTTCACCCAACCTTGCAAAACCATCAACTATGCGATCGGCAAGGCCGATGCCAATAATGTGATCCGGGTGGCGGCGGGCATCTATACGGAAGCCGTAGAGGTCAACAAGGCGATTACGCTGACCGGCGGTTTTACTCTGACTAACTGGAGCACGCCTAATTGGACGACGAATCAGACCATCATCGACGGCCAAAACAATCACCGGCCGGTCTTGATTCAGGCCGAAGCTTATTTTGATGGCTTCATGGTGCGCAACGGCAATGCCGAAAATGCCACTGTCTCGGCGCGCTTTGGTGGCGGCATCTTGATCAACGCCCTGAACACCTTTGACAAGGCTAGCATCGTCAACACCAAGTTGGAGAACAACGTTGCGGCGTTGACCAGCAACGGCAATGGCGGTGGTCTGGCCGCCAATATCGGCAATACGTTCCAGATTCCCGATCAACTCGTCTTATCCAATGTCATTGTGGTCAATAACATGGCCGTCAAAGGCGATAACGGGGCGGGTGGGCTGGGTGCGGCCGGTGGCGGTCTGTTCATTGCCGCCCAAGGCACCTCCCATCTGAATGTCGATATGACGAACGTCACCGTGCTGAACAACACGGCGGGCAATGACTTCAGTTCAGTTGGCGGCGGCATTGTCATGAGCTTGCAGGGGGGCATCGCAACCTTGCGCCAGGTGAAGGTTGTCGGCAATCATGCGGCCAAGATTTCGACCTTTTTGGGTGGCCCCAGCAAGGGCGGCGGCATTGATTTTAATGAGGGAATATTGGTGGCCGAAAATGTGTTGATCGTGCGCAACGATGCCGGCGAAGGCGGCGCTTTACGGCTGAGCGGCAACACCTACAGCAACACGGTCAAGCTCAACTTTGTCACTATAGCCGATAACAATCTCGCTCCTGGCGTAGCCCAAGAAGCCGTGCGTATCGAAGGCGCGCAAAACAACTTGACGCTGGTCAATACACTGGTCAGCGGCAACGCAGTTGCTTTTGCTGGCAAAAACACGACGCAAGCGCCTAGCCTGAAATTGACCAATGCGCTGCTGGACAACAATGTGACGACCATCGTCAGCGGCACGGTCACGACCGCCGATACTCCGTTGCGTGGCGGCGCCGGGTATATCAATGCCGGCGCGGGTGATTATCATCTAACCGCCAGTTCCGCCGCCGTGGACAAAGGCAGCAATCTTCCGCCCTTGTTTGATCTGGACGGCGTCATGCGCCCGCTAGGGGCCAAACCAGACATTGGCGCTTATGAATTTGCGCCACTCAATTTGCAGAATCAGACGATCACCTTTGCTCTGTTGCCGAATAAGCTCGTCACTGATGCCGCGTTTATGGTAAACGTCACAGCTTCATCGAACTTGCCAGTCACGTTTAACAGTAGCACGCCCGTCGTTTGTACGGTTAGTGGCAACACCGTCACGCTGCTGGCTACGGGCACCTGCACGATCCTGGCCGCGCAAGGTGGCAACGGCGCGTTCAATCCGGCCCCGTCTGTGCCGCAATCTTTTGCCGTCACCAGTCCAGGCAAGCAAAGCCAGACGATTACCTTCTCTGCCCTCGCCGACAAAGTGCTGGGCGATGCGCCGTTCAATTTGAGCGCGACGGCGTCATCGAACTTGCCGGTGATATTTAGCAGCAGCACCCCGAGCATCTGCACCGTTAATGGCAGCACGGTGACATTGGTGACCACAGGCATCTGCACGATTGTGGCGACCCAAGATGGCAATGGCGTCTTTAACCCGGCGACACCGGTGTCGCAGAATTTTACGATTGCAAACATTGGCAGTAGTGCGCAGAAAATCTTCTTGCCACTCGTGAAGCGCTAGACAAGCACCGGCGTTTCAATCGAAGTAGGCAATACAAAAGGCTAGCCTTTTGTATTGCCTACTGGGTGACGAACGAACATTGACCGTTCATACCGGAGATATCACCACTGTTGTCACGTACCATATGTGACCTACGACCTACTAAGCGAATGGCTGATCTCAGCCATAAACTGCGTCACTGGAACTCGATCTTCCGATGGCGCATGATCACACTTTGCGCCAGACCAATCGCAAACATCATCGAGACTAAGCTACTACCACCATAACTCACAAAGGGCAGGGTCAAACCCGTCACTGGCATCATGCTCAGATTCATGCCCACATTGACAATCGTTTGGAAGAAGATAATGGCGGCGACGCCAACGGCCATCAAGCGCCCAAATTGGTCGCGGGCCAAATCGGCGATCCGTAGTAGCCGCCACATGATAAAGAAAAGAAGGACGAGGATAATGACGGCTCCGACCAAGCCTAACTCTTCTGAGATCACACTGAAGATGAAGTCCGATTGGCGCACCCGCAAAAAATGCAATTGATTCTGACTGCCCTGGCCCCAGCCGTTGCCAAACCAACCCCCGGAACCCACTGCGGTTAAGGCTTGATCGACGTTCCAGTTGGCCGCTTTATAGTCACCAGGTTTTAAAAACATTTGGAAGCGTTCAAGCATGTAGCCTTCCAACTTTCCACGCAAGTAAAAAGCGGCTGGCACGCCACCAGCAGCCAGCAACCCAATTTGCCAGAAACGGATGCCCGCCACCAAGATCAGGGTGCTGCCAATGAAGGCAAAGGTCAACGCCATCCCAAAATTGGGTTGCTTATAGATCAAATAAAGTGGTATACCCAACAAGATCAGCGCCACCGCCAGGTACGATAAACGATGCAGATACTCTTGATACCAGCTTAAATACCAGGCCATAAAGATGATGATCAGGAATTTGCCGGCCTCGGTGGGCTGCACAAGCACGCCACCGACATTGAGCCAGCGTTGGGAACCGCTCTGGATCGTCCCAAAGACATCGACAGCCGCCAGTAACAAGATAAAGACGACGAAGGCCGGCGGCGCGAACATTTCCAGGTGGCGATAATCAAAGACGGCGATGGCGATCAAGGCCACCAGCCCCATGGCCACAAAAATGAGTTGCCGCGTCCAATAATCTCTCAAATCGGGCGTGTTATAGGTGGCGCTATAGACCATGCCAACGCCGATGGCAGACAAAATTAAGACCGCAATAAACAGCGGCCAGTCAAAATAACGCCAAAGTTGTCGGTCGAACATTGTTTATTCCATACTCCTAGTATCACTACAACTGGTCAATCGTAAATTCTAAACGGGCTGTTCACCATTGATCAATCACTACTTCGATAACATTAGATTGGTGCGGGTGAGTGCAGCGCACTGGTCAGGCACTGGTGGCTAGTGCGAAAGATTACGTGACCAGTGCAATACACTCATGAACTACTGATCGTTTACTTCTGAAATCCTTCGCGTTTTACCCCTTAGCGACGGAAGCGATTGGCTAATCGCTTGAAAAAACCAGGTTTTCGGAAATCCATCAAGGGTACATTATTGCCCATAATCCGCTGCGCAATATTGCGATAGGCCTGGGCCGCGTGCATGCGCTTGTTAAACACCGCTGGCACCCCACGGTCAGTTGTCAGCCCAATATCTTTGTCTTCGGGCACTACGCCAAGTAGATCAATCGACAGGATATCCAAAATATCATCAATTCCGCGCATTTCGCCGGCGCGGGCCAAGACTGAGTTATAACGGTTGACGATTAATCCCGGTTGACGCTTCCAATCACGCTCCAACAAATAGATCACCTTATCTGCATCGCGTAAGGCACTTACGTCGGAGGTGGTGACAATCAAAATGCGGTCGGCGGGGGCAACGACGTTATGAAAACCGTGTTCAATGCCCGCCGGTGAATCGATCAGCACATAATCGGCCATCTGGCGTAATTCGCGGCAGATGGTCTGCATTTGATCGGGGCGCACATCGGCCTTATCGCGCGTTTGGGCGGCCGGCAACAAATAAAGTGACTTGGCGCGCTGATCGCGAATCAGCGCTTGGGGTAAGGCACAGCGCTGCTCGACCACATCAACCAGGTCATACATGATGCGATTTTCCAGCCCCATCACCAAATCGAGATTGCGCAAGCCAATGTCGCCGTCGACGGCGATCACCCGTTTGCCTGCCAGTGCTAATGCCGATGCTAAATTGGCGACTGTGGTTGTTTTTCCCACGCCACCCTTACCTGAAGTAATTGTAATGACAACACCGGCCATGTTTAGCTTTCACTCGTCTTGTGACTACGATTTTACCGACCCACGACAGACCATAGTCCGTCTGTCGGCACTATGATACTTTAGCGGCGAAAGGCGGCAATGCCACCAGGTCTGGATTCATCCCACAGTTCGATCACAAGCTGATTGCCGTTGAGATAGGCAATCTTCGGGCGGTTGACCACACGCCGCTTCTTCAAAAGACGACCGGTGAAAGTAGTAGGCTCTTCGGGGGCGCTGCCGGTAATATCCACAATCTGCAATTGAACAGGATTCATTTCAAAGGCAATAATCACTGCTTGTACATCGCCATCGGCGCCCGCATGTGCAATACCGCGCAAACGACCCCACACAAAAATGTCGCCAGCGCTGATCACCTCAGCGCCAGGGTTTACATCGCCAAGCACCAAAATATGTTCATGTTTCTGGAGAATCTGCCCGGAACGTAAATTGCCGCGATAAACAAAATATTGCTCGGCTTCGCGGTTGCTAGCTGCCGTTTGCGCATCAGCACTTTCTGCATCCCCACCGGGTTCAAGCCGGGTCGCCATCCCCAAGTTGAGCGCCGCTTGAAAAGTTCGTTGCGATTTCGTGCGCACGACGCCGAGCTTGAGTCCCACTTTTTGTAACAATTCAGGGACCTGGTCCAATTCGTTTTCTAGGAGGGGGCGAGCGCCGACATCTAAGGCCACGCGTCCGCCGCGAAAAAAGTCAGAAGCCTCGGTTAGGCGTTCGGTTAACTCGCTGAGGAGTTCCGGCCAATGGCCTTTGCCAATTTCAATCGCGACCCCATCCGTGCGGCCTTTGATGCTGATCGCCTGGCTTGCCTTTGGGTTGCGTGTATTATCTCCGTAGGAAGGTAGCGCATTTTGTGGCGGTGGATGCTGGGGCAATGGATTCATTGACGGTGGATTCAACGATGTTGCATTTTGCGACGGTGCATGCCACTGGCTAGGACTAGCTGTGATGCCAGACGCTGGTGGCGTTATCAGCGGTGGCGGTGGTGCAGCGCCAAAGTTACTCGTGCCATTGTCGCGCAGTGCGAACGGCATTTTCTCGCCGATTGGCGTCGATGGTTCGGTTTGGGGCGCCAGCGTTCCCGCGCTGGGCGGATTGACGTTGGCGCCGGGTTTATCGGTTGTGACAGGCGCACTGGCTGCAACTTGCGTGTCGGCGGCAATGGGTGTGCTATCAGCGACCGTTACATCATCCAATAAGGCGGCAATTTTCGAACGCACGGCATCGGCTGGGCCATTGTTAGCATAGAATCCCCCCGATTTATCTCCATTACGGTTGATCTTATCACCACCATTTGTTGCCGACATGCATAAACCTGCTTTCTGGCGAAGTCGATTGTGGAAAAGTTTCAGCGCTTAGACATGGACGCCGATCACCGCGGATGAATTTCTTTAAAATAAGTTTCTAGAATTTTTTTCGTCACTGGGATGGCGACGAGTGATCCTTCACCACCGTCAAAAATAAACGTAACAACGGCAATTTCAGGATTCTGGTAAGGTGCAAAGGCCACATACCAGGCATGGGAAGGCCGGAAATCTTTGTCGTCTAGACAATCTAGCTTTTTTGGATTGTAATGTTCTTTATCGCAAAATTCGGCCGTTCCTGTCTTTCCGGCTACTTCAATCCCATCAATTCGGCTCGCAATCGCTGTGCCAGTATCGGTATTGACGGCGTCCCACATCCCTTTACGCACCAGATCCATCAACCCAGAGGCGAGGGGCAATTGGCGCACGACTTTGGGCGCAAAATCACGCTGCACGCGGCCCTGGGCGTCGGTCAGTTGATAAACAATTTGCGGCTGATAGACGGTGCCGCCATTGGCGACGGTTGCCGCGCTGAGTAAGACCTGAAGTGGCGTTGCCAGCATGTAGCCCTGACCAATCGCCATGTTATAGCTATCACCCGTTGTCCAGCTTTCGGCGTAGCGCTGCCGTTTCCATTGCGCCGTTGGCACCAAAGCGCCAATCTCGCCGGGTAGATCGATGCCGGTTGGCGCACCGAAACCAAACAATTGGGCCCACTTTGCCATGCCGGATGACCCTAGCCCGCGAAACTTGGTGACTGGATAACCACCACCGACTTCATAGAAAAAGATGTCATTAGAGAGCGAAAGCGCCTGAACTACATTGACCGCGCCGTGGACGATGCCATAGCGATGGTTCCAACTGACAAATTTTTGCGCTTGAGAGAAATCGTTGGGAAAGAATTGATTGACCAGATAAATCGGTCCCGCATCCACGACTGTGGTGTTTTCATCTACCACCCCTTCAGCCAGAGCGGCCGTCGATGTCACCAGTTTGAAGGTGGAGCCGGGCGGATATTGGCCACCAATCGCATAATTAAGCAATGGCCGGCGCTTGTCATTTTGGATTTTCTGGTATTCTTCATTTGCGTTAAGGCGCTCGGCAAATACGTTATTATCGAAAGAAGGCTCACTGACCAAACCCAAAATTGCACCATTCTGGGGGTTCATGGCAATCGTCACCCCCCATTTGGCTTTCTGTTGGACCATCATGCTTTGCAGGGTGTCACTCATCACCCGTTGCAGCCGGAGATCAATATTCAAAATCAGGTTAGAACCAGGAATTGGCTCCTGTGGTTGGCCGACCGTGCGCACTTCGCGACCAAGAATGTCTTTCTCGACCGTGCGGTAGCCGGGCAGACCACGCATTTCATCCTGATACGCATACTCAAGACCGCTCAAGCCTACCTTTTCATTGAGATTATACCCGCGTTTGGTATACAGATCCGCACTAGAGGCGGGAATGGGTCCCATGAAACCAAGCACATGGCTGAACATGTTGGCGTACACATATTGGCGGGTCGGCGCTTGATTTACGCGCATCGCCGGCATGTGATAGCTTTCTTCCGAAAATTCTAGCGCCTTAATGCGTTCGATAGAATCCAGAATTGTCACTGCTTCGGAGGCACTGCCCTGACGTTTAAAGTCGATGGCGAATTTCACCAACTGGACCAAGGCGGGCAATGGCAACGGTTTTGAGATGTCGGGCACCGTAAAGGGCAGCGAAATAGGGGCGGCTGGCATGCCCTGCTCGAAGACAATATCTTTTTCCGCACCCGGTACAGTGATAAAATCTACTTTGAAACCGGCCGTGGTCAGTGCTTTCGCATAATCAAAACGGCCCAATGTGCGGAACATAATTTCCGCCATGCGTAAGGCAATTTTGGGGTCAGTATCTGCGTGTAACAGGCTGAGAACCTGGGCGATTTCATCGCTTTCCTCATCGACATTTTTCGTGTCTGGGTTATCTACCGGCAGATCTTCCGGCACAAGGGCGATCTCAAAACTAGGTTTGTTGCGCGCTAAAATCGTGCCGTTGCGGTCGTAGATGACACCGCGGGGGGCAATGACTTCGAACGTCTTTAGACGATTATCGCTTGACTTGTTCCGAAAGTCTTGCCCACGAATCACTTGCAATTGAAAGAGCCTGCCCACAATCACACCAAAGGCTATCACTAGCCCCAAGCGGAATAAGACCATAGACATGGTGGACGTGTCGCGTGTTGACGTTTGTTCGTACATAGCTTACATTTTAAAGGATCAAGTGCTGACCGCGCGCAGTCGTTTGTACGCTGGCAGCAACCATCAAATTTCGGCACCCTATTTATACATTCATGGCTTCGGGACGTTCTGGTACGCGATTTAACAATGGCGTGATAAACAGCATGAGTGTTGTATTGTAGAATAGGGCGGGCAGAATAATGAATTGCAAGGTAGGCCAAAACATCAGGTTATAGCGTTCACTGCCTGCGTTGGCTAAGGCTAAAAATGTGGCTACACTTTCCACCCAGGTTAAAATCATCACGTAGGTGATGCCATAGAGTAAAGTGCCGATCAGCGTAGCACCCAATGGTACTAAGACATTGAACCGCGAAAGTGTCCGTTGGCCAAGCCCAATCACAAACGTTGCCACCATCAACGCAAGGCTAGAACCACCCATTGGTCCACCACTGAAAATATCAAGCGCCAAACCGCCGATAAATGCCCAGGCAATCCCCGCTTTAATACCATAAAGCAGCGTGCCACTGATCACGAGTAGCAGCACCAAATCCGGCTTGACGCCACCCACTTGCAGGCGCGTCGCCGTCGTCGATTGCATAAGGCTGGCAATCAGCAAAAGCGGCGTCATCAGATAATAGAACAGATCGCGGTTCACGGGGCACTCTCCACGGGCGTTGTCAACGGCGCTGCTAAATCGAGTGGCGTGACATTGGTAATCACACTCGTATTGGTCATTACACCGGAATTGAACTTAGGATCAGTGACACTGATTGTAGTAGTGGCTGTAATCGTGCTGGTCTGCGGATTGATCACCAACAACTCCGGCACTTCCTCTACCGGGTTAAAATTCGTCACCACCGCCACTAATTCCAACCGCTTAAAATCTACGGTTGGCCGCACCACCGCTTGTTGCGAGAAATCAATATCGCGATGGCGAATTTCTACAACTTGACCAATGGGGAGACCTTTGGGGAAACGTCCACCTAAGCCTGAGGTCAAAACCGCTTCGCCTACACTAAATTTCACGCCTTGGTCGATGAAATCCATCATCAAATCACCGCTGGCCGTCCCCCGGACCACCCCATTAAGCCGGCTTTTCTGTAAAACAGCATTCACAGCGCTGGTCGCATCGGTGAGCAGGAGCACTTTAGAAATCGAATCATTAACTTCGCTGATCCGCCCCACCAGCCCCTGATCGGTGATCACGGGCATACCAACCTTGACGCCGTGCATCTGCCCCAGGTCCACGATGATGCGGCGCAGAAAGTTGGTGCTTTCGTCGCCAATCGCCAGCCCAAGAATCTGGGCACCGCGCAATTCCAACCCTGGACGCTTCTTCGCGAATTTAAAAAACTCACGTAATCCTTCATTTTCGTGTTCAACTTCACGCAAACTGAGTTTTTCTGCCAGCAGACTGGCATTGATCTGTTCCAACTCGGCGTTGCGCTGCCGCAGGTTACGCAGTTCGGCAAAATAATCAATGACGTTGGTGATGTTTTCGGTGATGCCGGTGGCGCCAAGCTGAGCAGGAGAAGTCAAAAGTGTAATGGCGCTTTGCAAAGGGCGCAGCTGGCCCGTCAATTGCAACGCCATCAATAATAAGGCTGCCAACGCGAGGATCACAATCCGGATCCCCAGATCGTCTACTCGGCGCGGCCGTTTTTCAAGATTACGCATATCAGTTAGTTGCCATTAGCCAATCGTCATCAATCGTTGGCAAAAAGGCATAATCGGCTCTGAATTTACCAATTGCTCTTTACCGAATCGTGCTCTTGCGCTGCATGCTGGTCAGGGTCTCGCGGTAAAATTCGGGCTTTTCCAGGATCATACCGGTGCCCATCACGACCGCGGTTAACGGATTGTCGGCCACGTAAACGTGCATCCGCGTTTCGTCTTGTAAACGCTGGGCCAAACCCTGGAGCAACGCACCACCGCCGGCCAACACAATGCCATATTCCATCAAGTCGGCCACCAATTCAGGCGGCGTTTCGTCCAGCGTAGCCTTGACGGCATCCACGATCACTTGCACCGAGCCAGAAAGCGCCTCGCGAATTTCCACCGAGCTGACTTCCACCGCTTCGGGCAAGCCTGTAATCAAGTTGCGGCCGCGCAAGATCATCGTCCGCTCGCGCTCTAGCGGATAGGCCGAGCCAATCTCGATCTTAGTGCGTTCTGCCATGCGTTCACCGATCAGCAAGCTGTACTTCTGGCGCGCATAGTTCATAATATCTTCATTCATTTCGTCGCCAGCCACTCGGATCGAGCGCGAAACGACGATGCCGCCCAAGGAAATCACGGCGACCTCGGTGGTGCCACCGCCAATGTCTACAATCATCGAGCCGACTGATTCTGTCACGGGCAAACCAGCGCCAATCGCCGCGGCCATTGGCTCTTCCACCAGCCCTGCCTCACGCGCGCCGGCGCTAATCGCAGCATCGCGCACGGCGCGCTTTTCCACTTCCGTCACGCCGGACGGAATCCCGATGACGACGCGCGGGCGGGCGACGCCAAAGGCACGATTCCCATGCACTTTACCGATAAAGTGATGGATCATCTGCTCAGTTACGTCAAAATCGGAAATAACACCATCTTGCAACGGACGCACGGCGACAATATGCGCTGGCGTGCGTCCCACCATCTCTTTGGCATCGTTGCCAATCGCCTTCACCGCATTGCGGCGCCGCGAGGAACGGTCAATCGCCACAATCGAGGGTTCGTTGATCACGATCCCACGATTTTTTACATGCACTAGCGTATTAGCCGTACCCAAATCAATCCCAATATCCAGAGAGAAGAGGCCCAGTAGCCAGTCAAAAGGATTATTCACGTTTAATTGGTCTCCACGATCGTAAAAGAACACGCGAAATCGCATCTATATGAAATCAACCTCGTTTTCTCCAGTCTATGTAAAGGCAAAAGGAGGTTGAATTGCAGACAAATCGTATCCTATTATACCACAAGCGATCATCTGGCAAAAAAGCTCTTGTACGCAACCAGTGCGTGAAAGCCTGTAACGGGCCGTTCGACCCAATCGGCGCGTTATGCGGCCTGTGCGCGCTGCTTATGGTATAATTTTTGTGTGACCAAACATTATCAGGCTGTTCAGCCGCTGCCCAGCGTTGCGCAGGGGCTTTTTGATAAAATCAGTGAAGCACAACGACGTTATCAACTCTTCCCCGCTCCGGTCAGTCATGGCCCAATCATTGTGGTGGTTGGTGTCAGCGGGGGCGCTGACAGCGTTTGTCTGCTGCATGCTCTAGCGCAGTTGGCTGACCATTGGCATCTTATGCTGCATGTTGCGCATGTCGACCATCATTTGCGTCCAGAATCTGCTGCAGACGCTGCTTTTGTCGCTGCCTTGGCCGCTGAACTGCAATTGCCTTTTCACAGTACACAACTACCGGCCAACAGCTTGCACCAGCAAGCGGGTGGATTGGAAGCCGCAGCGCGGCGGGCGCGTTATGCCTTTCTCTCCCAGGTGGCTATTAACGTCACACCCGCTGCCCAGGTTCCCTGCATCGTTTTGGGTCACCAGGCGGACGACCAGGTGGAAACCCTGTTATTACACCTGGTGCGCGGCAGCGGGTTGCAAGGTTTGGGCGGCATAAAATGGGTCAATCAATGGGCCGTTTGCGATCTGGTTGATGGGACAACCGTTGGCGAGCAAGCCACGCAGGGTGATGCAAAAGCGCGCGTCATTCAGATCGTGCGCCCCTTATTGAACGTGCGCCGCTCAGAAATTTTGGGCTATCTGGCCACCTATCATCTAGGCTGGCGCGAGGACAGCAGCAATCAAGACACGCACTTGTTGCGCAATTATATGCGCCATGAGATTTTGCCGCTGCTCGCACAAATAAACCCCAATCTGGTCGCTACGCTGGGACGTACAACCCAAATCCTGGCCGCTGAAGTCGAACGGCTGCACCGTCTGGATCGAGAAATGTTACTGGCGCTGGCGCAAGTTATGACGACTAGTCGAGTTGTGTTGGATTTACAGAAATTCAGGGCGCTTGATTTGGCAAGTCAACGGGGCGTCATACGCCAGGCATTGGCTGTTTTGCAAACCGATTTACATGATTTTGAGTTTGAACCAGTGGAAAGATTATTGTGGGATTTGCACGAGCATACGCATGCGGGCGGACCCTATCCGTTGATGCGCCAGCTTGCCTGGAGTGTTGCCGGCCCATCCGTTGTTGCACCGTCTCGGCTTAGTTTGCATCGGGCCACTGCGCTGCCTTTTCTCCCTGATCACCCATACTTAGACGAAGAATGGCGTCAACAGATTGGCAGTAAGCCACTTTCACTTACAGAGACACTCGCTGGGCCAGATGGCTGGTCTTTGCCAATGGAAGAAGTCACAATGCAAGCTTTGCTCGGTGCCTTGTCCGGCCGCGACCAAGCTTGGCAAGCTTATCTTGACGCTGATCAAGTGCACGCACCTATGTTGACAACGCCACAGCCAGGGCTCCGTTTTGCGCCGCTGGGCATGCAGGGTCACCATCAATTGCTGGGCGACTTTTTTACCAATCGCAAGGTGCCCACCAGTCTGCGCAGTGGCTGGCCGCTGATCGTTGATCAAAGTAACGGAGAGGTGCTTTGGGTCTGCGGTTTGCAATTAGCGCATGCGGCGTGTATTACGCTACAGACAAGGCGCGTGCTCAGTTTGCACTGGAGCAAACGATAAAATGGCAACCCAGATCATCAAGCCATTGATGCATTGGATCATTTATCGTGGGTATAAAGTGCGCTTCACACGACGCGCCCCCGACGGCGTAACCGGCCTATTGACCACACCGACTGGCGAAGTGGCTTTTCGCTATGAACCCACGCTGTATGTGGTGCACCTGCCGGATGAACGAATTACGATTAACGAGTATGGTTGGGAATTAAATAAAGAATCGACGTGAGGCTGCCTCACCCCCCAACCCCTCTCCTGAATCGAAGGACAGAGTTCAGGCGAGGGGGAGTCGGAGTAAAGCTAGTCGCCGTTCTCCCCTCTCCTGAAACAGCCTTACCGTTCAGGAGACCCTCCGGGGGTGAGGCCAGTTGTTACGAATCAACACCAGATAAGTAGTCATAACCATGAGCAATCATCCAAAACAGACCGTACTATTAAAACCAGAGCGCGACAAACCAGTGCGCCAGGGCCATCCGTGGATCTTTAGCGGTGCGATTCAGAGCTTGCCGATTAGCGCCGCCGACGGTGCCATTGTGCCGGTCTGTGCCGCGGATGGCAAGTGGCTGGCACAGGGCTACCTCAATCGCGCCAGCCAGATTCAGGTGCGCCTGCTTAGTTGGGACGCTAACGAGCTAATTGATGAGAGTTTTTGGCGGCGCAAATTAGAACAAGCGATTGCCGGCCGTCGTCATTTGGCTGCGACCCCTGACACCACCGTTTACCGCCTGATCAATGCCGAAAGCGATTATTTACCTGGCTTGATTGTGGATCGGTATGCGGATTACTTAGTGATGCAAGTGGGCACGCTTGGCATTGAGCAGCGCAAGCAACCATTGGCCGACTTACTGCTCAAATTGACCGATTGCAAGGGCGTGATCGAACGCAGCGAGCTTGCCCTTCGTCGCCAAGAAGGCTTGGGCGATGCTACGGGCCTGTTGGCTGGCACCATGCCGCCGGATCGCTTACTCGTGAAGGAGCTTGGTTTGGCGTTTTATGTAGATCTAGTGGGGGGCCAGAAAAGTGGTTTCTATATGGATCAGCGCGCAAATCGCCAGCGCGTGGCCGCCTATTGCCAGGATGCTACAGTGCTCAACGCGTTCAGTTATACGGGGGCCTTTGCGATTTACGCGCTGGCTGCCGGTGCGCGCCATATCACTAATATTGATGTCAGCGTTGATGCCTTGCAATTGGGCGAAGAAAACGTGCGGTTGAACAAGTTTAATGTCGATGGCCAGACCGAGAGCCTTGCCGGTGATGTCTTTGCTGTGCTGCATGATTGGCGTGACGCCGCCCGTGATACGGGGACACAGCCGTTCGATGTGATTATTCTAGACCCGCCGAAGTTTGCCCAGAGCAAAGGCAACCTCGAACGCGCCTTGCGCGGGTACAAGGATATCAATTTATTAGCTATGCAATTGCTCAAACCAGGTGGCATCCTGGCGACGTTTAGTTGCAGCGGCCTGGTCAGCGCTGATTTGTTTCAGAAGGTAGTTTTTGGCGCCGCAGTAGATGCGAAGCGGCCGGTGCAGATTCTGGAATGGCTGCGGCAGGGCAGCGATCATCCGATTGCGATCACGTTCCCCGAAGGCGAATATTTGAAGGGATTGATCTGTCGCGTGTTGTGAAGAATGCTGGCTAACGTGGTCGTTTGCACCTGCTAATTGACGATTACGATGGCTAAATAGATGCAATTGTTCCATAGGTTACAATTTATGGACATAATTGATGAGTAGGATAAGACGTTGAACGTTATGGAAAAGCTATTCGAGCCGTTTTTGCGCCAGTTACGCGTTGATTTAAGCAATCCGCTGCCGGGACGCGCGGCGCAGTGTCGCATGGCGCCATCGCCGCGCCGTGGCGATGATGTCTATTCTGACATACCACCGGCCAATGTCCGTAACAGCGGTGTGTTAGTGTTGCTCTATCCCCAACGCAACCAGTTGTATATTCCCTTAATCCTGCGCCCAACCTACGATGGTGTGCATAGTGGACAAGTTGGTTTTCCCGGCGGTGGTTACGAAGTGGGCGACAATGATCTCAATGCCACGGCCCTGCGTGAGGCGTACGAAGAAGTGGGCATCCAACCCGCTCAGGTTACTGTGCTTGGCCAACTGAGTCCATTATATGTTTTCGCCAGCAATAACTTGGTGCATCCTACGGTAGGGTGGGCTGCGCAACGACCTGATTTTCAGCTTGACGGCCGCGAAGTGGACAAACTGATCGAAGCCCCGCTTTTAGACTTACTCAACCCTACCCATCAACGGCGCGAAGAATGGCAACTGTGGGGCCGGGTTGCGCAAGTGCCTTTTTTCCATATCCAAGACCAAACGATTTGGGGGGCAACTGCGATGATGCTTAGTGAATTGTTGACGCTTCCAGCGTTGCAATGGGTGCAGGGTATAGCGTAAGATTTTTTTGTGTTTTTACGCAATATCGCACTAACCTACCCGCTTCGGGCTAATCTACTATTAATAGAGCAACCACTTTAAAGTAGCGCAAACGTGGACTAGGCATTCTCTAATACCGGCGTAGTAGCATTAGAGAATGCCTAGTCCACATCTGTGCCAGGTTTATCTGTTTTCTCTACAAGTACTTCCTTCTCTATCTTTATTTCCTCAGTTGCTTATGCTAGCTACATCGTTTATATTGTTAATAGCTGATTTTTGTTAATCGTGTATTAAAAATTTATTGAATCATGTCTAATGTCACAGAAAAAATGTATTAATAATGACGACTTCTACCCGCTGAGTCATAAATATTTTATGTTAACATAGGCAAATTTTGTTAAAGATTAGTCATTTTGTATATCTCCCCCTGCCTATTTCTGTAAAAAATGAACAAAAATTCCCTCCAAAAAAGGCTATTTTTTTTGTAAGCGTTTGGTAAGCGAATGATCACCAAGCGTTAAAACAAAAGCTTATTATAGTAAATAGCATTTTATGAAATGAGCTCATTTGAAATAGCTGTAAGAACGTCGATTACGAACGATAAATTTTTAGATAAGGGGTTTTTGGCACTATGTTCAACATCTTAATTGTAGGCTCAGGAATTGTCGGCCAGGCAACTGGCAAAGGTTTTGCCCGCAAAGGTCACAGCGTCGATTACGTTGATATTGATGCGAACAAGGTCAAGCAATTAACCGAGCAGGGTTTATTTGCTATGCAACCGGACCAGGTAGACTGGAACCGGTATGACATTGTGATGTTAACCGTTTCCACACCATCGGTCAATGGTCGCGTTAAGCTTGACTATATTGAAGATGCGGCTTTAAATGTTGGCCGTGGCTTAGCGACTTCGGAAAAATTTGCGATTGTAGTGGTGCGTAGCACTGTACCCCCTACCACAACTGAGCAACGCATTCGCCCCATCTTAGAAAAAGCATCTGGCAAAACCGCAGGTGTTGGTTTTGGCCTGGCAATGAATCCTGAATTCCTGCGCCAGCGCAGTAATGTGGAGGATTTCGAACGGCCGTGGATCACAGTGCTTGGCACATCTGATCGGCTTACCGCAGATATTTTGGGCAATATGTATAAGCCCTTCGGTAGCTTGACGGTGAACTGCACGCCCACCGAAGCCGAGATGATCAAATACGTCAACAATATCTATAATGCCGTGAAGATCAGTTATTTCAATGAGGTCAACGCGATCTGTGAGCAGTTGGGGATCGATGGCAAACTGGTCGGCGCCACGGTGGCGCGTAGTGCAGAAAGTATGTGGAATCCGCTTTATGGCACGCGCGGTGGCGTCCCCTATGGTGGAACGTGTCTGCCCAAGGATACGGTTGGCTTTATGGCCTTTTGCGAGGATATGGGCTTAGAGCATATGATGTTGAAAGCGACCATCGCCGTCAATGAGCAATTAGCTCAAGCAGTAGCGCCGGTTGCTTGGTTGGACGAAGTTGAGCCAGTCGCGAAAACACATAGTCTACCGATTTCCCAACCGGCCTATACTTCGCAGCCTGCTTGATTTTATCGTGAGCTATAGGAGATAATAGGTGGTAGACGGTGTGGCGACCCTGGGGTCGAACACACCAGACGCCACCTATTATCCACCTACGTTACTTTATTGATTTGGAGTTTATCTATGTGCCGAAGGCGTTTTCATCGTATCAATTGGTTGCTCGCCGCTCTTTTGTGTTCTTCGCTGCTGTTGCCGGGTCGTAACCTTCCCGTGGCCCATGCCGAGCCATCGGCTGACCCTATCGTAACCTATAACAGCGCGACTAACACGATTTACATCGGCAGCAACAATGGCCTGCCCCATACTGACTCAATTACCATTCCTGCGTTGGCAACCAACCTCGCAGGACAAGGGCTGCCGAATTTGGTGGTTGACCAACAAAGTGGCGGTGCCTGGCTGCTCAATGCGAACATCGTAATTAGTACAACCGCCCAGTTACAGGTAACCAACGCCACCCTGACCGAGTTGCGCTTAAATAGCCCGCCCGTTACTCCGATTAACATTACAGCCAACCGGGGTGGCTATCTGTTGATTGACCATGCCAAGGTGACGGCGTGGGAAAATAATGCCATCGATACCAATTATATCAATGGCCGCAGCTATCTGGTCGCGCTCAATGGCGGGCGTATGGATATCTTGAGCAGCGAAGTCGCTTATCTGGGCTGGCGCGACGGTGAATCCAGTGGCATTTCCTGGCGCGAACGCCTCAATGACGCTGATCCGACGACCGGTTCCACGGGCATTATCCAGGATAGCGATGTCCATAATAACTATTTCGGGATGTATAGCTATGCTGCCTATGGCGTGCAGATTTTACGTAATCACGTCCATGATAACATTTACTATGGCATCGATCCACATACGGGCTCGCAGAAGTTTGAAGTAGGCGATAACTTTGTCTACAACAACGGCAAGCACGGGATTATCTTTTCGCGCGATTGCATCAACAACCATATCTATCATAATACTGTATATGATAACGCCCAGCACGGCATCATGATGGACCGTGGCTCTAACAATAATCTCATCGAAAATAATACCGTCTATAACAATGATGACGGTTTCGCAGTTTTCCAATCTCGCGACAACACGATTCAGAATAACACGGCGCATGATAATAATCGTGGCGTCCGCATTAATGCCACCTTTGATATCACAGATACTTTTGACGGCATCTCGACTGGCAATCAGGTACTCAATAACACGCTGAAAGATAATAAACAACAAGGCATCTATTTGTATGCCCGCGCCGACCGCAATACTATCAGCGGTAACACAATTATTTCGACTACCACCAATGGGATTTATATCAAGTCCGGCGGCAACCGGATTGAGAACAATCTGATCGAGCAAGCTGGGGTTGGCATCAACATCTCCGGCATTGATCTGAATAACCCGCCCCAAGGCATGCCTGCGCTTGACCCGCCTGGCCAAAATAACATTGTGATCAGCACGACGATTACCAACAGCAGCGATGTCGGGATTCGCATCCTGGGTGGCAGCCACAATCGGATTGGCC
>JBBREZ010000059.1:0-19894 GCA_038225095.1 Caldilineales bacterium
AGTTTCCTGGGCGTGAAAGACAACCTCGCCCAGTGTGCGTAAAGCTTGATCGCTTTGTGGGCTAAATAATTCTGTGTACAGGCTAGGGCGCAGCAGAACAAAGATTTTGGACTGGGTAGTCATAATTAAACCTTCTCATAACTCGACTTTGTACGATTAATGAACTTTAACAAGCTAATAAAAGAAGGAACAAAGGCCACCTGAAGTAAGATAGAAGTGACGAAACGACTATCAAGAGCAGGAGAAGCCAATGTTCCTTCCAGCAGAAATTATATCAGTTCTGAGCCACTTTGCGCCAGCCTTTAGCCAGCCGACCTACGAAAAAGCGGTGGTGCTGGTGGTCGGGAGCATCTTGGCGAAAGGGCGGCGGACGGTCACGAGTGCATTGTACGTGATGGGCAAAGCGCAGACGGCCGGATGGTCGAAGTATCATCAGGTGCTGAATCGCTCCAAATGGTCGGGGCTAGCGGTGAGTCAACGGCTGTTGTGCCTGATTGTGGCGACTTTTGTGGCAATGGATGCGATCATCACGCTTGCGGTCGACGAAACGCTGGAACGGCGGTGGGGGCCGCAGATTCGCAAACGTGGCCATTGGCGCGATAGTCTAGCGTCAAGTCGACAAATGAATGTGAGTGCGAGTGGTCTGCGCTGGCTGGTGCTGGCCGTGGTCATCAACGTGCCCTGGACCCCCTATGCGCTGGCCTTGCCATTTCTGAGTGTGTTGCTAACGACACCGAAAGTCAGTGGGCGGCTTGGCCAACGACACAAGACAGTCGCACAAGTGACGGGCCAAATCGTGGCTTGGTTGCGGCGGAGTTTACCCGGTCGTCCCATTCACCTGGTCGGTGACGGGGCGTATGCTGTCATCGCCTTGGGTTTGCGTTGCCGCCACCATCAAGTGACGCTGATTGCGCCGTTGCGCCTTGATGCTCGCCTCTTTGAACCGCCTGT
The DNA here is from genome assembly GCA_038225095.1 of Caldilineales bacterium. Lineage (GTDB taxonomy): Bacteria > Chloroflexota > Anaerolineae > Caldilineales > Caldilineaceae > JAPLGZ01. The sequence goes on from JBBREZ010000059.1 coordinate 952, forward strand.
TCGCCCGGTTCACAAAGGCCCAGGTCGCCCAGCAGGCGTGGGGGCACGCCTGCCCCATCTCGCACAGGTTGCGACGCTGCCCACCACCGGTTGGCAGCGCAGTCAAGTGGCTTGGTATGGGGGCACAACGACCCTCGTTGATTGGGTCAGCGGGACTGCCCTCTGGTACTCGACCGGCACCACACCGCTCCCGATTCGCTGGGTTTTGGTGCGTGACCCGTTGGGCAAGCGTCCCACACGAGCTTTCTTCTCAACCGAGCCTGACCAAGTGGCGCTCACCATCATCAGTGATTTCGTCAAACGCTGGCCACTGGAAGTGACCTTCGAAGAAGGCCGCGCCCATCTGGGGATCGAGACCCAGCGCCAGTGGAGTGATTTGGCGATTGAACGCACAACGCCTGCGCTTTTTGGCCTCTTTACGTTGATCGTCTTGATGGTTCATTTTCTTTACCCCGATGGGCATTTACCCTTGCCTCGGTCCGCTTGGTATCCGAAAACTCACGCAAGCTTCCATGACCTGCTTGTCCTGGTCCGCAGGCGTATCTGGCTTCAATTCCTTTTTCAGACAGCTACTTTTTTGCCTGAGCCACGTTTAATCAACCCTGCTCAGGTCGAACATCTGCTTTCTGCTGTTTGTTATTAACTTGTTAATGTACAAAGTCGAACTTAGAAACGGTCTGAAAAGGGTACATCAGGGACTTTGTAGGTGCGGTTTGTAACCGCACGTTCTCGGTCATCCCCTGATTGTGCGGTTACAAACCGCACCTACGAATTCTTTTCAGACCGTCTCTTACAACTAAAAAATCGTATATCAATGATTACGCTTTATGTCCATTGCCGTTTGTACCTACGCCACCATGACAGTGTGCTGCGAACCAACGTTGGATCGATGCTGTACTTTCGGTGCTGGGGCCAGCGACTAACAAGCCTTCGAGATCGATATCCTCATCCAGCTCGGGCCAATGAATGGCCTGCCCATTGTCACGCACGATGTAATGGTTGCGCTCGGCTGGTGTGCCCAGCACGAGTCGGGGAAACCAGGACAATGGTGCGTGTAGCTGGCGTCCATCGACCAGATAGACGCGTAGGGCTTCAGGGTCCACGAATACATGTTCGATGCGTGGCCGATGCCGTAAAATAATGTGCTGGGCATCAATTGGCAACGGGTATTCGCTGTTGAAGTGACCCAGGAAAGCCAGGGGCACCAGGAAGGTGCGCCCGTCGGATACGCTGATGAGCACGTCGTCATCGACGCGCTCGGCGCCGGTGATCTCCGCTTTCAGGTATAGACTAGACAAAGTACTGTCGCCAAGCATTGACAAACTCCTTTTGGTTTTCCTCGACCGATTTCGCAATACGCCTCAATTCATGCAGCTTGAAGCGTCCGCCATCTGCCAATTCTACCGGTTCCAGCCAGAATTTACAGCGCAGGTCTTCGCGTTCGACGTGGATATGCGCTGGCTCGTTGGCCTCGCCACGCAAAAAGAAGCGAAATTCGTAGGGGCCAATGCGCTTGATGCTGGGCATTGCATGATTTTCTCCATTTTCCGATTAAAACAAAGCCTACTACACAAAAGGTTATATGTCAATCGTTCTGGGGTGGGCCGCTAGGGCAATTGCGAACTTCAGACCAGACAGGTGCACCGCTCGTGTGACATGGATGACAACCGCGCCCTCAATGCGGCGCACCTATCTGGTCTCCGATCGCGTCTAAAGTAGAATTGCTAGAAAAGTAGCCAGGGCTATGCTGCGACTCAAAAACGAAGAAGTCCAAGTATGAAAAGCAAACACGCTTGCCCACTGTTGGCTTCCTACCGAGAGCATGTACATATAGTTGACAGGCAATCCGAATAAGGATAGAATATTCGTAATAATCTTACGAAACTTACAAAAAGGTAGCGCAGAAATCGATGATTACGGAAACCTTTGCCTCTGACGATGCCCGCAAACGCTGGCGTGATTTGCTTGACATGGCCTATGCTGACAACGCCGAGGTTGTGATTGAGCGTTATAACAAGCCCGTAGCTGTCCTCGTCAATTATGATCAATATCAAATGATAAAGGCCCTGCTTGATGAAATCCGCATGATCAAACAAGCGGAGAAAGATTTGCAGACTTGGCGCAAACAACCTTCGCTCGGTAAACCCTATGCCCAACTCCGTCAGGAACTCATCGACGAGGGACTATTGGTTGAATGAGTTATGTCGTCGTTGTGGAGGAGCATTGTGAAAAGACGCTGCGTAAAGTTGCTAAAGCTGACCGGACGTTGTACAAGCGGTTTGACGAGAAAATTAATGAGTTAAGTGACAATCCCTACCCAACCGATGTTGTTGTCCTGCGCCATACTGAGGAATACGATTTGTGCAGAACAAAGATTGGACAAAAATGGCGACTTATCTTTAGTGTAATTGAGCACGAAATGGTTGTACTGATCTTGGATGCAGTGTCACGTGAAAGCGCCTACGAGGACCTGGACTTGCTTGCCATGCGGCTGGAAAGGCAGTTAGAAGATTTGGACGTAGGCAACAAGATATGAGTATGCAAACCGCTGAAGAAGGGGCGAAGCAGATCTGCTTCGCCCCTTTCGTAACTGGACTGCACCCTACCAACGATTCAACTTATTTGAAGTCGTGTTTCTCTTCTTTGGCGATCTTCTGCAAGGCGGCGGTCAAATCCGTCTCCAATTGCGGCATAACCTTGGCCGCATCGCCATTCGGATCGTTGAAATAGGCATTCAGCGCATTGTTCCAGATTTGGTTCAACTCGTCCCAGCGCACCATCAAATGGTTGCTAGATTCGAAGCCATGCGCAAAGGCACCTTGATAGACCTGCTTCACCTGTTCCGGCTTCATACACTTGAACTGATTGAACCACTCCTCCTGCAGCTTCTTCTGTGTCGGTGGCGTGTTGCTCGCCTTCATATAACTGCGGGCATTGTCTTCGCGCACCAGAAACTTCACAAATGCCCACGAATCATCCAATTCCTGGCCTTTCAGACCACGCGTGATGACCCACGGATCGGTATAGATCACAGCACGCTTGTCGGCGTTTGGCGCACCCCACGGCACGGGCGCTACACCCCAGCAGAAGCCATTTTCCTTTTCTGGGGTCACCGGTGAGTAAACCCACCAACCCCAGCCACCATTCAAAACCATGGCGGTGCGGCCACTCTCAAGGCTACCGCCTAGTTGAGTCAAGGCTTGGCTGGCCGCGCTGTCTGGTTCCACCTTCTCTTTGTAAATCATATCATGGTGTTTTTGATAGGCCTGAATAATTTCCGGCGTGTTGAGCGTGATCTTTTGCGCAAAGCCAGTGTCATAGGCATCTTGGGGCCACGGGAACTGACCGAAAATCATCGCTGGCCCTTCAATGTTCATGCGTCCGGTAATGGCGCCGTATTCTGCTGTGGACGGATCGTCATAGTTTTTGGTCAGTTTCTTGGCTAAAGCAGTATAAGCGTCCCACGTCCAGTTCTTGTCTTCCCAATCCGTAGTAGGATAGGGAATTTTCGCTGCATCGAAGAGCTTCATGTTATAGAAGACATAGGTGCCCGTGGTAAGGAAGGGCAAACCCCAGGTCTTGCCTTCGCTCTGGTAAATTTTGAGCACTTCGGGGATGAAGACACTGGTGTCCAGCTTATCTTTCTCGATCAGCGGTGTCAAATCGGTGAGCAGCCCGCGCGAGCGGTCGCTGGCAAAGCCGTCGCCACCCCAGTTGGTGGACCAGACATCCAACTTTTCACCCGCGGCAATCATTGCCTCGCGCTTGACGGCAATGTCATCCTGTTTGAGATTGAGGATGGTCAATTTAACATCCGCATTTTCCTTCGCCCATGCCGGTGCCACAACATCCTGTTCCCACTTGTTCTCGACCGGACTGTTGCGCACCATCCAGACGATCTCGCGTCCGCCACTATTCGCCGCCGGTGCGTTCGCTGCCGGCGCGGCCGCGCCGCCACCGCCCGCCGCTGGACAGGCCGCCAACAGTAGCGCTGCCATCACCAGTGTGGCTAAAATCCAAAACCTCTTTTGTTTAAACATACTTTCTTCCCTTCCTTTGTGTTAAATGTCCAATAGTTTTCTATAAACATAAAATCGTAGGTGATGCTTGTCGAAACACCGGGAGCTTGTGCAGTTACAAACCGCATCTACGAGGGGAACCAGAAATAACTGTGATTTACGATTTTTGATTTACGATTTACGAGGTTGCCTCATAGACGAAGTTTCTTCGTAAATCATTAGCCTTTGACGCCGCTGACTACAATTCCTTGAATGAAATAGCGTTGCGCCAGAAAAAAGAGAATGATGCAGGGCAACAAAGTCGCCAGAGAATAGGCCATATACCAGTGCCAGGGTGTGCCACCAAAGGGCGTATTGAACATGGAAAGCCCCAACGAAAGGGTGAACTTGCTGTTGTCATTGATGTAAATGAGCGGGCCTTGATACGAATTCCAGTAGAAAATAAACGACATAATCGCCATCACGCCCAGTGCTGGTTTGGATAGGGGCAAGATAATGCGATACCAGATCGTCAACCAACTCGCCCCCTCAATCAGCGCGGCCTCATCATATTCTTTGGGGATGCCCATGTAGAACTGGCGTAACAAGAAGATCAGATAGGCGCTGCCAAACCACGCGGGCGCGATCAATGGTTTGAATGAATTCGTCCAGCCAATCTTAGAAAAGAGAATGTATTGGGGAATTAACGTCACTTCACCGGGGATCATCAAGGTCGCCAATACGCCGTAAAAGAGGAAATTGCGCCCCGGCGCACGCAGTCGGGCAAAGCCAAAGGCAATAAACGAATTGGAGACTACTTCGGCCACGACAACCATAAGCGTAAAGTAGAGCGTATTCATAAAAAAGAGGCCAAAGTGGTTGAACGCCAGCGCATCTGGATAATTTTCCCAGTGAAATTTGGACGGAATCCAGATCGGTGGCGATTTGAGCGCCTCGAGCTGTCCTTTGAGTGAAGTGGACAACATCCAGAACGCCGGGAAGAGCACAACGACTAATCCGGCCAGACAGATCAGCGTTGCCACGCTACTAATAAAGTTTTCCTGGAAGCGCGCGCTGCGAAAAAACGCTGGCTTTTTTCTGACAATCGATGGGATTGTTAGCGTGCGACCTGGTAAAGTTTGCTCAGCCATAAACGCTCCTTTCTAATAAAATCTCGTTTCCACGCTCCAGCGTGTGCATGCAGTCCAGACGCTCCGCGTCGAGCGTGTACTGGGCAAACCGGACGCGGAGTATCTTCACAGGATTCCCACGCTGGAACGTGAGGAACCAGCAAACAATTGATAATTAAGCTGCCTTCTCATCGCCCGGTGTTTCATAATAGACCGCCTGACGTGACGCACGTAAGGCGAAAATCGTCAAGATAAGAATCACCATAAAGAGCAGCCATGCTTGTGCCGAAGCATAGCCAAAGCGATAGCGCCGAAACGCGTTCAGATAGAGATAGAGCACATAAAACATCGAGGCGTAGGCTGGGCTGCCATCACCGTTTGAAATGATGTAAGCCGTTGTGAAGATTTGAAACGAACCGATAATGCCCGTAATAAAGTTAAAGAGAATGACTGGCGAAATCATCGGTAGCGTCACGTTGCGAAAGCGCTGCCACGCGTTGGCGCCATCAATGCGGGCTGCTTCATACAGTGTTGTGGGCACCCCTTGGAGTCCGGCCAGGTAGATCAACATCGGGCCGCCAATTCCCCATAAGCTGATGAGCACAAAGGCCGGCAAAGCCCAATTCGGATCGAAAAACCAGCCAGGGCCTTTGATGCCGAGCGGGATCAGCCCATGCACGCCCACCACTCGCGCAATCAAAAAATTCACGATGCCAAAGACTGGGTTGAAAATCAACGCAAAGAGATAGGCCACTGCTACACTGCCGCCAATCAACGCCGGCATGTAATACGCCGTACGGAAGAAACCCACAAACGGCACTTTTTGGTTGAGTAGCATGGCCAGTGATAAGGAAAAGATTAACCCCAACGGTACGCTAAACAAAGTGTACAGCGCAGATACCTTGAGCGATTTATAGAAAACCGCGTCATGCAGCAAGTCAGTGTAATTTTGTACACCGACCCATTGGGGCGGACTAGCTACATTGTATTGCGTGAAACTGAGTACGGCGGAGGCCAAAATCGGCACGCCCCGAAATAGAATAAAACCAATGACCCACGGCCCAATAAAAAACCAGAACCATAATGCCTCGCGGCGAGCTAACTTCTCGCGTGGTAGAATACCGAGCATATTCCCTCCGTGTTTGAGTAGGGGAGTAGGAACTAGAAGTAGATTTTTTCCGTATGCATAATTCGTAATCCTGTGTCCCTAATTCCTACGAAGACCGAAACACCATCACATTGCCAGCCGCCAGTCGCACATATAGACGACCACCCGCGATGACTGGCGCAGCATTCGCCAAACCGGGCTGATCCGCGTGCCAAACCGCTTTGCCATCACTCTGTTGTAGGGCGAGCACCTGGTTGCCCTTGTCCGAGCGGGTGATCACATAAAGTTGATGTTGGGTAATGGCAGGGAGCGAAATGAAATTCGTGTTGGTGAAGACCCAATCTGTGTTACCGTTCTGAAGATTCAGCGCGAACAACTGGTTGGTTGATTTTATATAAAGGTGTTGCGCCGAAGCGCCAGCCGGGATCACCTGTACATTGTCAAAACTCTTGGACCAGAGCTGCTTGCCGCTGGTGCGATCCAGCAGATAGATCGTATCGCGTCCAGCAATCGCCACCTGGTTATCCAGAATCACAGGCGCAAAGAAGAGAGCCAATTTGCCGTGGTCGAAGCGCCACTGTTCCTTGCCAGTTTTGATGTCTACGGCATAAAGGCGGGTAAAATCTGCGAAGTAGACAAGGCCATCCGCAACCGAGGCTGAAGAGACAACTGGATATTGGGTCGCAAATTTCCAAAGTTCTTTGCCGCTTTTGGCGTCCAATGCATGAAACTCTTGGGCTGCGCCCACCAAAACCATGCCATCTACCACAACCGGCGACGTGACGTGACCGCCCACGTTGTCGAACCCACTGCCGACTTTGGCAAATTTATAGAGCCAGAGCTTGGCGCCGGTATCGGCCGTCAAGGCATAGACAAAACCATCTTCGCCCGTTTCCGAGCGGACAAAGACTGTGTTATCGACCACGGCCGGCGACAAAAACGAACCAGCAAAGTTGAATTGCCACTGTTCCTGGCCGCTGTCTAGGGCAACAGCATGCAACTTCCGGTCGCTTTCGGCAAAGAGCCGACCACCAGCAATCGCGATCGGGCTCACGTGCTCGGCATCCCCCTCTATGCTATATTCATCTTGGACGCCCAGTGGCAGTTTGATGTCGTCTATGCTCGCGCGACTGCGCTGGGGTCCTTGGCCTTCCATCGACCATTCGGTTGCGGTTAGTTGGGCTGCATTATGTGACTGGGCGGCAGAGATCTTGGTTGAATTTCTTGCGGGTGAAGAGGTAAAATTCAGATTAGAACAGCCACCAATCGCGAACACAAAAAATAGGCAGAAACAGCTCAATGTCAGGCTGTTTCTAAGCCAGTGATGCGCAAAGTTCCGGGTATAGTCCGGCCGTTCCTGGGGAAATTGGTGTCTCACCAACACACCTGACCTCATCATGCTGAATAATATGCTAAACAACAGTATCGCGGCTGAATTGTTCGATTTTCTCATTGCTGCGCGCGTGAGAATCTATACAACAATCTCAAACATCTAGCTAATCTTGCCTACTTCCAGCGGACGAGCCATTGTATGATGTTGAGTAACGCTGTGTACTGATATTTCCTGTGCAATTCTGTTTGCAAAAGGGAGCACAAACGATTACAGGATGCGCAGCAGGGTAAGGAAAACGATAGGAGTAGGGTGTAAACAATTCTAGTTCCAATTGTTACATTTGTCAATTACAGTTTTAGGCTGGCGCTAAACTTTATATTCTGGTGTAGTTCTGAATATGTTGTAAAGCAAGCACGTAGGCCCCAATCTACAAGGCCATGAGCTTACTGTTGCTGTAAACAGGCGCGTCCCTGTCAAGTTGGGCAAGGCGGCGTAATATAGGATAAAATAGGCAGCCATGCAACCAGGTTCTAGGTCAATGTGAAGGGAGAGATAACCATGAAGCTTGCCGTTGGTGGCGATCACGCCGGTTTTCCTTTGAAAGATCCTATCATTGAGCAATTGCGGGCATGGGGTCATGAAGTGACCGACCACGGTACGCACAGCACCGAGCCGGTCGATTTTCCTGATATTGCGTGCTTAGTCACCGATCAGGTGCGCAACAGCGAAGTGGCACGCGGCATCCTGGTCTGTGGCACAGGGGTCGGTGCGGCCATCGCCGGCAACAAAACCCCCGGCATCCGCGCTGCTGTCGGGCATGATATCTATTCGGCGCACCAGTGTGTGGAACATGATGATGTGAATTTGCTCTGCATCGGCGCGCAGATCATTGGGAGTAAGCTGGCCGAAGAAATTTTACAGGCATTTTTACAAGCCGAATTCAGCACCGCGCCCGAATTTCGTCGCCGCGTGCAGAAATTGCATGACCTGGAGCGTCGAGCCGCCGCGGAAGTGCTCAAATCTGCGCAAGCGTAAAATGGTTTTAAAGATCACCATACCAGCGTGCATGGTAATTTTCACGCGCCTGCCATCAGTTGACATGCGCGAACCAATTGCACTATAGTGGAGACTTACACCCAGGCCTAGAACACTGAGGCACAGCAATCGAACGCTAAGAAAGGAATTTGATGAACGCTGCATTCGCCTATCTGGACGCTGCTCAAGCGATTGTGGAACGGATTCGCGCCACCCAAATCGACGCGTTGGTGCGCGCCGCCGAGATTTGTACAAAGTCGATTGCCGGTGATGGCTTGGTGCATCTGTTTGGCACAGGTCATTCGCGCATGTTTGTGGAAGAGATGTTCCCGCGCCACGGCAGTTTTCCTGGTTTTCATCCGATTGTCGAATTATCGCTCACCTTTCACAATCAGGTCGTGGGCGCCAATGGTCAACGCCAGGCAATGTTTCTCGAACATGTGGAAGGGCTGGGCAAGGCGATCCTGCGCAATTTTGTGTTTGCTGCGCCGGATAGTTTTATCATATTTTCCAATAGCGGCGTCAACGAAATTATCATTGAGGTCGCGTTAGAAGCCAAAGCGCGCAATCTGCCGGTGATCGCCGTCGTTTCGCTTGACCATTGCCTGGCTTCTGCGCCCAAACATAGTTCCGGCAAGCGCCTGCTCGATGTCGCTGATGTAACGCTCGACAATTGCACCCCGGCGGGTGACGCGCTGGTTAAAATCGAAGGGTTAAACGATCCGGTTGGCCCTGGCTCCACCATCGGCGCGGCCGCCGTGACGAACGCGCTCAAATGTTTGATTGCCGACCAGTTAACGCAGCTAGGCAAACCACCCATTGTGCTAACCAGCGCCTATTTCATTGGCGCCGAAGCCTCGAAAAAGCAATTTGATGAATGTTATGATGATTATCGGACGCGCGTCAAACGTGTGTACGGATAAATTTAGATAACGATTTAGGAACCCCACCCCCGCCCTCCCCTAGAACGGGAGGGAGCCGTTGGTCGGTTAGAAGAACCATCTTCGTCTACCCCTAAACAGTCCCCTCCCTGCTTCGGGGAGGGTTAGGGTGGGGTTCCCAAATCGTTATCTATCCGCAAAAGGAAAAACCAAAATGTCGATTCAAATGTCAATGGAAAAGAAAACAGCGCCAGTCAACCAGGCGATTGGGAAGAAAACCGTGCCGACCTTTTATTTTATTGGGGTAACGACCGGCCAGTCGGCTATGGTCAAAATCTTTCCACAGTGGATGGAAGCTCTGGGCCGACCAGAAATTATCTTGGAAGGGTACGATTGCAAAATCCACGACGAACCAGCGCGCTATCAGCAAATTGTGGCGTCGCTCAAGCAAGATCCGATGGCCTTGGGCGCGCTGATCACGACGCATAAACTTGATTTGCTGGCGGCGACGCGCGACCAGTTTGATTATCTCGATCCGTATGCCGAACTCTGCAACGAGATTTCCTGTATTGCGAAACACGAAAATCGCCTGGAAGGCTATGCTGTCGATCCTATAGCCGATGGACGCGCGCTGCAAAGCATGATCGGCGATAATCATTTCAAGCGTACGGGCGGCGGTGTGCTTTGTCTGGGCGCAGGCGGCGCGGCAACGGCGCTTACCCTCTACCTGATCAACCGGCCCAACCCCGCCGATCGGCCTAAATATTTTACGCTGATCGACGTTGAGCAAACCCGGCTCGATCATGTGCGCGAGATGGTCAACAAAGTGGGCACCACGATCCATTTTGAATACATTTGTAATGCCGACCCCGCCCAGAATGATCAAACTGTGGCGAGCTTAACCAATGGTAGCGTTGTGATCAATGCGACTGGCCTGGGCAAAGATTTGCCCGGTTCGCCGCTGACCGAGAACGTTCGCTTCCCTAAATTTGGTGTCGTTTGGGAACTCAATTACCGCGGCGAACGCCCATTTTTGCAGCAAGCGCTGGCGCAACAGAAGCAGCGCAAGCTCACCGTAGAAGACGGCTGGGGCTGTTTTCTGCATGGATGGACAGGTGTACTTGCGCGCGTGCTCGACATTAAGATTGAGGGATCTTTGTTCAATCATCTCTCCAAAATTGCCGCAGAGTTGCGTTAAGGGCTGCTCGTTACGACCGGGAACCCTCTGGGTGCCGTCGTAATGCCATCTGGACGCTGCGGATCAGTACATCCGACCGCGCCCCTGCTGCCTACGTGCGCCGCTCGACGCGGAGCGTCAGGACGGCGTTCCCACGCGCCCAAGGGGCTCCCGGGGTGCGGAACGAGCAATCTCTCTACCTCTTGATCTCCAAATTTTTTTATGGGAGAGAATTCGATGCAAGTACACCCTTTACGCACGACCGTCATTGGCAGCTATCCTTTTCCTTCCTGGCTGGAATTTGCCAGCCAACATCTGGACGCCTTTGGGACGGCTGAGGTCGAGGAGATGGTGGAAGACGCGGTGATCGCAGCGCTTCATGACCAGGTCAACGCCGGTCTGGATGTGATCACCGATGGCGAACAGACGCGTTTAGACTTCAATCTCTCGTTTTATGGCTATTTGGAAGGCATCGAACGCGAAGCGAAATCGCCGCGCACCTTTGGCCCACCCGCGCACGATCAACGTGGCAAACATCACATCGTTGGCGACTTGCGCGCGCCGCGTGGTCTAGGCGTGTTGGCTGAATTTGCGCGTTTGAAAAAGCTGGCGCCCATCGGCCCTACCCTCAAAGCTAGCGTGCCTGGCCCCTATACCCTGAGTGGTCGCATGCTGCCGAACGCCCAATACCCGGACCGCTACGCCATCACCGAAGCGCTCCTGCCAATTGTGCGCAAAGAACTGGAAGACTTGGTGGCGGCTGGCTGCCAGGAAATCACGGTGGATGAACCGTCGATGAGCTGTTATGCCTATAAAGAAGACCCCGCACACTTTGTAGATATTTTTAACCGCACCGTGGCGCCCGTGGTGGGCAAGTGCCATCTGTCCACCCATCTTTGCTTTGGCAATTTCAAAGGGCGGGCGGTTGGCCCGCGCCAGTATGCCTCCATGTTTCCGGCCTTTCTCGACATGACACTGGACGAAATCCATGTAGAAATGGCCAGCCGCGAATTTGCCGAGATCGAACTGATCGAGCAGATTGCCGAAAAATGTCACGTCGCTGTGGGTATCATCGACGTGAAAAGCTATTACATCGAAACCCCGACCGATGTGGCTAATCGCGTCCGTTTATGTTTAAAATATGCCCCAGCCGCGCAACTTTCCTTTGCGCCCGACTGTGGCCTCAGCCAGACCGCCCGCTGGGCAGCCAAATTGAAACTGCAAAATATGGTTGCCGGTGTCAAGCGCGTCCGCGAAGAATTGGGCATTTGATGAGTGACAAGTGATGAGTAAAATTTTGCTCACTTGTCACTCCTGTCCATTAAGGTAGGAGAGATTAGAGATTAACAACTATACTGAAATCAAGATGATATTCGGAGTTTCTAGCCTTCCGGGAAGCGGTCAGACCACGCAAGGTTAGCGAGATCACTTGTGACCGCTTCCCGGAAGGTGGGGTTCCTTGAACTCCGGTTTTTCAATCTGACTTTAGTATAGCAATTTCTAATCTCTCAATCTCCTAATTCTCTGTTTTATACTTACCTTAATCCTATTGACTCATCATTCATCACTCCTCAAACCCAAAGAGGTCCTAACCATGTTCGTGATCATCGGTACGGCCAACGTTGATTTATTAGTATCGGGTTTTGGTAAAATGCCGGGTGAGGGCAGTGATGAATTTACGACGAGTAATTTGGTCTTTTGTGACGAGCCACTCAAGTTGATGCTGGGCGGCAACGGCGGCAATTGCGCCTATGTGTTGGCCGGCCTGGGCGCACCAACGGCCTTGTGTAGCGCAGCTGGACAAGATGCCCTAGGCAATTATGTGCAAAATTGGCTGGCCGAACGGCACATCGATCTGACTGGCTTCGTGCGCCATCCACAATGGGCGACGGCGTTCACCACGATTGTGATGGACAACACGCTTAATCGCCTGGCCTTCCACCACCCCGGCGCGCTGGCTGCTTTAACCTATGCGGATCTGCCCGCCCATTTGTTGCAGGCGGCCACTGGCTTGCTGGTAACCAGCTATCCAATTATGCCTGGTTTGCGTCCGGATGGTTTTGCCAAGGTGCTGGCCGAAACGCATGCGCGCGGCGCTATCACTGCGATCGATATTGGCCCGGCGATTGGTCAGCCAGTGCTCTTGGCCGAATTAGCGTCACTGCTGCCGTCGCTCGATTATGTGATCGCCAACCGGCATGAATTAGCGGTCTGTACGGGGGTGGAAGATGTGGAGCAGGCCGCCAGCATGTTGCTCAAGGCCGGCGCGCGTTGTGTGATTGTGAAGCTGGGCAAGGCCGGCGCCGTGATTCGTACGGCTGGGCTCCACACGCATGTACCCGGTTTTGAGGTGGCTGTGCGCTCGACCGTCGGCGCTGGTGATTCCTTTAACGCCGGTTTGCTGTATGGTGTGCAACAGCATTGGCCCATCGAAGTTGCGGTGCGCTTTGGCAATGCTGTGGCCGCGTTAGTCGTCTCATCCGCGCAGGGCATCCTCGGCAGCCCGACGCTTGGGCGTGTGGAGGCATTCTTGCGACAGATGGATTAAGTTAGAAAGCCCTTCATGAGCGCTCATGGCTGATTGGTTACCCGCCTTTGTTCACTTTGTTTGAAGCGCCAATCGTGTCAATAGATTTTGCCAGCCAAGGTCCAAAATCTTTTCGATCGTTTGCAATGTGGTCATATAAGCGGCTTTGTTATACCCGTAGGGATCGCGCAGATCGAAGTGTTCGTTGGCTAGCTCACTCAAAAGTAGCACTTTATAGGAATCTGCGGGTGAGTAGTGAAAGAGGCTCTGGCGATGCTTTTCTTCCATAGCAAGGATCAGATCCGCCTGTTGTACGTCGTGCTCCGTCACACCACTTGCCACATGACGACTGATGTCGATGCCTTTCGCCGCCAGCAATTCTACGCCGTAGGCACTGGCCTTTGCGCCCTCCATGGCGTAAACGCCCGCCGACTGCACCTTGACCTGATCGGCCAACCCATCGGCGGCCAGACGGGCGCTCAACACCCCAGCTACCATTGGCGACCGACAGATATTGGCCGTACAGACAACCAAAATGCGTTTCATAGTTTCCTCTCCATGTGCCAAACCAACGGTAGAGCGCTTTAAAAAATGCTTTACATTTGACAGATCGAGCCACGCGCCTTAGAATGTCCACCTTGACGATCTTCTAACTTGATGATCTTCGAATTAGCATAGTGCAAGCTGCAAACTCGCTCTATGTCCTAGCCTATGATTGTACACCTGAAATGAAATACGATCTACCCGAACACGATTCATCCGAAAATTTTGGCCTGTGGGAGCGCCTGATCGCTTGGCTTGAGCGTCAGCCGACGCCGCAACCGGTGATCCCTGTGGATTATCGCGATCGAATTAGCGTGGTCACTTGGCTGATTGTCTTTGGGCTGGGGCTGAGCGTGCTCTATACCATGCCAACCACCGTGATTACGTTTCATGCGCTTGGTTCGCCGATCAGTTTAACGCTAAGCGAAACATTGATTGCGGCGATCTTCATGGCCGTATTGGCAGCTACGGGTACGGAAAGCATTATCCGGGTTCATCCCCGTTTTGTCGTCACGGCGCGGCGAGCGTTCCAGCACACCTGGCCGTTTTGGAGCTTGCCCATGGCGATCGTGATGATTGCGGCTTATGTGCTGCCGGTCACGCCTAGCGGGTTGATTCGTGTGTTGGGCTTATTGTTAAGCGGTAGTCTGTTGGGGCTGGCTTTTTTTGGGCTGTATGCCACGGTGGAGCGCGGTCAGTCTGGCTTTCGGCGCGCCCGCTTTGTGCTCGATGCATTGGCCTATGGCGCGGCCTTAATTCTGTTTCTTTTCGTCTATCAAACGCGCGCCCGTAGCTTACTTTCGGGCACCTTGATCGCAATGACCGCAATCCTGTTAGCGGTTGAAATTCTGCGCAGCACCACCAAGCAGGCGAGCACCGTCTTGACGTATGGCGCGATTGTCGGCCTGGTGTTGGGCCAAGTCACCTGGGCGCTAAACTACTGGTCGTCGCTGAACAGCCTGACTGGCGGCTTGCTCTTGTTGTTGATCTTCTATTTGCTCGTCGGCATTGCGCAACAAGGGTTGCAGCATCGACTGACCGGCCGCGTAGTATACGAATTTGTGATCTTTACGGTTGTCGCGTTGATCTTGATTGCTGTGGTTGGGCCGGGTTTTGGCGCATAACCGCGTCCACCAGACGATCGTGATTGTGCTGCCATAAAGCCCAATTTTGCGGATTTTGTACGAGGTCAATCAGCGTCGTTGTCAAGATCTGATTAACCGGTGTGGCCACGCCTTTTTCCTGACCCATGCGCACAATCACCCCATTAAGCCAAAAGATCTCACTGCGCGTTTTCCCCAACTTCAAATCTATATTCAGGCTAGGCATTTTTTCGCCGCGCGCCGTATCGGAGCGCGGGCGCATGAATCTTCGGATCAACACCTTCGGTAGATAACGGATCAGCGGCGCTAATATTTTGAATGGATAAGGATCAAAGTTGACGGGCGCAATGTTCAGCGCGTGCATCACATTCAATGCTTCGCGCATGGCTTGGATTTCTATATCGATGATGCGGACATCGAGAAACATCACGCGCGGCGGTTCATCCAAAATCGCGCTGTTCGGGTTCCCCACCATGTTCATCAATAACTTGCTCCACTTCAGCCCCTGTTGGTCAGGAAAATGTCGCACCGTAAAGCCAGCCTCGCGCAACGCCTGTTGGGCCTCGACGAAGCCTTTGGGCGATGTGCCTGTTTGCCAGGGACTAACGCCAATCGTATATTGTTCTTTGTCAACCTGGATCACACCCGGTTGCGGCACGCTGACAGGGGTGCCAATCGAGCCCGCAATCACGTTCGCATCGCCCAGCGCGGCGGCGATTTCTGCTTCATTGCCAATTCCGTTCTGCAAACTGAGCACGACCGGTGGCTGCACATCGGCCATTTGCGTGGCTTGGAGCAATTCGGCCAACGTATTCTCTGTGTCATAACTTTTGACGGTAAAAACGGTTAGATCGTAGACAACGGACGCGCTTGCAAAGGCTTCGGCCAGACTACTAACGACGGTGATGTTATGAATTTTGTGGTTGCCGGTTGCGTCGCGCAACTCAAGCCCCTGCTCGCGCATAATCAGCGCAAAACGCGGTCGCCCGACCAGGGTGACTGCATGACCACTCTGCGCTAATTTACCACCCACCAGACAACCGATGGCGCCTGCACCGATAATGAGAAAGTTCAAGTTTGCTCCAGGGAGGAAAATGAAAGATTGGAGGTTGTCATCACTCAATAAAGATTATCTGGAATAAGTAAGCAAAGGAAACAGGTAGAAAGGTATACGGGGAAACACGACCTGTGTACCTGTTTCCCTGGTAAGTACTGATTCCGAATAATCTTCAATCTCTTTTTATATTACATTACGTTTTTCTAAATCATACAGCCCATAAGCCGTGGCTAAAATTTCAATTGGGTGGCGACTGGGGATGTGCGTGCCATGCTCCAATTGCCAGCGACAAGTTTCGGAATCGCAACTGGTATACGCGATCTCTTTGCCTTGTTCACGGACAAAACGAAACAATTCTTCGCCCACATCCATCGCGATCTGATATTTTTCCTGTTTGAAACCATAGGTGCCAGCAATTCCGCAGCAGCGCGCCATACTTTCGCGCAGATCCAAACCAGGGATCAGCGCTAGAATGTCTAGGGCTGGCTTACCAATGCGATGGGCGCGCTGTTGGCAGGGCGCATGATAGGGCAACTTCAGTGCTAGCGGGCGGAAATCCGTGCGCAACTCGTCTCTTTCCTTTAATTCGCGTAGCCATTCAAAGATATCCCAAGTTGCCAGCTTGAGTTGGATGGAGGCATCGTCGTCCATATCAAGCAGTTCAGGCGCTTCTTCCTTCAAGGTCAAAGTACAACTGGTGCTGGTGCCAATAATTGGAAAACCGGCCTGCGCAAATGGGACCAACTTGGCGCCATTGCTTTGATGATAACCGATCGCCGCCTTGAATTCACCATTGCTCAACATCGGCAATCCACAACAATTTTGTGGGGGTACAATCACTTCATAGCCATGATGCTCCATCACCACAATCGCCGCTTTGCCCACAAACGGTTCGTAATACAGGGTGGCACAGCCATGAAAATAGACGACCTGCTTGTCAGATTTTAACCGTTTGTGCGCGGTTCGGCGCAGCCAATCGGCCAGCGTGCCGTTCGTGCTCCAGGTGGGCAGGGGGGCTTTGCGCGCAATGCCCATTGTCTTTTCGGCCAGCAGCCGGCTGAGCGGATTGTGCAAGGCCAAGTTCGCCAACAGCGGCGCAATGCTGCCCAGTTTGCCCAATAATTCATTGCGCCCAAGCAGACGATTTCGCAACGAGATGCCTTCCTTGGCGACAATTTGGGCGCGGGCACGGGCGTTGATCTCAGCAATTTTGACGCCAGCCGGACAAACATCGTTGCAGACGCGACAACCCGAACAATAATCGACGGATTGATCCGGCGCGTACGGCTGACCATGCTCGCGAAAGCGTTGCGCCTGTGGCCCAACATATTTCGGCCCCGGAAATTTATCCGTCACCGCCGAGACCGGGCAGTAACTGGTGCAGATATTGCATTTAATACACTCATCCAACGAGTGATCGACCGCTTGCCAGGAAATAGGGTGCATAGTTATTGCTCGTGATCATTCATTTTTAAATCTGGTAGCATGTTACCACAGGGAGAGAAGAACAAAAAGCTGTCCAGCGAACCATGCTATAATTGACGTTTGACGACAAAATAGAAGGATGATATTATTCCTCTTATGAGTAACGAACGGGACATAACAACCATGTTCACAACGATTGAAGCGGCACAAGTTTTAGGTGTCGATCCCTCACGCGTCCGTCAACTGGCGCGGGCTGGCACAATGCCATATATTGAGCGTGGTGGTAGCTATTTTTTACACAGGCAGCTATCGATGCGGCAAGACAGCGTAATATAAAATCAGGTCCGAAACGCAAGGAAAAGGCCTGATGCCGAGCCGAAGATACGGCAAGTATATGATCTATTTTAAAGAATTCGACCTGAATGAGCGCCCGCATGTACATATTCAGAGTGGTGGCAAAGCGGCAAAATATTGGATAGATCGCATTGAGTGTTTTAAAAGAGGCTGATTTTCTGATCATGAACTGACCGAAATCGAGGGCGTCCTACACCAAAATCACGCCGATTTACTTGAGTTATGGGTTGGGGAGATGAAGAAAAAGCGATGATTCAAAAATAATGATTCAACAGCCTACAGATTCTGATGACAACCCTGTGGTGGTACCTGTCTACATGCCTGATTTTGATGATATAAAGCGATTGGCGGAAGAGCTACACCAACGAAACCAGCCGTATGAGGGCGAGTACAAAGGCTGGCCCGTCAGCTATCAGCCAGCAGACACCGAACCGCCAGCCGAAGATTGGATCGTGCCGCTTTGGTCCAACTTCAAAATTGGTGTATGGCCCGTTTGGTCGGTCTCGTTTGATTGGGAAGACGGCGACGACCAGCCGCCTATCATTGGGATAGACAATAAAAATATCGTGGTGAATGGGCAACTAACCAGACGAAAAAGCGTAGTCGAATTGCTGACCGAGATCGAACAGATGCGCGATCAGCGAGAAGCAATGAACGTGTAAGCCATAAACTAGTTTTTACGCAAAGTGAGCCAGGGACTTGTGCAAGGTTTTGGCGACCAAGCTGCGCAGTCATCTGTTTGACTATCAAAAATACAGTTGCTACGCATTGGGTGTTGTAAGCGACGTCACTTGCGCCACTGGTCGGATGAATTGTGGCAAGCGGCGATGGCCGTTATTACGACCCCGCCCGTCAGTGATTTTCTAGCCGTTGGCTACTTTTGTCTCTCGAAACGCCGCCACGCCCTGAATTGTTCTCGGTTTGAAGCGTAGATCGCTTATCGGCAAGCGATGCGGCTGGCCCAGGCGCGCCATGGCAGACTTACAGCGCAAATTGAGCAGCTACAAGCACCGCCACATCGTTGATCATGTTTCCTTTCTAAAACCTTACTCCTTCTGCAATTTCTCCAGCGTCGCCGCATCGAGATCAACGCCATAGCTTCGTTTGCTTCCAACATATTACGGAAACTCAGGACATGTTTTTTGATAAGGGAGAACACCCACATAAAGCCTCCATTCTTCTTGGGTCAAGTTGCGATTGGCGACCTGACAGGCTCGCTTCAACCAAGTTTCGACACGTAGATCGTTGATCACAATCGATTGATCTTTGCTG
>JBBREZ010000060.1:0-19821 GCA_038225095.1 Caldilineales bacterium
CGCCCTGCCACCAATGAAGCAGAATAAAACCACTGAGCAGCAGGGGCGAAAAGAGCAAGGTGATATTGTGCGTGATCGCCAGCGCACCCAGGCTGAGCACCACCGGCAAATAATAGCGCTGCGGATCGTCACGGCGCAACAACCGCCGAATGCCCCAGAAGATCCAGGGCAAGAGCGCTTGCGCCGCCGTCTCGGCCATCGCGCCGCGGATCAACATGTTATTGAGCAGATAGGGCGCGTAGAGATAGGCCGTGGCTGAGACAAGCGCCGCCCATTGGTGCTCGCGCCCAAAAACATCGATCGCCAGCCAATACATGCCCAAACCGGCGGCCAGGATCAGCAGCACAAAGGCCGTAATAAAGGCGTGATAGTAGATCAAGCCCAGCAGATGTAACGCTTCGACCAAATAATAGGTGGATGGGGCATACGAACCAAAGACCGGATAGCCGTAACCGACCAACATCTCGGGCACCCAGCGCGGATAGAGCGTGTCGTGGTGTATGTGGAAATCTAGGATCGCCACACGCAGCAGGTGCAAGCCACCATCATTCGAGCGCGGCAGCCCTTCGGCATAAAAAGGCCAGAGGGCAGGGATAGCTAGTAGGGGCAAAAAAAGCCATAGCCGGTTACTGATCTGGATCCAAAAGATTTTTATCCAGCGCGCCAAGGTAGGACGATTGAGCATAAGTGACCGATCAGTGCGAAGCTTTCAAGAAAAGCCGTAACATGCAGGGCAAATTGTCCGATAATAAAAGCTTTTTCGCTGGGGCGCAAATGTGGAGGGTAACCTTGTGGCCGCCTAGGGATGCTTTGCGGAACCTTTATTGGGTTAGGGTAGTTATGCTTGGGCTATGATTTTGAGAAAGATAAGGCTTATTGCGTGTTAAAAAAGCATTTTTGACTCAATCCGTAAAGATCAGTTTTGCCATTACAAAATTCCTTTTATAGCTGAAGTCTATTTGCAAACGAGCAAAATCTAACAAAATGGATTAAGTTACCTATTTTGCTAGACTTTCATTGTGCAACTCGGAAATCATGCGCTTGATGTTATACGCTCATGTCGTCAGGGGTAAGTGAGATTTAGTTGCGCACCCGGTTTTGACGAATCAAACTGACCATTGTACACTGTCTTGGTTTACGCAGCGGTCAATCCAGCCTTGTGGCCGATCAATTCCGAGCCTAATTCGCATTTCATCAGGGAAACGCATGATAAATTCTACCCTAACGCTTCACGAGCGCCCGTCCAGCGCCACGCATACCCTGGACCATGATGGCGTCGCACCGCGCATTTCGGTCGTGATTCCGCTTTATAATGAGGAAGAAAGCATTCCCCATTTGCGTACGGCGCTTCATCAGGCCTTGGAAAGTTGCGGCTATTCCTACGAGATCATCATCGTCGATGACGGCTCGAAAGACAAGAGCTTTGTTTTGTTGCGCGAATGGGCGTTGCAAGATCAATCCATGACGGTGATCCGCTTGCGCCGCAATTTTGGTCAGACGGCGGCGTTCTCGGCTGGGTTTGACCAGGCGCAGGGCGAAATCGTGATTACAATGGATGCCGATCTGCAAAATGACCCGCAGGATGTACCCAAATTGATGGCAAAGATCGACGAAGGCTACGATATTGTCAGTGGCTGGCGCAAAGATCGCCAGGACCGCTGGCTGGATCGCAAGTTGCCTTCGATGTTAGCGAACCGTTTGATTTCGAATGTGACCGACGTGCGCTTGCACGATTACGGCTGCTCCTTGAAGGCTTATCGTCGCGATGTGCTGCAACATGTGCGCTTGTATGGCGAAATGCATCGGTTTATCCCGGCCCTGATGAGCCAAGTCGGCGGCACCGTGACCGAAGTGCCGGTGAATCACCATGCCCGCCAGTTTGGCACGTCAAAATATGGGATCAGCCGTACGATCCGCGTGATGCTCGATCTGATCACGATCTGGTTCTTGGGCAGCTATTCGACGCGTCCGATCCATGTGTTTGGCACCGCTGGTCTGTTGTCCGCAGGCTGTGGTTTTTTAACCTTACTTTATTTGAGCATCGTTAAATTATTTTTTCACGAAAACATTGGGAATCGTCCGCTCTTGTTGCTGGCCATCCTCCTGGTGGTGATTGGCGTGCAATTGATCACGATGGGATTGGTGGCGGAAATGGTGATTCGCACCTATCACGAAAGCCAGAACAAGCCGATCTATATTGTGCGCGAAGTGATCTAAGAAACGGTCTGAAAAGGTCGAATTGGCTGCGTAGATAGGCTATTGTAGGTGCGGTTTGTAACCGCACGTTGGTGGTCTAACCGAGCGTGTGCGGTTACAAACCGCACCTAGCTGTACTTTTCAGACCGCTTCTAAGCATTGACCCCTTCTGCGGCCAGACCCCGTGCGGTGAGCTTGTCGAACCGCAGCCGAACGGGAGGGCGGGGGAGAGGTCAGCCCTTTTATCCTATGCAGCACGTACTACGCTTTATTTTTCCTTTTCTCAATGCCAAATTCAACTTGCAAATTCTCCCTGGCGTTCTTGCTTTGTAACATCATTGCCCACCTAGTGCTCTTCACCTATCTCCCGCTTGTGGTGCAGGCAATCGCTGTGCTCCTATTGACTGGCCTATTGCCCGGTATACTGCTGGTGGAAGCGCTGGTGGGACAGAGCGCCGCGCCACCGACGCTTGGTGAACGGGTGCTCTATTCGATTGGCGCTGGCTACGCTGTTATCGTTGTCGTTATGCTCGGCATCAGCTATTTGCCTGGTAGGATCACACCTTGGCAAACCTATCTCACTTTTGACGTGGTGCTGGCTATCCTGGCTGGCTTTGTCTGGCAGCAAAGGATGGGGAGTACGAAAAATGCTTCCATACTCCGGGGTGCCCTCTGGGCCCCGCACTCCGCACCAGTCAGCCGCCGCTGGCTGGCCGCCGGATTACTGGTATTGTTGCTCGTCGGCGGTTTTTTTCGCTTCGCCAATCTGGGTTACTCGGAATTTCTCACCGACGAGGCGCGCACCGTGTTACGGGCGGCGGCGGTGTTGCAAGGCCAGGAGGATGTGCTCTTTATCCACCGTAAAGGGCCGGTAGAAATTCTGACGCCAGCCGTGATCTACGTATTGACCGGTCATCTGGATGAAGCGAGCGCGCGGTTGCCATTTGCTGTCGCCAGTTTGACCGGACTGTTGGCGGTTTTCCTGCTGGGTTGGCGTTTGTTCAATCCACTAGCCGGTTGGATCGCTGCTTTTTTATTGGCCTTCGACGGCTACCTGATCGGGTTTGCCCGCTTTGTCCAATACCAAAGTGTGGTTTTTCTCACGTCGGTGTTGGTTGTGTTGATCGTCTACCGCCTGATCCAGCAACCCAAGGCGCTACCCCGCTATCTGACTTTGGCGGCGATCTTCCTGGCGACGGGGATGCTCGCCCATTATGACGCAGTGTTGACCTTCATCCCCGTTATTTTTCTGGTGGGGGCGCTGGGGTGGCAGCAACGCGTCCGTTGGGGCGCGCTCGTGCGGGCGATTATCCCGACTGCTTTGGTGGGCGTTGGCCTACTCGCCATTTTTTACGTACCTTTTGTGCTGGTGTCCCATTTTCAAGCGACTTACACCTATCTGGTTGAGCAACGCATTGGCGGCGCAGATCGCCATTTCCCCTACAATAATCTTGCTGATTTCTGGCAACGCAGCATCGTTTATAATTCAACCTATGCTGTTATACTCCTGATTGCATTGATCGTCGTGGCGTTAGCATTCGCCTACTGGCGCGCTTGGAGCCATAGGGTGGGCACAGTGTTGGCGCTGTTGTTCGTTATCCTGCTGGCTTTGCTCGGTTGGCGCGGCGGCGAATTGAAGCTTGGGGCAACGGATTTCACGCTTGTACCCTTCGCACTAGCGTTGGCGTTCGTCTGGTTCGCCCCTAGACTAAACCTGGAAGCGCGGCTGTTATGGCTCTGGTTTGGCATACCGCTGCTGCTCACTTTGTTTTGTACGGCCTTTCCTGGCACACACGTTTACGTCTTTTTTGCGCCGTGGGCTTTATTGGTAGGCGCGCTGGTGGCGCAGGGTTGGTATGGATTGCAGCAGCGCACGGGGAAACCAGTGGCTGTTTTGGCTGGAAGTTTTGCTGCATTGGCGGTGACGTTGATTTTTGGCCTGTACGCCTATCGATATTTTGTCGATCACAAGGTGGAAGTGTTGCGCACCTGGACCACCAACCGGCCCGTTGGCTATTGGACGCCACCAAATTTTGATGCCACACAGATCGATCGCGTCTATGGTTTCCCGTTGGCGAACGGTTGGAAAGCGATTGGCATACTGTATGCGCAAGGCAAAATTCAGGGCGATTATGAAACCAATCAGCGCGATGATTTGATTCCAGATTGGTATGTGCGCGGCCGGCATCGCTGCGCCTCGACCGCGAACTGGTACTTTGCGATTGATAATTTGGAACCGTGGTTGAAAAGCAGCGAGCAGATCAGGGATGGGCTGTTGCAAGATGGTTATAAAAAGTGGGGCTCGGTCAAAGTCAAGGGCGCATCCAAGTTGGTGATTTATCAACGCACAAATGAAAAAATCAAGCAGCAGACGCTTCGATTGGAAGATTATGCCGCAGCATTTGACGCAAGCGCGCTCCCGAATATCCCGTTGGCCTACCCTGTGATCGAGGACAAAATCGGCCATCCACTGCACATTAACTTCGACCAGAAAATTTGGCTGGAAGGCTACGATATAAGCGCGCCCGCACCGCTCAAACCCGGTGACACATTCCGCCTCACGCTGTATTGGCGGGCACAACGCCCGTTGGACCAATCCTACAAAGTCTTCAACCAAGCTTTTTATGGCAACGGCAGCATGGTGGCGCAGAAAGATAGTTACCCCGTTTGTGATCGCCAGTTGACTTCGACCTGGTATCCGGGCGAATTAATCACCGATGTCTACGATATTCCGGTGGCGGCTGATGCGCCAACCGGCGTCTATCCGCTGTATACGGGGCTTTATCTTGAGGAAACGCAAGCGCGTTTGCCGGTATTAGACGCAGCGAGGAAGCCGGTTGATCAACAGGCGCACGTGCTTGATTTATCGATTGGCACAAAATAACGCATGAAACGCACAAATTCCCCTGAATTACTCGTCATCTTCTTATTGGCCGTAGTGTCCCATGTGGCCTTGCTTCTGCCTTTGCCGTTGGCGGTGCAGACCCTCGCCGCCTTGATATTAACCGGTCTATTGTCAGGGTGGTTGCTGGTTGAACTGCTAGTGGGCCAAAGCGAAGCCCCGCCCGCACTTGGTGAACGGGTGCTCTACGCCATCGCCGCCAGCGATGGCGTGATCGTCGTCGTGATGCTGGGTGTTAGTTATCTGCCTGGCCCAGTTGCGCCGTGGCAAACCTATCTGGCCTTCGATTTGGCGTTGGTGGTGTTGCTAGTATTTGTTTGGTGGCGCGGGATGAAAGCTGTTCCTCAAGCGTTGGGCGTGGAGCACCAGGAACTGCATTTCCACGCGGAGCGTGGGAACGAGCATTCCGCATTTACGCGCTGGCTTATCATTGGCCTCGTCACCCTGCTCCTCCTTGGTGGTTTCTTCCGCTTCACCAATCTGGGTTATGCTGAATTTCATGGCGATGAGTCACGCGCTGTGTTGCGTGCCGTGGGTGCGATCCAGGGATATGAAGACGTGCTCTTTTTGCACAAAAAAGGACCAGCCGAGATCCTTGTGCCGGCGATGATCTTCTCCTTGACCGGCCATTTGGACGAAACCAGCGCCCGTTTGCCTTTTGCAATTGCCAATTTAGCGGCGCTCTTTGCCGTCTTTCTGCTCGGCTGGCGTTTGATCGGACCGCTGGCCGGTTGGGCAGCGGCCTTTTTACTGAGTTTTGACGGCTATTTGATCGCATTTGCGCGCTTTGTTCAATATCAAAGCATTGTGTTACTGACTTCTGTATTAACTGTGTTGATCCTCTATCGCCTGGTGCGCCAGCCCAAAGCGTTGGCCAATTATCTCACGCTGGCCGCGATTTTGTTGGCAACCGGTCTGCTCGCACACTACGACGCCGCGATCGCTGTAGTGCCAGCCACTTTTTTGTTAATTGTGCTCATTTGGCAACAACGCGCACATTGGGTGGCGCTAGGGCGCGCTTTGCTGCTAGCCTTGCTCGTCGGCGCAGCCTTGTTGGCAAGCTTCTATGTGCCGTTTATTCGTCATCCCCATTTTGCGGCCACCACCAGCTATTTCAGCGGACGTTTTGATAGCGACAGTGGCCCAGCAGATGATGTTGGCCCGCTAATTTTTCATAACAGTCTGGCGGACTTCTTTCAACGCAGCCTCGTTTATAATTCAATTTATGCCACGATCCTGATGATTGGCCTAGTGACGCTGGCGCTGATGGTGGCCTATCGCCGCGGCTGGAATCGTCTGGTGGGCGGCGGGTTAAGTCTGCTGGCGGCGCTGTTGATCGGGGTTACGTTCTGGCGCGCTGAGTGGCTGAAAATTGGCGCAACCGACTGGATCATTGTACCCTTTGCGCTGGCGATGCTGCTGGTTTGGGGGGCGCCGCGGCTCAAAATGGAAGTGCGCCTGTTATGGCTCTGGTTTGGGGCGGCGATGTTGCTGGCCTTTTTCTTTACGGCGACGCCGCGCACGCACGTCTACATTTTCTTTGTGCCGTGGGCATTGCTGGTCGGCGGCGTGATTGACCTGGGCTGGCACTGGTTACGCCAACGGGTAGGTCAGCCGACGGCCACTGTAATCGGTAGTTTGGCAGCCGTGGCCGTTACGCTTGTATTTGGCGTCTATGCTTATTGGTATTTTGTCTATGACCGGGTGGAGGTGTTGCGCACGTGGGCGACCAATCACCCGGCTGGCTACTGGACGCCGTATGACGCCAAACAGGTTGATTCGCTGTACGGTTTTCCGCTGGCGAATGGTTGGAAAGTGATCGGCGCCCTCTATGCCCAGGGCATATTGCAGGGCGACTATGCAACGAATCAGCGCTACGTCTGGATCCCGGATTGGTACACGCGTGGCCAGCATCGCTGCGACGCGACGGCGGCGTGGTATTTCGCGATTGACACACTGGAACCGTGGGCGGAGGACAGTAAAAAGATTGCCGATCGGGTCAAGGCGGCTGGCTTTCGCCAATGGGGCGTGGTAGAAGTGCAGAATGCGCCCCGCCTGTTAATTTACAAGCGTACCGACCAAAAGACGCCATTGCAGACATTTCGCTTGGACGATTATATGCCAATTTTTGCGGCCCTGGCGCGCCCCGATTTGCCATTAGAATATCCGGTGATCGAGGACAAAATCGGCCATCCGTTGCACGTTAATTTTGCTCATAAACTCTGGCTGGAAGGCTATGACATCAGCGCGCCAACGCCGCTGAAGCCGGGTGACACGTTTCGGCTGACGCTCTACTGGCGAGCGCAACAAGTGATGGACAAGGATTATAAGGTGTTCAACCAATCCTATTACGGCAACGGCACAATGGTGGCGCAGAAGGACGGTTACTCGGTCTGCAATCGCGAGCCGACGACGACCTGGTCGCCAGGCAAATTGATCACCGATGTCTATGATATTCCAGTGGCGGACGATGCGCCGGCTGGTGTTTATCCGTTGTATACCGGCCTATACTTCGAGCAGACGCAGGAACGGTTGCCCGTGCTGGACGAAGCGGGCAAGCCGCAGGATAATCAGGCCCGTGTAACTGATTTGAAAATTGGTTCGAAGTAGCGTGAGCAGGGCGACCCCTCCCGCGCCCAAGGGCGGTGTCGCTTCTCCTGAAGCGCGCCTAGAAGGCGCGCTCCCCTGCAGATCGGGGACAGAACGAGTCACTTCGTCCGTCCCATGACGGCTCCCTCCCAGCAGGGGAGGGCGGGGGGAGAGGTCGCCCTGTCGTCAATTATCTATTTTCTCATGAACAAGCAATGAATTTCAAAACCCTTCTATCGATTCTTATTACGGCGATTGTTGCGCATCTGGCTTTGTGGCTACCCTTGCCCCTGGTGATGCATGCAGTGGCCGTATTGGTGCTAACCGGCCTGTTGCCTGGTGCATTGCTAATCGAATTACTCATTGGCCGGGGCGAAGCACCACCGAGCCGGGGCGAGCGTATTCTCTACTCGATTGGCGCGGGTTATGGCGTGATGGTGCTGGGGATGTTGGGCGTCAGCTATATTCCTGGCCCTGTTGCGCCGTGGCAGACGTACCTGGCCTTTGATCTCCTATTAATCATTTTGCTTGTGCTCGTCTGGTGGCAAGGGGCGAGGTCTGTCAAGCGCAATGACGTTTTGCCTGTTGCACTGGGCGCGGAGCGCCGAGAATTGCACTCCGCATTCCGCACTCCGCACTCCGCATTTTCAAGCTGGTTTATCATCGGCCTGATTAGCTTGCTGCTGGTCGGCGGCTTCCTGCGTTTGGCGAACCTGGGCTATGCAGAATTCCAGGGTGATGAAGCGCGGGCGGCCCTGCGCGCGGCGGCGGTGATTCAGGGCCAAGATGGCATCCTGATGATCCATAAAAAGGGACCGACCGAAATTTTGCTGCCCACGGTGATCTATTCGCTGACCGGCCATTTGAATGAAACCACGGCGCGGCTGCCGTTTGCGTTGGCGAATCTGGCCGGTCTGTTTGCCTTGTGGCTGTTGGGCTGGCGTTTATTTGGGCCGTTGGTGGGCTGGACCGCCGCCATGTTTTTGGCGTTGGACGGCTATTTTATTGGCTTTGCGCATATTGTCCAATACCAAAGCGTGATCTTCCTCACTTCGGTGCTGGCCGTCCTGATCTTTTATCGCCTCCTGCGCCAACCCAAGGCGCTCACTGGTTATATGGCGCTGGCCGCACTGTTGCTGGCTACGGGCCTCCTGTCGCATTACGAAGGCGTCTGGCCATTTATCCCGCTGGGCTATCTCCTCATCGTCCTCTTCCGGCAAGGCAAGGTGAAGTGGCCGAAGTTGGCGCGGGCAACGGTGATCGCGCTTGCCGTTGGTGGCGCGCTCACCGCCACTTTTTATGTACCTTTTGTGCTGCACCCGCACTTTAAGGCCACGTATGAATATCTAACCGAGCGCCGGATTAGTGGCGCTGGTTTTCCTTACAACAATTTGGCTGATTTTTTCCTGCGCACCACCGTCTACAACACAACCTATTATGTCGTTTTATTGATTGGGTTGACGTTGGCTGGCTTAGCGCAAGCGTACCGGCAAAATCTGGGACCGCACTGGCGTTTCCTATTACCCACATTGATCATTTTTTTGCTGGGTGTAACGATATTCCAGCCGGATTGGTTGACGATCTTTGGTCAAACCGACTGGGCCTTTCTAATTTTTCTCGGCGCGGCAATTTTTGTCTGGCTGCTGCCTAATTTGAGCGTAGAAGAGCGCATGCTCTGGCTCTGGTTTGGCGTGCCGCTGCTGATCGGCCTCTTCGCCACCTCCAAACCGCGCACGCATATCTATGTCTTTTTTATGCCCTGGGCTTTGCTCGCTGCCGCCGTGTTGGTGCGCAGTTTTTTTGCCTTGCAACGGCGCATCGGTGAGCGTCCCGCCGTGTGGTTGGGCAGCGCCACGGCGATTGGGCTGATTGCGCTGTTTGGAAACTATGCCTGGCAATATTTCGTTTACAACCAGGTCGAAGTGTTGCACAACTGGGACGCAGCGAAACCAAAAGGCTACTGGGTGACCTATGCCACGCCCGATAATCGCGCCTTGTTTGGCTTTCCGCTTGCCAATGGCTGGAAGGTGATTGGTGCCTTGTATAACCAGGGTGTGATCCAGGGGCAATTTGATACGAACGAGAAGGAAGCCTGGGTGCCGGCCTGGTACACGCGCGGCGCAGACCGTTGCCGGCGGACGGCCACCTGGTTTTTCCAGATCGACAATTTGGAGCCGTTTACCTTTGGCGACCGGCTGATGATGGAACATTATTTGCGCCAGGGCTTTCATAAGTGGGGCATCGTGGAAATTAACAATGCCGAGCGCATGATCATCTATAAACGGGTGGCGGCCTCCACCAAAGACCCGGCGCGCGAACCGAATGCCGGGTTGCCGGTTTATCATTTGCATGATTATACCGGCGCATTTGATCAGTTAGCGCAGGCGCAATTTCCGTTGACCTATCCCGTACTTGATCCAGTGATCGGCCACCCATTGCATGTGAATTTTGATAACAAAATTTGGTTGCAAGGTTATGACATTGCCTATAAAAAACCATTACGTCCCGGCGATAACATCCATTTGACTCTATACTGGCAGGCGCAACAACCGCTCAGCGAATCGTACAAAATTTTCAACCAATCCTATTTCGGCAACGGCAAGATGATCGCGCAACAGGACGGCTATCCCGGCTGTGAAAATAATGAAACCTGGCGCTGGGATCCCGGCGAAACCGTCTCCGATGAATACGATATTCGGGTCAACGCCGATGCGCCAGATGGCCTCTATCCGCTCTACAGCGGTCTCTATCTGGAACAGAACTTTGAGCGCTTGCCCCTTGTCGCTGCCGATGGCAAAACCAACGAGACGCAAGTGCATGTCACCGATATTCGTGTAGGCAAAGAATAATGAAAATGCGGAATGCAGAGTGCGGATTGTGGAGTGACTCCGCTCGTGCCTACGCAGAGCGTAGGCATGTAGTCGGGACGCCGCGCGTGAGTACATCCGACCGCGTCCCGTGCAGAATGGAAAATGTCTTGTGAAACAATCACTGCGCACATCCCTATTATTGCTTGTCCTCTTTACGGCAACCTGGCTTCCGCGCGTGCTGGCGCTAGATGCGTTTGTCACCCATGACGAACGCAAGTGGTTGGCGCGCTCGGCTAACTTCTATCAAGCGATTACGCATGGCGATCTGGCCGATACCTTTCAGCGTGAGCACCCCGGTGTGACCGTCATGTGGGCGGGCACGCTGGGGTTTTTACAGCTTTTTCCCGCCTATCCAGCGCAAGCGCCCGGTCAATTTACCTGGGAACGTGAACATCTGGAAGATTGGCTTCACCAACACAGCCAAGTAACGCCCCTACAATTATTGGCGGCAGGACGCTGGTGGGTGGTCCTGTTGATTGCGCTGGCGATCACGCTTGGTTATTTCCCGCTGCGCCGTCTCTTTGGCGCGCCGATTGCCACATTGGCAACCCTTTTTATTGCCTGGGATCCCTTTATTGTGGCCCTCTCGCGCCAACTGCACCCCGATGGCCTGGTTTTTAGTTTCACTTTTCTAGCCTTATTGCTCTTTCTCACTTGGCTCTACGCCGGGCAGAAATGGCGCTATCTGATCAGTTCCGGCCTGGTCATGGGGCTGGCCTGGTTGACAAAAACGCCCTCAATTTTTCTAGTGCCAATTGGTCTTGTGCTCATTGCGCTGGAAATCGTGTCCGCCCACCAATCCAAAATCGTAAATCGTAAATCAAAAATCAAAAATCTTTCCCTCGGCTACGTGCTTTGGGGCGTCGTCGCCACCATCGTCTTTGTCGGGCTTTGGCCCGCGATGTGGGTGCATCCGCTCGGCACGCTCGCCCGCATGACCATCGAAATGGAAGATTATGTTGGCGGCCATGTGAACGGAAATTATTTTCTCGGTCAACCGGTGGATGATCCAGGGCTGATTTTCTACCCCATCGCCTATCTCTGGCGCAGTACACCCGCTATTCTGATCGGTTTGCTGGCGCTTGCGGTGGCCGCTTGGCGCGGCGTCTGGCCGTTGGCCGATGCGGCTAGCCGGCGGCGCGCCCTGGCGTTATTGATCTTCGCCATGCTCTTCATGGCGGGGATGACGATTGGCGCGAAAAAATTTGACCGCTACATCCTGCCCGCGTTTCCTGCCTTTGATGTGCTGGCTGCCCTTGGCTGGCTGGCTATCGCGCGCCAGTTCGCGAGTTGGCTCAACAAGCGCCCGGCCGCAACCCTGCGCCGTTCTCAACTTGCCACTGGAACGCTGGTCTTAATCGTGACCTTCTTGCTGCAAGGCTTGCCTGGCTTCCTGCAATATCCCTACTATCTCACCTATTTCAATCCACTGACGGGCGGCAGTTTGACCGCCCCGCGCATGCTCTTTATTGGCTGGGGCGAAGGGTTGGATGCCGCGGCCCGCTGGCTCAATCAGCAGCCAGACGCTGCCAAGTTGCGCGTGGTGGCCTGGTATGCCGATGGCCCGCTCTCTTATTTTTTTAAGGGCCAGACCACGGGCTTGGGCAATGGGTCGCCACTCTTGTGGCTCGACACCGATTACGCCGTGCTCTATGCCAATCAGTGGCAGCGCCAGATTCCTGATCTTGCGACGGTCAACTATTTTGCGGCGCAGACGCCGGTGCAGGTGATCCGCTTTGGTGGCCTGGAACTGGCGCGCATTTACGATATGCGTGATGCGCTATTGCCAGATTTTATCGACATTGGCAAAGCCAGTGCGGCCGATTTTGGTGGCAAAATTCGGTTGGCGGCCTACACGTTTGACCAGCAGACGGTTAAACCCGGCACAACCGTCCAGGCGACGTTCTATCTGCAAAGCCTGGCGAAAATGGACGTGAACTACAACGTGCTATTCAGGCTTGTCGCCCAAGATGGGACAGAACTCTGGCGCGAGGAAGGCTGGCCGTGGGGCGCGGCCACCAAAGATTGGCCAATGCGCGAAATT
Organism: Caldilineales bacterium; assembly: GCA_038225095.1. Classification (GTDB taxonomy): domain Bacteria; phylum Chloroflexota; class Anaerolineae; order Caldilineales; family Caldilineaceae; genus JAPLGZ01. The sequence goes on from JBBREZ010000060.1 coordinate 12,602, forward strand.
CGACCCGATGGTCACAAGGTGATGATTCCAGCCGATGCCAAACCAGGGCTTTACAAGTTTACCCTCAGCTTTTACGACCCAGCGACATTAGCTAACTTGCCGGTGACGGCGGTTAAAAGTGACCAAGTGCTTGACGCGCAGACACGCGATGTCGCCTTATTGCGCGTGGGTGCGCCACCGGAAATTCAACCGAACGTTACGCCACCGTGGCAATTTGATCATTTCTTTGCGCTATCGGGCGTCACGCTGCCTGCGCAGGGCAAGCCGGGCGCAAATCTCACCTTACGCTTGCAATGGGACAGCGTCAAACGAGCGGCGACGGATTATACGACCTTTGTCCATATTGTAGACGCGGCCGGCAAACTAATTGCGCAACAAGATCGGCCGCCGCTGGATGGTTTCGCCGCCACACGCCTGTGGGAACCAGGCCAGCGCATTGTGGATAATTACGCCATTCCGTTGCCCGCAGAGCTACCGGCTGGCCAATATACCGTGCAGCTAGGCTTGTACAAGCCAGCCGAGGGCAGTCGTTTGCCCGTGCTCCAAAATGATCAGCCGATGGGCGATTTTGCGGCGATTGGTTCGTTTCGCGTGCCATGAAGATCATTGAACCAACTTCGCCACTGATCACGCCATCGCGCCATCTAAAAAAAATATGGGTTTGGGGGATTCCCCTAGCCCTGCTGCTGCTCATCGCCTTCTGGTTGCGCTGGCGTTATGTGCAAGACATCAGCCTGTATGTGGATGAATTTACCACGTTGTGGGCGGCGCGCCGTGTCCAACAGATTGGCGCGCCGATCATGCCGAGCGGCGTGCTGTACACGCGCGGGCTGCTGGCTTCCTATGTGGAGGCGGCATTTCTTACCTTGTTTGGTTTCAGTTACACCGTTGGCCGCTTGCCCAGCCTGCTCTTTGGGCTTGGCGCGATTCTGATGACTTTTGTGATTGGCAAGCGCGTCTGGAACTGGCGCGTCGGTTGGTTGGCCGCTGTCGGGTTGACGCTGCTACCCGAGGCGATCATTTGGGGCGGGCGGGCGCGGTTTTATACGCAGCTCCAATTTTTTGTGCTGTTGATGGTCTGGGCGGCGTTTGAGGCGATCACTGTGCCTCACCCCCCAACCCCCTCTCCTGAACGGAAGGGCTGTTTCAGGAGAGGGGGAGTTCATGCGCTGATTTTCGCCGTTCTCTTCATCTTGGCGCTCTTTTCGCAGGAAGAGACAATTTTACTGTATCCGTCGATTTTGCTGGGCTGGGTGCTTTGGCGCGGCTGGCGCAACCGGCGGCGTCCTCCTGTTTTGCTCGCACATGGGCTTTGCTTGACGGCGATGGGCGTCCGCTATATGGTAGAAAAGCTGGGGCAACCGGGTTATTTTGAGACGATGCAGGCGCAACGGCCCTATATTGGGCTGATTTTTGATCTGCGCGGGGCGTGGACCGCCTATGCCCCGTTGCTGATCGCGCCGGAACGGTTGGTCTGGACAGTGGGCGCGTTGTTGGCCGTGATCATCGCACTGGTGGCCTTGCGTAACGTTCGTTGGCAGTTACTGGCCTTATCCCGTGCCCAACAAGCGACGCTCTTTTTCGCCTTGCAATTTCTCTTTGTGCTCGTGGTCATTCTTACCCTGGTGGGCACTGCCTGGCGTGAGGCGCGCTACCTGTTGCTGATCCAGCCGTTTTGGCTATTAGTCGGCGCAGCGGGTGTGATTGGTCTGCTAGACCGCTTGATCCACCATCAAGTGCTGCGAATCGCCAGCTTGGCGTTGCTCACTGTGCTCATTTTTGCCACCTCGTTGCAACCAGCACTGGCTGTACTCACCCAACAAGTAGAGGGTTACGATCTGGCTTTGGGTTATCTGGCCTCGGCGCGCAAAAGCCCACCCGATGCGAACGATGTGGTGATGTCACCCCAGCCGCCAGCCTGTGCCTTGGTGCTCGGTTCGTGTAATTATTACGCCGTTCAACGCGATTATGCCGAGTTTGTGATCAAACGCAATAATATCCTGATCGACCGCTGGACTGGTTCGCAGCTTTTGAACACGAACGCGCAATTACAGGCTGTGTTGCAACGTCCCGCGCAGCCAGCCGCACATACCTGGTTTGTGACGGACAGCTTCCGGCTCGCCACGCGCTACGAACCTGACTTCGTGCGCACCGTGATCGAGCAATTTGATCTCGCCTTTCAAGCGCGCGGCGTGATGGTGTTGCGCGCTGATCGTTGGCGTGAACCGCCCGAGCCGCAGGTGACCAAACAACTCGCGCCCCCCTTGCTATTTACCCCGCTGGCCTTGACCCGCTGGGAACGTGGCGACGCCAAGCCAGGCGCGGACTTGCCTCTGACCTTGTTTTGGCAGGCGACGCAAATTATTGCCCAGCAATTCAACACGTCCGTGCGCTTGGTGGCGGCGGATGGCAAAATTCTGGCCCAAAAGGATGGTCCACCGGCGCGCGGGTTGATTCCGACCAACCTCTTTTTTGCTACACCCGTTCCCGACCTCAAAATCCTCGCCATCCCCGCCATGCTGGCGCCGGGCCGCTACCGGTTGGATGTGAGTGTGTATGACGTGGCGACACTCACCCCGCTGACGCAGCCGCAGGCGTTTGATTGGTTCACCGTCGGCCCGCCGCCTGCCGCGCCACAACAGAAAATTGGCGCGCAGTGGACGAATGGTTTGCAACTGGTGGGCGCAGATCATCTTCCCCTAACCATCCACGCCGGTGAGACGCTGAACGTGCGCTTGGTTTGGTCAACGGCGGCCGCGATTGCGCAAGATTACACGGTTTTCGTCCACCTGGTAGGCACCGACGGCAAGCCAGTTGCGCAAAGTGATCGGGCACCGGAAAATGGGTTTTATCCGACGTCGGGTTGGCATGTCGGCGAGTGGGTGGCCGATACGTATGCGCTGGCTGTGCCGGCTGATGTGCCAGTGGGCCGTTATCAATGGGTGGTTGGGCTTTATCAACCGGCGACACAGGAACGTCTGGTGTTGAAAACGGGGGGCGATGGGCTTACGTTAGGCGAGCTTACCATCGTGACTAATAGACAAAACAAATAAAAGTCATAGAAAGGGTAGGTGCGGTTTGTAACCGCACCTACGAAACTATACACGCTATTTGTTTTCTCTATAAGTGATAGCCTACTAGGCTTGCCAAGTAACATAATACACAGTTTTTGGGCGCTGATCTCCTACAAAAATCAGCATTGTGTCTTCCGGTAAAGTCGTGTATAATCCTCGTCAGTGATTCCTCAGCGTTTCCCATCCTATAGCGACCTCTGACAATCTGGAGGAAACAAAAGCGATGAATGTTGGTTATATCATCAGACGCATCGGCGTGTTTCTGATTATTATCTGGCTGGCAGCCACCATCAATTTTATAATGCCGCGCCTGGCGCCGGTTAACCCGATCCGCGAGGTGTTATTGCAAGCTTTACGCTTTGGCGGTTCCGGCAAGGCCGACATGGAAGCGGTGGTCAAGAACTACGAAGCAAAGTTTGGCCTCGATCAGCCGATGTGGCGGCAATATTTGCGCTATATGGGCGACATTGTGCGGTTCGACTTTGGCATTTCGATCTCGAATTTCCCCACGAAGGTCATCGATATTATCTTGCGCGCGCTGCCGTGGACGATTGGCCTTTTGCTGGTCTCTACGTTGATCGCCTTTGGATTGGGCACCTTGCTCGGCGCTTTGATGGCCTGGCCCAAAACGCCCAACGTTGTGAACATCTTAATGGCACCGCTGATGACGTTGTCAGCTATCCCGTTTTACCTGTTGGGACTGATCCTGGTCTATCTATTGGCGTTTACGCTCAAATGGTTCCCCTTGAGCGGCGGCTATCAGATGGGCACGATTCCCAGTTTGGATTTTGTCTTTGTGAAAGATGTGCTGTATCACTCGATTTTGCCGGCGCTATCGATCGTACTGGCTACGTTGGGCTCTTGGGCAATTGGCATGCGCGGTATGATGATCTCGGGGTTGGGTGAGGATTACATCACCTTTGCCGAAGCCAAAGGCATCAAAAGTCGCGATATTTTCTTCAAATATGGCCTGCGCAATGCCCTGCTGCCGCAGATGACAGCCCTGGCGCTGTCGCTTGGCTACATCGTCTCTGGCGCGGTGCTGGTGGAAATCGTCTTTGGCTATCCCGGCGTGGGCACTGTGCTCTATCGCGCCATTCAAACCTTTGATTACTTTTTAATCTATGGTCTGGTGATCATGCTGATTCTGGCCATCGGTCTGGCAACGTTGATCATGGACTTGGTCTATCCACTCTTGGACCCACGGATCACGTATCAAGGCAGGTAAATTAACGTGAAGCGTGATGAGTGAAGGTTGACAATCACTCATCACGCTTCACTTCTTCACTTCTCGGATGATGCTTATGCGTTTTCTAAAGACCCTCGCTGGTTTGCGTCACCATCCCCTGCTAACGATTGGGCTGGCGATTATTCTTGTCCTCATTCTGTTTGGCCCGATTGCATCGCGTTTCGTGAATACTAAGGGCGCGAAAGTGGGCTCATCGCTGCCCGAACAAACACCCTCGGCGGAATTCCCGTTGGGCACGGACACCTATGGCCGCGAAATTTTGCCCGTGATGGTCGTGGGCACGCCGTTAACCTTGCGCATCGGGCTGATCGCAGGCACGATTGGGTTGGGACTGGGCATTATTTTGGGTTTTATGGCCGGTTACTTTGGCGGCTGGGTGGATACGCTGATCAAAGGCGCGGCCGATGTGCTGTTGACTGTGCCTGGCCTGCTCTTTCTGGTCGTGATTGCCACCACGCTGAAGGGCGCGGTCAGCGTCAACATGATGGCGTTAGTCGTCGCCTCGCTGGCGTGGATGTGGCCGACACGCACGATCCGGGCGCAGGTGCTAACGTTGCGCGAACGCCAGTTTGTCATGGTGGCGCGCCTCAACGGCATGAGCGGCTTTGAAATTATTATGCGCGAATTGATCCCGAATTTGTTGCCCTATTTGGCGGCTAGATTTGTGAGCGCGGTCGGTTCGGCCATTTTAGCCAGCATTGGGCTAGAAGCGCTGGGCCTGGGGCCACAAAATGAACCGACGCTGGGCATGACGATCTACTGGGCGCTCTATTCCACTTCAGTGTTGCGCGGTTTGTGGTGGTGGTGGGTGCCGCCAATTGCGGTGATTATCCTGACGTTTATCGGGTTATTCCTGATCTCGATTGGGCTGGATCAGATCGCGAACCCGAAATTGAGACGGACGACGTAGGATGATGAGTGACCTCACCCCCCAGCCCCCTCTCCTGAATCGAAGGACAGAGTTCAGGAGAGGGGGAGTCGGAGTAAACCCACTTGCTGGTCGTCGCTTCTACTGAAGCGTCCCTCTCCTGAAACACACTTTTTCGTTCAGGAGAGGGGCCGGGGGTGAGGTCACTTATCACTCATCAGGTAACTAAATGACAGGCAATACCTCGTGGAGTTAGGATGAATAATCCAGTATTACAGGTGAAGGATTTACGGGTTTACTATCATACGGCGCGCGGTCCGGCCAAGGCGGTGGACGGAGTGAGCTTTGCGTTGGAACCGAACACGCGGCTGGGCCTGGTCGGTGAATCTGGTTCGGGCAAATCGACGATGGCGTTGGCGTTGATGCGCATGATCAAGGCACCGGGGCGGATTGAAAACGGCCAAATGATCTTGGGCGGCATTGATCTGGCGACGCTCAGCGCAGAGGCGATGCGCCAGGTGCGTTTGAGCCAGATTAGCATGATTCCCCAAGGCGCGATGAATTCGCTGAACCCAGTCGTGCGCGTGCGCAAACAGATGATCGATGCGATCTATGCGCATGATGTGAAGATGACGACCAAAGAGATCGACAAGCGGATTGCCGAGGTGATCGAATGGGTCGATCTGGAACCGGCCGTGGCGAATATGTTTCCGCATGAATTGAGCGGCGGCATGAAGCAGCGCGTCTGTATTGCGATTGCGATCTTGTTGAAACCAAAAGTGATTATTGCCGACGAGCCGACCAGCGCGCTCGACGTGGTGGTGCAGCGCCAGGTGATGGAGACGATTGGCCGGGTGCAGGCAGAATTGGGCGCCTCGGTCATCCTGATTGGGCATGACATGGGACTGATGGTGCAGTTCGTGAATCGTATGATCGTGATGTATGCAGGCAAAATTGCCGAAATGGGTGGCATTCGCGAGTTGTTCACCCAGCCCTTGCATCCGTACAGCCAGTTGTTGATTAGCAGTCTGCCGCGCCTGGAAAGTAAAGGCGAGTTGCGAGGCATTCCCGGCATCGCTCCATCGCTCTTAAATCCACCGACAGGCTGCGTTTTCCACCCGCGCTGTCCGCATGTAATGGAACTCTGCTCCCAACAAGCGCCCACGTTGGTAACGATGAATGGTGGACAACGGGTTTCGTGCCATTTATATGACGGACCCCTCCCTAGCCCTCCCCTGGTAAGGGAGGGGACTGATCGCGCGTTGACCAGATAACGTGCCGGGGACGGACGCGAGGGACAGGCCAGGCTTGGTCGCCCCGTCCGTCCCCGGCACGTGACACGCGTAAGCCCTGATGTAGAAAGGATTGTTCATGACGGCGTTTCTAGAATTGCGTAATGTTTCCAAGGTCTTTGGTGGCGGGCTGTTGCATAAAAAGCGCACCGTGGCCTTGGATAATTTTTCCTTGATCATTGACACGGCTAACCCTTCGGTGCGTGCTGTGGCCGGCGAAAGTGGCAGCGGAAAGTCGACCTTGGCCCTGATCCTGCTCGGCTTTTTGACCCCCAGCGCCGGCGAAGTTTTCTATCAGGGCAAGGATATGCGCAAGTTGACCAGCGCCGAGCGGATGCAGTTTCGGCGTGAGGTGCAGGCCGTTTTTCAGGACCCTTTTTCGGTCTACAATCCCTTCTACCCGATTGATCACGTGCTGACCGTGCCAATTGCTAAGTTCAAGCTTGCCAAGTCTAAAAGTGAAGAGAGAAACTTGATCGAGGAGGCGCTTTCCGGCGTGGGCTTGCGGCCCGAGGAGACGTTGGGCCGCTTTCCTCACCAGTTGAGCGGCGGTCAACGCCAGCGCATTATGGTGGCGCGCGCCTTGCTCACCAAGCCGCGCCTGATCATCGCCGATGAGCCCGTATCGATGGTGGATGCCTCGTTGCGTGCGACGATCCTGGAAAGTTTGCGCAAATTGAACCGCGATTTTGGCATCTCCATCCTCTACATCACGCATGACCTGACCACGGCCTATC
>JBBREZ010000061.1:0-19789 GCA_038225095.1 Caldilineales bacterium
TAAAAGGGCGCGCCGATTACACTTTCGTAGGCACAATAGAGCAGAGGGCGTGGCACTTTGGGGTAGACTTGCGTCAGGCCCGCCAGCACCTTATATTCGCGTCCCATGTCGTGCGCCGATTTGATATTGGCGCCAAAGGGCGGCCGGCGCAACACCATTTCTCGTTCACCCATGCGCAGCAGATATGTCAAGTTAGAAAAACCACGGGGGAATTGTTCGATTACCAGTGCGCCATTCAGTTCTGGCAGGTGGGCGAGCAGATAGGCTTGCAGTTGCGCGCTGTTCAGCTCTTCACCTGGGCGGATTGCTGTTGCGGCATCAAGGATTGTTTTGTTCATCTTACACCCGACATGTGACCCTTCACATTCCAGCCGACAAAGTTTGTACATCTATTCTAACCCAACTATGCGACAATCGACTAGCACTTTATTCATCAAATAGAAAAGGGAAAACCATTTATGCAATATGTAAAGCTGGGCAATACAGGGCTGAAAGTCTCGCCACTCTGTCTGGGGATGATGTCCTACGGGTTATCAAAGTGGCGGGCTTGGGTGCTAGATGAGGAAGAGAGTCGGCCATTTGTCAAGCGGGCGCTGGAAGCTGGCATCAACTTTTTTGATACAGCGGACATGTATTCGCAAGGCGTCAGCGAAGAAGTGACCGGGCGCGCCTTGCACGATTTTGCCAAACGCGACGAAGTAGTACTCGCCACCAAAGTGTTTAACCCAATGGGCGACAAACCGAATCAACGCGGTCTTTCGCGCAAGCACATTATGGAAGGCATCGATGCTTCGTTGCGCCGCCTGGGCACCGACTATGTTGACTTGTACCAAATTCACCGCTATGACGACGAGACGCCAATCGAAGAGACGATGGAAGCCCTGCATGATGTGATAAAAGCCGGAAAAGTACGTTATATTGGCGCGTCGAGCATGTATGCCTGGCAGTTTGCTAAAGCACAACACACCGCTGAAAAACATGGCTGGACCCGTTTCGTCTCGATGCAAAACCATTACAATTTGGTCTATCGCGAAGAAGAACGCGAGATGATTCCGCTTTGTCAAGACCAAGGCGTTGGGATCATTCCATGGAGTCCGCTGGCGCGCGGGTTTCTGGCGGGCAATCGCACGCGCGACAAGGGTGGCGAGACGACACGCGCCAAAGTCGATGAGTTTGCGCATCGCATGTATTATCAGGAGAGCGATTTTGATATTTTAGAACGCACCCAGACCCTCGCCAAACAACACGGCGTCACGCCAGCTCAGATCGCGCTGGCCTGGCTCTTACACCGCCCCGGCGTCACCGCCCCGATTATTGGTACGAGCAAGATGTATCAATTAGACGAGGCGTTGGCTGCGTTGGCAATTAAACTGACGCCAGACGAAATGAAATCGCTGGAAGAACCATATCGCCCGCATCCGATTCTGGGGATGTAGGAAACCCCTTCCTTCAGGAAAGCCAGTGTAGTTTGCGTCCTCAACTGCGGCGCTAACGGGGCAAAGCCGCAGTTGAGGACGCAAACTACACGATTTTTTTGTGTACGCAAAGTGCATAATACCAGTGATGAACTTTTACCCGTAAGTTTATTATCAGGGAACAACTCTACTATATAAAGCTTGGCAACCCAGGTCTGAAAGTCTCGCCGCTCTGTTTGGGGATGATACGCTATAGGTTATCAAAGTGGCGTAATTGGGTGTGGGGTGAAGAGTAGAGCCGATCGTTTGTCAAGTGTTTAACCAATGGGCGACAAACCGAATCAACGCGGTCTTTCGCGCAAGCCTATTATGGCAGGTTCGCCTGCTGCACACAGGGATCCGGATCAGCGGTCTGGCCGGATTGAAGGTCTAGGCTCTAAGCCGTCAACACGCGCAGCCCCTTCAGGCTAAAGTCTTCGCGCAGTTTAGGCGAGATTTCCGAATCGCTGATCAGGATATCCACCACGGTGACTGGTGCTACGAAAGCGACCGATACTCGCCCACATTTCGTGTGATCGGCCACCATGATGATCTGTTTGCCCGCCTCTAGAATGGCCCGCGCCGTCGTGGTTTCGGGCACGTAGTCGTTCGTTAGACCTTCATCCGAGTCCATCGCGCGAATGCCCATCACCACTTTGTCTACCCTCAGTTCAGCCAACGCCTGAATCGTAATATGGCCGATGAACGACAATTCCTCAGGCCGAAAAACTCCGCCCAACCCGATTAAGTTCACCCCTGGTTTATCACTTAATGTATTCATCACGGGCAATGAGTTGGTAATGACGGTCAATTTTTCACAGTTGTTCAGGTTGCGGGCCACCTCGAGCACCGTCGTGCCGCTGCCCAAAAACACGGTTTCATTGCTGCCGATCAGGGTAGCAGCCAATTGTCCAATCCGTTGCTTAAGTTCAGTTTGCTCGGCGGAACGTTGAAGCACAGGTGGTTCTGGCGGGGCAAGGTGGACGGCAATCGCCCCGCCATGGACGCGCCGGATCACGCCCTTTTCCACCAGCGTATCCAGATCGCGGCGCGCCGTCGCCTCACTGACAGAAAAATGTTGGCAGATCTGAGCCACACTAATGCGGTGTTGCTGCTCAATTAGCTGATGCAGTTGTTCTTGGCGTTCGGGCGTAGAGAGAATTATCGTCATGTTTGTATCTTATCAAACCTTCAAATTTAATCAAAATCTTTCACCAACAATCATACTATTGCCGGTGATCACCAGAAGTAAAGTTTTTTCTGGCGAAAAAATCGATAAATGTAGTTGACACTAATGGATAGGATGATATATTATGATTGAGTATGACTGATATCTTGATTGATTAAGATGGTTCGCATGAAAGCTCCCTAGTTTTTTAGAAAATTGCGCGCCAGCCCTGGCAAAGATCAGGGTAAATTATCAGTCCTACACCAAAGCATCCAGCCCATCTACGCGTTCATGGTTTCAATTCTAACATAAATATATTTTCGATGTACCCATTCAGGGCTTGAACCTTCAGCGTGAAGCATTCAGTGCTAGCCCAGGCGATGTTTCTTCGGTGACGTACACAGCGGAAGCTCGTTCGTAAGTTTGCAGTTTTGTGCTTACCATTCATACAATTCAACCAGGAGGCAGGAGAACAATGTCAAACGAAATCGGTAAGAAACCACTGTCGCGGCGCTCATTCCTCGGGATGGCAGCCTTGGGGGTTGGCGGCACGCTGTTGGCCGCCTGTACGCCCCCGCCAGTGCCCGGCGCGCCGGCGGCCAGCGGCGCGCAGGCTCCCTCTACGGCAAAGGCACCGATCATCTACTGGTCGATGTTTGGGCTAGACGAAGCGGAACAAGCCCAGACCCAGGTTGAACGGTTCAACCAAGAGACAGAACAAAATGCGATCTTCATGTCGATTGGTTGGGGTAACGTGGTCCAAAAAGCCCAGGTTGCGATCCAGGGGGGCAGCCCGCCCGATCTGGTCTCACTGTGGAGCCAAGCGTATACCTGGGGTCCTCGCGGGCTGCTGTTGCCTTTAGAGGATTATGCGGCGCGCGACGGTTGGACCGGGAAAGGCTGGTCGAAGCCCGCTTGGGATTCGCTCTGGTCAGAGAACCATCTGTGGGGCACGGGTCATACGCTTAACATGTTCGCGCTGCACATCAACAAAGGGTTGTATGAGAAGGCTGGGTTTGACGTGAAGCAACCGCCAAAGGACATCGCGGCCCTCGATGAGATGGCGGCCAAGCTCACCACACAAGATGCGAACGGCAATCTGACCGAACTCGGTTTTCTGCCCTGGCAAAACGCCAATTTGTGGCACTGGGGTTGGGCGCATGGCGCGAACTTCTATGATGAGAAGAACGATAAGGTTCTGGCCAACAGCGACGAACACATTTTACAGACGCTGGAATGGTTTGTCAGCTATGCCAAAAAATATGGGATCGACAACATTGATCGCTTCCGTTCTGGCTTTGGCAAGGCGACGATGTCACCCGACGATCCGTGGTATGTGGGCAAAGTGGCGGCCCAGATTGATGGCTCTTGGAAGCGCAGTTGGATTCCACGTTTTGCGCCCAAACTTGAATATATAGTCGCAAAAACGCCGACCGCGCCGGGTGTTGATCCGATCAGTCTGGTTGAGATCGGGGCCATGTTCAATGTGCCGAAGGGGGCCAAAAATCCCGAAGGGGCGTGGGCGCTGGCTAAGGAATTCGCCAGCAAGCGTAGCCAGATCGAGTTCGGCAAACTGGTGGGCGATATCCCGCCCTTGATTGAAGCCGCCCGCGATCCGGAGTTTCTCAACGCCTATCCGTACAACGAGGAATTTATCCAGTTGGCAGAGACCGGCGGGCGCGCCTGGCCGCGCATTCCCGTGCTGGAGCTCTATCAGCAGGAGATGGACCGGCTGGTTGACCAGGTTGTCCATGACAAGGTGCAGCCACAAGCAGGGCTTGATGCACTGACCCAAAAAGTCCAGAAAGAGTTGGACGATTTCCGCAAACAGACGAAAAAGTAGCGATTAATGCGCGTTCGGCAGGTGCGGCAGGCAAAACACCTGCCGAACGCCAGGAGGAGTTTTATGCACATGCTGCTGAATCGTCGGGAACGGCGCAGGCTACGGATCGGGTTGCTGTTCGCCTCACCCTGGATTATTGGTTTTCTCGGCTTCACCCTATACCCGATCATTGCTTCCTTTTATTATAGCTTACATGTCTTTACCACCTTCGACCAACCAATGCAGTGGGTTGGGTTTGCCAATTATTGGGAACTGCTCGGGCAGGATAATCTGTTCTGGGGCTCGCTCTACAACACGGTCTATATGGTCGTCTTTGGCGTCCCCTTTCACGTTGTGCTGGCGGTGACGTTGGCACTCTTTCTCAATCTAAATTTGCGCGGCGTTGCCATCTATCGCACCATCTATTATTTGCCGACCATCGTGCCCGTAGTGGCGACCTCAGTATTATGGCTGTGGATTTTTAACCCAGAATACGGGCTGATCAACGCGGCCTTGAGCGTGGTCGGGATTCGCGGCCCCGGCTGGCTGACCGACCCGGCCTTAGCCAAACCGGCGCTGATCTTGATGGGCGGCTGGACGATTGGCGGGACGGTGGTGATTTTTCTGGCCGGTCTGCAAGATATCTCCAAACAACTCTACGAAGCGGCAATGATCGACGGCGCAGGCGCATGGCAACGTGTGCTCTACGTCACCTTGCCCATGCTGTCGCCGGTAATTTTCTTCAACGTGATTATTGCCGTGATCGGCGGGTTTCAGATCTTCACCGAGGCGTTTATCATGACCTCGGGCGGGCCGCTCGATTCGACGCTCTTTTATGCGCTTTATCTCTACCGCAACGCCTTTCAATTCTTTAAGATGCCCTACGCTTCGGCCATGGCTTGGATTCTCTTTTTGGTGGTGGTGACGGCCACCCTGCTGATTTTCCGCACGTCGGTTCGCCTGGTCTATTACGAGGGCGAGGAGGGCAGATAAACCAATGGAAAGCAGCGATCCTTCACTCTTGCCCGCGCCCGCCATCCAGAAAACGTTCCAGAGCCAAACCGGCCCAGCTTCTTGGGCGCGCCAACAATGGCTTGGGCGGATGGTGGGGCACTTATTCCTCGCAACCGTCGGGGTGCTCTTTTTTCTGCCTTTTTTCTGGTTGGTTTCGACCTCCTTAAAAGAGCTAGATCAGATCTTTACGATGCCGCCGGTTTGGATTCCCCACCCGATCCGCTGGCAGAATTATCCCGAGGCGTTGAGCTACTTTCCCTTTGTGCGCCAGCTCAGCAACACCTTAATCGTCGCCTTTTCCAGTACGGCCTTAACGCTCATCTCCAGTACACTTGTGGCGTATAGTTTTTCGCGCCTGCGGTGGCCCGGCCGTGATCTCTGTTTCTTTCTGATGTTGATCACCATGATGTTGCCCTATCAGGTGACGATGATCCCACTTTTTATCATCTATCGCTCGCTCAACTGGGTCAATTCGTTTTTACCGCTGATCGTTCCCAATGCTTTTGGTGCGCCTTTCTTTATCTTTTTACTGCGCCAATTCTTCCTGCGCATTCCCAAAGATCTGGATGATGCCGCCACAATCGATGGTTGTTCCGAAGGCGGGATTTTGCGTGATATCATTCTGCCGCTCGCCAAACCGGCGCTGGCGACCGTGGCGCTCTTCCAGTTTTTGGGCAGTTGGAATGACTTTCTGGGGCCACTGATCTATCTGAATGACCCCGACAAGTATACGCTCCCGCTGGGCATTCAGGTCTTTGTCAGCACGACAGGCGTCCAATGGAGTTGGATGATGGCGGCGACCACAGTGCTTACGGTGCCGGTGGTGATCCTTTTCTTTTTTACGCAACGAACCTTTATTCAGGGGATCACATTAACCGGCATCAAGGGTTAATCGATGCTGGTACCGGCCGTAAATTTGCCGCGCAACCTATTTTATTGACCTAGCCACCCGACCGATCGGGGCAGAAGCAGGGTTGAAACCGCGCCCAGAGGGCTCCCGCTGACAGTAACAAGTCGCCACAGCGACTAGGCTTCTCAGTGCCTGAGGGCACTTCCTACTGTCAGCCGACCATTTGAATGGTCGGTTTTTAATGGTCGATTAATGATCGCTAGTTTTTTCATCACAAAATCATGAGGAATTCGATAATGCAAAGTCCAATCTTTCAAATCAACGCACCTTCCGCTGCCGACCTCGCCGCCTTTCACACCGACGGCTATGTGGCCTTCCCCGCGATCTTCACCGAAGAGGGTCTGGCCGGGTTGATGGAGGAAACCACCAGCCACGAACAGATCGTCGATTTTATCCAGAAAACCGACGACGAACGTAATAAACTGAATCAGCCCTATCAACTCCTGATCAGAGACTGGAACAACAAAGGACCCTGGTCAGACCAACTGTTTGACGCGCCTTTGGTGACTTCCCTGTTGCAGGCCGTGATCGGCGACCAATATCACTTCTGCCATTCCACGCTGCATGTGTCGCTACGCGGCACGCCTTCTTTACATTTTCATCAGGATCACCATCATTGGAAGCATGAGAATCCGATCAACCTTGCCGAGCGCGAGCGCTGGTACATTCAGATGCTCTACTATCCGAATGGCTTTACGCGCGGCGACCGCAGCCTGTCGGTGATCCCAGGCAGCCATCGCGTTGCGCCGACGCCCGATGTCACGCCCGACAAGCTGTTGGCCGGTGACTACGATGCCGAGGCTGGCCGCCACCTCAAGGTAGAACATCTGGAATTGCCGCCCGGCAGCATGGTCTTTTTGAATGCGCGCACGTTTCATGGCGTTTCTCCCAAGCCGCTGGACTCGGCCCAAGCGTATCGTATTTTCCTGAATTACATTTTTAAGCAAGCTGGCCCACCCCATCGTTGGACGCAGGCGATCCCGCCGGAATGGCTGGAGACAGCAAATTCGCAGCGAAAAATGCTCTTCCAGCGCGAGCCCTACGCCCCTGGTTGTTGGGATCAGGAAAATTTTACATGAAGACGCAAGCCGATCAAATTCGCATTGGCACACACTATGAATATCCCTTTGGTGGGATGGCAACCCGCCCTGAATGGTTGCCCCAAGGCGAGGCCGATTGGCGCAGAGACCTCGCGATGATCCGCGAGACCGGCTTTGACTCGATCCGGATTCGGATCGGCTTTGATAGCCACTTGGATGAAGTGGCGCGCTTGTTGGAACTCTGTCAGGAGCTTGACATCGACGTGCTCTTTGGCTTTGCCACCTTTTATGTCAATGACCGCTTTCTCGCCGAATATCCCGACGCAAAAGTCGTTGATCGGCAGGGTCAGGCGTATCCGCTGCACCAGTACGACTATCGCTGGCAGCGCGCCTGTATCGATCATCCGGCTTATCGCCAACAGCGCGATCAGTTGGTGCGCGACTGTGTCACGCGCTTTGGCACACATCCCGCGGTTTTCAGTTGGGATATCCACAACGAACCCAGTGTCGGCCCCGGCGATCATCCCTGTTATTGTGTCCATACCGTCGCCAAGTATCGCCAGGATTTAGCCACACGTTTTGGCACTACCGCGGTGATGAACCAACAGTTGGCGACAAACTTCGCCGACTTTGCAACGGTAGAACCGCCGCACACCGCCGATCCTGCGCCGAGCAGTTTCTGGCGGGATTGGCGCGAGTTCACGGCGCGCAATCTGAGCGATTTCTTGCACGAAGGCATCCAGATCATCAAGCAGCAGTTGCCCGAGGTACCGGCCAGCTTTAACTATACAACGCCTTATCATCTGGAACAGAACGGTCAGGATTGGTGGGCGGCGGAGCAGGTTGACTACGCCTCGCACAGCAATTATCCGCGCCGCGCCCCAGAGCAGGCGGCTGACGCCGGCGCGCGCATCGATTTGCTCAAAGCGCTTGTGCCCCAAAAAGCAGTCTGGGTGACGGAGTTTCAGGGTGGGCCATTTGTGGAATATCTGCTCTGGCAGGGGATTCATATAGAGGCCGAGGTCAATAAAATCTTCAGCCATGCTTGCCGTGCGCTCTATTTTTACCGCTGGGAGCCGCTCATGGCTGGCCCAGAGCCGTGGATCAATGGCATGGTCGATGCCGACACCTACGACACCGAGCGCCGCCTGGCGACGAAACGTGTGATCGCGCAGTTACGCCCATATGCGGGGATCATCGCCACCGGGCAAACCGTAAAGCCGCGAATTGGCATTTACCTGACGCGTGAAATGGTATGGGCAGCTAATGCACGCCAAGCCCCTTTGCAAGAGACAGTCAACGGCCTTTATGCGCTTTTCCTGGACTTGGGCTATGCGGTGGATTTTGTGACCCAGCCTTTCGCGGCGACCTGTGAACTGGACGTGGTTGCGATCCCGTTTATGCTGGCGCTATCCGCAGCGGAACGAAACGCGCTCGATCAGTATATGCAGCGCGGTGGCCGGGTGATCGCCGAATTGCCGCAGACCACTCTCGCCGATTGCCAGACCGTTGGCGCATGGCTGGGACTGCAATGTCAAGCATGGATACGCCCGATCTATTTTCTGCTCTCCGGTTGGAGTGTCAACGATGCTCAAGGCCGCTTTGGCGGGTTTGCGTTTCATGATCGGGTGCTCGTCGATCAGTTCGCCGGAGAGCCAATCGCCACGTATCGCGACAACAACGCGCCCGCGTTGATCGCCGCCGACCCGGCAGGTCGCCTGCTCATCCCCACCTTTGCCCTGGGCCGCTCTTACTTCTCCTCATTCCACCGCGGGGTGCGCCGTTTGCTGCGCGATTGGTTGCCAGCCAGCTTGGAACCAGACATGCAGATCGAGGGTGTGCCCGACGAATATCGCTCGCTGGTCGAGGCGCGCGTGGTGGAAAGCGCGCAGGGGAATTTGCTCTTTGTGATCAACCGCGCTGGCTATGATTGGACAGTGACGATTACAGCGCGTGGCTATCCTGCAATCAGCGTGAAACTGCCAACTTATGGCGCAATTCACCGTTTGATCGAGAAGATTTAGCCTGTTTTCGGCCAAAGCTAGACCACACATCGCGCAACAATTGATCGCGTTCCCCCAAACCCTTCGCTGAATATAAACTTGACGGCGCTGCATTGCCACCTGTTCGCCCGATGAATGCCACAGGGGCGGCTTTCTACCAAAGCTGCCCCTCTGGCACGCTTGAAGTCAGCGTTCCCCGAGCAATTTGCCCACGCAAGCTCAAAGTTAGCGGCCCACAACTCGCGTCCAGCTTACCCGTGCAGTCTACTTGATGCGCAGCGAAGCCTCGCGCAAGCAGCCGCACTGGCTAAAACTAGATTTACAAACGATCAAACCTATGCTAGATTTAAGCCAAATGGCAGGGATCAACTTATTCCAACAGGAGATAAGTTGTTAGTTTTCGGCTAAGCTATGCGCCCCATGGTCAAAATTGTTCAGCAATCCAACAACCTCAACCAAGTCTGGATCAGACCAACTGTCGGTGAAACAGTTGAGATGAATTCATCCAGCGATTTTTTGCACGCCACGCACATTTCTCTATGATTACCATTTTTTGGACGGTAGAGATACCCTAGACCTTGTCATAGCTATCATGTTATCTATTCACAGGTGTAATATAATATGTTGGGTGTAAAACGAAATGAGCTAGCTATCGGCATCGATATTGGCGGGACAAATTTACGGGGCGCGGTGGTCGATCAGTCAGGCCAAATTAAAGCATTTATGCATACTTCGTCACCGATCGCCGATCCTCGCCAAGGCCACAAGGTGATCGTTGAGACTGTTCATCGCCTGGCCGCACAGGCTGGCGTATTGGTAGAAAACTTGATCGGGATCGGTCTGGGCATCCCAGGTTGGATGGATCGGATTCGGGGTGACTTGATCTTTGCCCCCAAAATGGCGCACTGGCAGAATATATTCTCCCTCAATGCGTTGCGCTGCGAGCTTGGTATCCCCGTCTATGCCGCTTCAGATCCTAATGTTGCCACTTTGGGCGAACTATGGGTAGGCGCGGGACAAGGCAGCCAAAATTTTATTATGATCACACTGGGGACTGGGGTCGGCTGCGGGATTGTGATCGACGGCAAGTTATATGTGGGCCACCGCGGGATGGCGGGCGAATTTGGGCACATTTCCTTTAACGATAGTTCCGAACCGCTCTGTGACTGTGGCATGAGTGGGTGTTTAGAAACCCAGGCCGCGGGTCCGATGATCGCCAGACAGGTACGGCATGCGGTTGCGAGTGACCAACAGACGTTGCTGCGCGATCTGGGTATGGAACGGGCCGAGGAACTGACTACACCTACGATATTTTCAGCCGCCAAGCATGGCAATCCGGTGGCGCAATCAATTGTCAACCGGGCAGGCGAACAGCTTGGCATCGGTTTTGCTACGTTAGTCTCCTTGTTTGAACCAGAAAAGATCATTGTCGGTGGCGGCATGTCCGAGGTGGGCGACCTGATTTTTGAACCGATCCGGCGCGCCATGATGGCGCATTGTTACCTGATTGCCAGGGGATATATTACGGTCGAAGTAGTTCCCGCTCAGCTAGGCGATGATGCGGGTGTGATTGGCGCAGCGCGCTTGGCTTTTTCCAACTGAATGAAAACGTTGGAGGAGCCGTGTCGCCCGCATCCAGTGCAGGGGAGGTAACGCGATCTCTCCCTGCCCTCCCCTGCTGGGGAGGGCTAGGGGTCGCGCTACATATCCCAGGCCGCATCGCCAAAAAAGTCGCCATGATCCTTCTGCAAAAACGCCTCAATCGCCGGACGCAGATCACCCAGGCGGAATTCGGGACCGTGGCCTGGATAGCAAATGGTCTCATCCGGCCAACGCAGGACAACATGGCGCAGCGTGGCAAGCGTGGTCTGAAAGCCTGCGGATGACCAGGTTTTACCCGGCCCACCCTTAAAAATCGTATCGCCCACAATCACACGATGGTCGTCTTCCAGGGCAAAACTAAGCATATCGTCGATGTGGCCGGGTGTGTAGTAGGCGCGCAACGAATGTTTACCCACCTCTACGGTATCGCCGTCGGCCAACACACGGTCAATCGCAAAGCCTTTTGGCAGCACGTTGCCATGCGCCATCACTGGCACATTCAGCCGTTTGCGCATCTCGTCCAGCGCGCCCACGTGATCAGGATGCGTATGGGTGAGCAGAATGGCGATGGGCGTGCTGTCCTGCAACATCTCGGTCAGGGTATCGGGATCGGCACCCGGATCAAAGAGTACACTTTCGTGCGTGATCGGGCAGATCAAAGCATAGGTATTCATCGGCCAAGGACCCACTTGACGTTCACGAAGTTCTAGCGCAGATGTTTGCATAATGAATTTCCTTTGGGTGTATTTTAATAATAGCGGTTGAATTGTCGCATAGATTCGTAACAATAATGCCATTGTACCTGATCTTGTGCCAGAATTGTCAATCAACCTTTTGCATTCTCAGCAGCAGGGATAAATCCCGCCGCTGACAGAAGGAAGTCGCCGTTCGGCTGAGCTCACGTCGAAGCCTCAGCGACCAGGATTCCAGTGCCTGAGGGGCACGCTACTGTCAGCAGCCAAATTTCATTTGTGCCCAAAATTTGCGATACACTACCCTTTTGCCGCCTGATTGACAATTCGAACACAACCTTGTATATTCATGCCATCCGCCAATCAATTTCTGAACAATTTAGTGCCGACAAGAATTTCACGCCTAATCATGCATACGGAGCTAAATGGGATGAAAATTACTTCGATTAAAACCGCCGCCACCATTGGGCATGGCATGCATCTCTGGGTTAAAGTAGAGACCGATGCCGGTGTGATAGGCCTGGGCGAATGCGTGCATGGCGGCACGCAGGCGATTGCGACGATTGAATACCTGGCCCCCAAGCTGATCGGTCGTGACCCGTTTGCGATTGACGCGATCTTCGAGGAGATGCGTCGCGGGCATGTGTTTGACGGTGGCACCGGCGGTGCCTTGATTACGGCGCTCACAGGGATTGAAATTGCCTTGTGGGACTTAAAAGGCAAGGCGCTTGGCGTGCCGCTTTATGAATTAATGGGTGGCAAATTCCGTGACAAAATCTGGGTCTATGCCGACTGCGAAGTGGATCCTGGAATGGATTTCGACCAGATCAAACATGTGGTGGACGATGTGATGGAGCGCGGCTTTACGGCGCTCAAAATTGACATTGACATCGGCGCCTATAGCACAACGCGCGGCACGCAGACCTTTACCGTGGTCAAGGATAAATTTAATTACACGGCGGGCCAGATCGAACACGAACGGATGATCGAATTGGTGGATATGGTGACGCGCGCGGCCGGTCCGGGCATGGCCGTGGCGGTCGATATTCATACGCGCCTGGATGTGACCAGCGCAATCCGGGTAGCGCAGGATCTGGCGCCTTATCACCTGCTGTGGCTTGAGGAGCCGGTGCCGCCGGAAAATGTCGATGCCATGCGCGAAGTCAAGCGGCACAGCAAAAACCCGATCTGCGCTGGTGAGAATCTCTATCTGCGCCACGGCTTGCGCGAGTTGATCGAGAAGCAGGCCGTAGACATTATCATGCCAGATTTGCCCAAGTGCGGCGGGCTGAGCGAAGGGCGAAAAAGCGCCAATCTGGCCGAGTTGTATTACATTGCCTTTGCCCCGCACAATGTCTCCTCACCAATTGGGACGATGGCCTCTGCCCATGTCTGCGCCAGCGTGCCCAACTTCCTGGTGCTCGAATATCACTGGTTGCATCGCGATTACTGGACGACGATCATCAAGGAAAAGGACGACATTATCAAAAATGGCTACATCGCCATGCGTGATCGCCCTGGCATCGGCGTCGAGTTGGACGAAGAAGTGGCAAGCCAATATCAGTATCCGGGAACAACCTGGTTTAAATGATGAGAATTTCTTGTCCGTATTTACAAGGCGAAGTAGAATTAACGGACGAACGTTGGCAGCATATTTTGGAGCAGCATCCAGATTTACTACCCAAATATAGAGAGCAAATGGCAGCAACGGTAAATGAACCAGACGAAGTACGCCGAGATCAACGCTTTCCTGAAACATATCTCTTTTCACGCTGGTTTGTTGAGGTGAACAAAGGAAAAAGTATCGTTGTAGCGGTTGTTTCTGCTACAACACCGGTTGAAGAACGCTATTAGGTTGTAACTGCGTATAGTACGAGCAGGCTACGCCAAGGAGTGATTGAATGGAAGCGCAATTAACGATTGAGTATGGCCGCATCGGCGACATTCTTTATTTGGGAAAAACATCAGTCTATCCAGAGCAAGAGACGGAAGAAATAGAGTATGGCGTCGTGGCGCGCCTTAATCCAACATCGGGCGAAATTGAAAATCTAGAAGTGCTCTTCTTTTCAACTCGTTTAGCAAATGGACAGGCATTGCATCTGCCAATTCTTGCTGAGTTTCGTCTGCCTGCTGGTGTTCTGTAAATCGCATACAAGGGCATCTACCGTAGCCTTGGCGATACGATAATTGAACACTGGCGGCACTGCAACCAGCATACCGCCAGCGCGCGAAGCGCGCTCCTCTCCCACCATCAAGAAAGTATCTATGAAACATCTATCTGGCTTACTTGTCTGTCTTCTGCTCCTGTTGCTAACCGGCTGTGTCCACATTATGATTCCCGTGCCGATCTTCCTAGCGGCCAAGCCAAAAAGTGCAGCGGCTGCGCCAACGCCGGTCCTGCATTCAATCCAGGTCGTCACGCAAACGAGCGCCTTGACGATGACTCAGGCAACCACCAGCACAATCGCATTAACAGCCACGCAGATGATCTCTTCTGAACATCTAAGCCAGGTGCTGGCGCTGACGCCCACGGATGCCCGCGCCGCCTATTTTACCGATTGGACCGTCATCAAGCAGTATAAGGGTATGGCGACGTTGAACAGCCACAGCCCCATTGACCAGCAAACTGAATTCCTGTTGGCACTCAGCAAGGACCAGGCGGCCCCGAATGTCTATGGGTCGCGTGCCTTTCTCCGATTTGCCGACACATGGTCATGGAATTCGACCGATCTGGCCTGGGAAGTGGCAATTGATAGCGCCCGCGCCACCGTGCATATTCTCAAATTTCGCGACGATTTTGATTTTGCGCCCGTGCTGGCTCACTTTAAAGAACGCGGCTTCCAGCAACAGATGATTGATGGCACAATTGTCTATACCCATACGCCGGCCTTAACGGAAGATTGGTTTACGATTGGCGAATTGAGTATCGCCAACACAGCCGTGATCTCCAAGGAAAAGATCTTTGTGCTCTCAAGCGAAATAGCCAGCGTCCAAGCGGTGCTCGACGTTGTTCACAAAAAAGCTGCGGCCCTCGATAATAACGCCGACGTGCGCGCCACCGTAGCTGGGCTGGGTGGCATTGCCGCCGCGATTATTACGCCCGGCATCGATACCTGTCGCGGGTTAAGTTTTGATGCGATCAGTCAACAACTGCGCCAGACAAACCAAATCACTGACACGCAACTGCCCAAACTGAAAGAGCAATTGCTGGGTGATGCGCAATTTCATATGTACAATGGCTTTGCGATTGGCTACGAATATATGGCCGGTAAACCCATCGGTCGCTTGGTGCTGCATTACCCAAGGGCCGCCGACGCCCAGGCCGATTTGGAGCCGCGCCGCAATGCCGCCGAAAAGGGGTTCAGCCTGGTCAACAATACACCTTATACAGAGACAGCGTTCACCCTAGACTCAGCCGTGGTCAGCGGCAATAATCTCCTGTTTCAGTTGCACCCCCATGAGGACCAACCGTCACGACTTTTTCAGATGTTTTTCTATCGGGATATGGCTTTTGCCGGTTGCCCGTAACGGATCAACGGGTGAAAGTGAGGAAAATAGTGCGCAGCGGATGAAAGCTAGTGTGTCCGATAAATATAGACAAGCCCAGCGCGTGCCAGCACGCGCTGGGCAGCGCGCACCATTGGCATATCCACCATTTTGCCATCGAGTTCAAAGGCACCAGTGCCCGCCGCTTGTTGATCATCGAAGACTTGAATCAACCGTTGCGCCCGTTCAATTTCCTCGGCGGATGGCGTAAAAACCTGATTGGCAATCTCCAAATGGCGCGGGTGGATCAACGTTTTGCCCACATAGCCCATGCGGCTGACCAGGCGACATTCGCAGGCTAACTGTTCCAGGGTGGCTGGGCCGGCATCCAGATCGACAAAAACGCTATCCAACGCCTGCAAATGATAGGCTGCCGCAGTGGTGGCTAAGGCGCTACGGGCATAAAAGATTTCCCAACCGTCAACGGTACGCGTGGCGCCGATGTCGCCAGCCAGATCTTCGGCGCCTAAGATCAGGGCATCTAACCGTGAAGTTGCTTCGGCAATCTCACGCAAATTGAGTATGCCGCGCGCCGTCTCAAGCATAGCCAGCAGCCGGATCGAACCGGACGGCCATTGGTGAAGTGCCTCAGCCTCATCCAACAATTTACTGACAACGGTCAAGTGAAGCGCCTTTTCAACCTTGGGCAACACATAACCATCAGGTCGCGCGCCGACCGTAGCAGCGAGATCATCACGGCCCCAAACACCGTCAATCGGGTTGATGCGCACCAGCCGTTCGCGCTGGCCAAAATCGAGCGTGGTCAGCGCTTCCGCCACGGTCGTGCGGGCTTCAATTTTGCGGTTGAGCGCCGCCGCATCTTCCAGATCCATAATAATACTATCGGCGGGCAGACCAGTCGCTTTGCGAATTTTACGCATATCGTTGCCCGGCATAAAAAGCAACGAACGGCGCCGGCGGGATGGGAATTGAGGTGAATTCGGCATAGGTTTTACCTACTTTCTGGCGCTGGTCAAACCCAAAAAGACTTGGATGGCTTGTTCACCAAGGGAAGAGAAAAATTCAATCCAATCACCGTTGGCAATCGCGGTTTTTTGACTAAAAGCCGTCGGTTCGATGCGCCAGTTGCGGTCCGCATACCAACCACCGAAGAGGCCCATGCCGAGCACGAGAATAAAGAAAAGACGAGTCAATTGTCGATTGGTTGCACGTACCATAAAAAGCCCTCAACTTGCGGGTGGCGCTGGCAAAATTATCCAGCCCAGCCAAGCTTACGCACTACACACGGGAAACTCAAAATTTGCAAACGAGCCTGATTATGATATACTCAATTTACTGATTCCCCAAATGCAATGGGCGAGTAGCTCAGTTGGTTAGAGCGCACGGTTCACATCCGTGAGGTCGTAGGTTCAACCCCTATCTCGCCCACCAATATCACCAGTTGCCTTGGTATTACTCTGGAAACGGAGTAGAACTAGGGCTTTTTTTATCCGCTTTTTCTACGCCGCAATCCAATCGCAAACCTTATGGTATCGATGTTTATTAACAACTAAATAGTTATACAAAACAAAACCGCTAAGCAGTGTCACTTAGCGGCTAGAAGGATGATTAATTCTGATTGTGCTTATTTAATTAAATTTTTGAATCTTCTGCGCAGCACCGGACAAATTTCTACTGCATTCAATACTGCTTGCTTAGTCGAAGCAGATACAGTCCCACGTAGACTGAAGAGTTCTGCTTCTTGAAACGATTTAACATCTTGGCAATCCACCCATGAATCATACTGCAAAAACGGGTGTTCAATGGCTGCGATAAGGATATGGCAAGGCCGCAACCTGGGGCTATTCTTAGTAAATTGCGTTAATTCGGTATTGATAAAAAAGCCACAAGGATTCGGATTGAAACACGTGATTATAACGAACTTGTCTTTTGGTGGGTCAGTAAGCCTGCAATTGTAAATAAAGTAAACCTGCCATGCCTGAATCATGGCCATAATCAGCCTAATCTATGGCGCTGGGTTTCTGAGATGTTCTAGCAACCCTGGTGGATTATCAATAGCACTAACAATCGCTTCAATACTAATTTCGTCGTTTTCGTTAGCCGATTTCCATGCCTTATCATGACTCTTTTGGCTAAGTTCTCCGAAATCGAATTTATCGTAGCATTCAATAGCTTCATCGAGGCATTCTATATCAGAGTTACTTAGCCATTCCAAATTGGATTTCCGTAAAGCTACCACCATGCAAGGTGCTTCAACTCGAAAAGCGGTATCCAGATCGTTGAAACGATGGCACCAATAATCGCCTCTAGCAGACTTAAGCATGTCATATACATTGCTAGGCACAGGGCCGTTCTTCATAGCAATGTAGGAGTCGCCACAAATAAACCGTCCGTATCTTGCTAAGTGTACCTTATCCGCAAAATACATAAGTTTCGCAATATGTATAAAATTGGGATTCTGAGAATGAGTAGCAATATACAGAATAGTCTCTAGGGCTACCTTCTCGTTGAATTTAAATGGGTTTAGCATAGATATAGTCTCCAAGGAAAAAGGTATCAAGAGAAGAACTAATACTATAACCCAATTGATACCATATTTCAACCTACGATTTGGACGGCAAATGATGAGTACCGGCCTGGTGGGGAGGATGAAGATATTGTTATCATCCGATAACAATATCTTCCGTAGCAAAATCCTCAAAGCATGTGATGCCGCCAGTTTTCAAATGACCATAGGCTGACCAGAAATGCGCCTGGTGCGAATCACAGGTTCGCACCATGTCTCATTATCACCGCTGGCGTTGAAAGGGCGTGAGCCTTGTTCCTCATCATTCCAGCGCAAATCGCATATCCGGTGAATTTCCTTTGTCCATGCCGAGGCAGTGGGATCGTATAGAGTCATCGTTATTTCTCGTCTTAGGTTTAGGGTTGAATATCAACCCTGCCCCCGGTGAGGGTTAGTTGCAAACGCAAGCCTGACGGCTATAGTTAGGTAGCTAGCGACGTTTCAATAAAGATGGCTGATCATTGACAGATAAACGTAAGGCAATTATACTGACGCAGGAAGAATTATTTCTTGATAGAATGACAGTAAAAGCATGTATATTTAGCTCGTGAAGGCTAGTCAACAATTCCAGCATGATAACACAATGGTTATAAGCTTAAATTAACCACAGTAGTTTTACACAAAAAGCATCAGCAAAATTCATGAGAAAATACAGACGCTATCTGGGTTTGATGAGCATAATTTCAATTCTTTTCAGCACGATTCTGGGCTGTAATGAATCTGCGAACCAACCGGTTGCCGAATGGACGAAAGTCAAGAAAATCGCCGGATCTGAGCAAAAACTTTCGCATGTTTCGGGGCTTGTCGTTGATGAGAAATTTGCCTATGTGACGATTGGCGGGACGCTTGCCGATCAGAATGAAGGAACGAGCGGTTTGCGCAAAGTGGCGCTTGATTCGGGTACCGTGACGAGTTTGGACAACGGCGAAAATTTACCACAATCAGATTCTGGCGGCATGGCGATTGACGAAAAATTCATTTACTGGAACGCCAGTGGAAATATTTTACGCATTGCTAAAACCGGTGGAAAGCCGGAAATTGTCGCTTCTGACCATGTTGGCATCGGCGTGGATCTTGTGATTGACAATGAAAATTTGTACTGGGCTAATCACGGCTATTATTCACCCAATAGCCCTGCCAAGCCGAGCCCGATTTATGTGGTGCCAAAACAAGGTGGAAAAACGGAGATTTTTGCCGACCAGCAACATATCCCAGCGAGTCTTGTTGTCGATGAAAAGTTTGTTTATTGGCTCACACCGATTAGCATTGTGAAACAAACAAAATCAGGTGGAACACCACAGGTCATTTATCAAGCCACAGATAAAGAAGGCATTGATGTACTGGCACAAGATACCGAAAATCTTTATTTTGGTTTTCGCGGTGCTGGCGAATCACGGTGGGCTTTACGTAGAGTTTCCAAGCAAGGCGGCGAACCACAAACCCTGGTAAAAACCTACTCGCTCAAGCCCGTTGCAGTGGATGACACGAATATTTATTTTTTCGATGAAGAAACTTTACTCAAAGATGCTTTTTGCAAAGTTTCAAAAAAGGGTGGCGAGATCGTAAGGCTTGATACTGGTTATGCCGGCGGCGTTATTGCCCAAAGCAAAACGCTGGTTTATTTTGCAAGTTTGGATGATATTTATAGTTTTACAAAATGAAATAGAACGGTACTGCGTAACTATCTGTGATATGAATGGGCGAGTAGTTCATTTGGTTAGACGGGCGTCCTTTGGACGCAGCTCACATCCGTGAGGTGGTAGGTTCAACCTCTATCTCACCTATCTAAAAATGTTGTGGCCCCGGTATTACGCCTAGAGCGAGTAGAACCGGGACTTTTTTATTCTTCTACTCAGATTTACAACCGCAAACCTTATAGTAATGCCATGCAGCTTTCAACAGCTATTCGACGCGATTGATTGGCTTAAAAAAGGGTAAGCTTTAGCTCACATCCAGCGAGCTAAACAATGACTGCCGCCTGGCGAAACAAAATAAAGAGAGCCACCCAAAT
>JBBREZ010000062.1:0-19618 GCA_038225095.1 Caldilineales bacterium
AAGGGTGGAGCCGGGATGATCTAGCGTGGCCGGTAACCGGGATTGCGACGACTTCGGTCACGGTTTTGGTTGGCCCCGAAGGTCTTTATCAGCCGCTCGCGCAAGTATTGGCTACCGCTACTCAATCGATTGACCTTAATATCTACCAGTTCGCGCATCGCGAGCTAGCGCAAGTGCTCGTGAAAGCAGCGCAACGCGGTGTCCATGTGCGCGTTTTGCTGGAAGGTGGCCCGCCCGGCGGCATTGACCCCTTGCAAAAATGGTGTCTTGCGCTGATCGCAGCGGCGGGCGCTGAGGTGCGCTATTCCGCGCCATTGGACGACGCCCCCAGCGGTTATCGGACGCGTTACCGTTTTGTCCACGCCAAATATGGTGTGATCGATCAGCGTGTGGTCATCGAAGGGACGGAGAATTTTACGTATGATTCTATGCCAATTACGCAGACTGTGCCGGTGGGTGGGCGGCGTGGTTTCTATCTGATTACTGAGGCACCACCAGTAATAGCGGCTTTAACGCAAATTTTCACTGCTGACTGGGCACCCCAACACTTTCTCGATTTACACCCTTTCGAGGCAACGCATCCCAAGTATGGTGGACCACCCGCTGATTTTGTTTTTGCGCCTTTAACGGCTTATCCGGTCAAAACCTCACCCTTTCGCACGCCGGTCACCGTCAGTGGCAGGGCGCAATTTAGCGTAATCAGCGCGCCAGAGAACGCTGTTCGTCCTGATGCGGGCTTGAATGCGTTGATCCGGCGCGCAGGAGCCGGCGACGAGATCCTGCTGATGCAACTCTACGAAAATAGAAACTGGGGTGAGACCACGAGCAACCCGATTGCCGATCCTAACCCGCGTTTGCAGGCCTTGATCGCCGCGGCGCGACGGGGCGCGCATGTCCGCTTGCTGCTCGATAGCTTTTTTGATGAACCCGCAGCCCTGCGCAGCAACCGTGCGACGGTTGACTATATTCGCGCGCTGGCGGCGGCTGAAAAGTTGGATATCGAAGCCAAGGTGGGCAATCCCACGCTGGGCGGCATTCATGCGAAGCTGGTGTTGATTAAAATTGGCGCGGAGCAGTGGTCGGCGGTGGGCAGCCTCAATGGCGGTGAGACCAGCTATAAGCTGAATCGCGAGGTTGTGGTTATGACCGATCTCGCCGGTGTCTATGCACGCTTGGCCCAGGTTTTTGCCTGGGATTGGGCGCGGCCAGCCAGCGGGCAATCATCAGGGACTGCACCCGATTGAGCGCGGCTCAATGCCAGTTTGCCAGGGTCAGAACCCACAAGTGTAATTTGGTAAAATTTGCGGCGTCGTAAGTAGAAAATTAATCCAGCATTGGCGTTTGACAGTACGTGCACTGGGTGCGTCTATACTAGGTGCGTCTGGCATTCCTCACAAGCGTAAGTAAAGCGTAATTAAGTGGTTGGAGTTTCTATTCGCACAAGCCGAAATCTATAACCCGCCGGTTGTCTTAGCGGCAACGAAAGTCTTCATTCATACTGCCCATCTCCTCACCGCAGATAAATAGCTTAACTGTCCCCGGCCTGTTATCCTCTAGCCTCTGAGCCAATTTTCTATCCGAATCTGGGTAACAAGCCTGCGGTTTTGACACCTACCGCATCTTGACCTAAAATCACTGTCTTGAACTTGTAAAAATAAGCGTAAAAGTCTGCTCAATCTGCGGGTAAATTATATGAAGCGACGCTCGACCAACGAAATCCGCCAACTCTGGCTTGAATATTTTTCAGAACTAAACCACGAAATCGTGCCAAGCAGCAGCCTGGTGCCGGTCAATGATCCAACCTTGCTCTTCACGAATGCAGGCATGGTGCCATTCAAAGATGTCTTCTTGGGCCTGGAACAGCGGCCTTACAAGCGCGCTACGAGCAGCCAGAAGTGCTTACGTGTTTCGGGTAAGCATAATGATCTGGAAAATATTGGCCCCAGCCCACGCCATCACACCTTTTTTGAGATGCTGGGCAATTTCTCGTTTGGCGATTATTTCAAAAAAGACGCCATCCGCTTTGCCTGGCATTTGTTGATCGACGAACTTGGCTTGCCGTTGGAACGCCTGTGGTTTAGTGTTTACACGGATGACGATGAGGCTGAGCGCCTTTGGATCGAAGCCGGAGCGCCGAAAGAACGTGTACTCCGTTTCGGCAAGAAGGATAACTGGTGGTCGATGGGTGACACTGGCCCTTGTGGTCCCAGCTCCGAAATTCACTACTATTGGGGTGATCTGGCGAAACAAATAGCGGATGGCGTGAACAAAGACGACGAGTATCTAGAAATCTGGAATCTCGTCTTTATGCAATATGATGCCAAGCCAGATGGGACGTTAACGCCATTGCCCGCGCCGAGTGTGGACACGGGGGCTGGTCTGGAGCGTTTGGCGAGCATTTTGCAAGGCAAAGATAACAACTATGATACCGATGCCTTTGCGCCGATCATGGCGCGCATTCAAGCTTTGCTAGCCCAGACGGATGAGCATCGCCAGCAACATTTAGCCCGCTATCGCACGATTGCCGACCATAGTCGTTCCATCACCTTTTTGATCGCTGAGGGCGTGATGCCCGGCAATGAAGGGCGTAACTATGTGCTGCGCATGATTTTGCGGCGCGCGGCGCGTTTTGGCAAGTTGCTCGGCTTTGAAGGTCCGTTTCTGGCCCAGATTGCCGAAGTGGTGATCGAGCAGATGGGTGGCTACTATACAGATCTGCCCGAGAAAAGCGCGTTTATTTTCCAAATTATTACCGAAGAAGAAGAACGCTTCCACCGCACGTTGACCACAGGGCTTGTGCTGCTAGACGAATTGATCACGAAACTACGCAGCGCCGGTGAAACTGTAATCCCTGGCGAAGAGGCTTTTCAACTGTGGGATACCTATGGCTTCCCGGTTGACCTGACGCGCGATGTGGCTGGCGATCAAGGGTTTACCGTAGATGAAGAAAGTTTCCATGTGGCGCTCAATCAAGCGAAAGAACGAAGTCGCGCGACAGCCCAGGATAAAACGGCCCAAGACCTGAGCGTTTACGGCGCTTTGCTCCCCGCACTGCAAAAACAGGGCGTGGTGGCTAAAGAGGGCGTTAAACTTTTAATCTACGACAACGTAGCCGAAACTGACACCGAAGTCGTTGGCTTGATTGTCCAGGGGCAAAGCGTCAAGCAAGCCCATGTTGGGATGCAGGTCGAGCTTGTGCTGCCAGAAACACCTTTTTATGCCGAAAGCGGCGGCCAGGTAGGCGACACGGGTGAGATTTATTATTTTCCGGAAGACGTGGATGTACCAATCTGGACCGTTGAAGTGACTGATACGCGCAAACGCATTCCTGGTTTGATCGTGCACATTGGTCATGTCACCAGTGGCACCGTGGAAGTGGGGGATCCGGCGCATGCGGCCATCAACACCGAGCGGCGTTGGGATATTATGCGCAACCACACCGGCACCCATGTGCTGCACGCGGTCTTGCGCGAGCAGTTGGGGCTGCATGTCCACCAGGCAGGTTCATTGGTGGTGCCCGAACGCTTGCGGTTTGACTTTACGCACACGCAACCCGTGAGCAAAGAAGAACTGTCTACTATTGAAAAACGCGCCAATGAAATTATTCTAACCAATTATACGATTAACACGCGCTGGACAACTTATAAACGGGCCGTACAAGAAGGGGCGATGGCGCTCTTTGGTGAAAAGTACGGCGACGAAGTGCGCGTGGTCAGCTTTGGTGAAAGTGAAGAGGCTGAGGGCGCGGTTAGCATGGAACTGTGCGGTGGCACGCATGTTGACAGCACGGCCGAAATTGGCAATTTCCGCATCACCAGCGAGAGTAGTGTCGGATCGGGCGTGCGCCGTGTCGAAGTGGTCACGGGTCGCTTGGCGGCAACGCTCATTGAAGAACGGCTGGCCTTGCTGGACCGTGCGGCATCTATTCTGCGCACCAAGCCCGCCGAAATCGACGAGGCCGCGCAGCAATTGCAGGAACAGAATCAGCAATTGCAAAAAGAGATCAGCCAACTGCGCCAAAAGTTGGCGCAACGAGACACGCAGGCGTTGCTGGATCAGGCCATTAGCGTAGATGGCTTTAAAGTGCTCTCGGTGCAGGTGAATGCGCCGGATGTGGACGCCATGCGCCAGATGAGTGACTGGTTTCGCGACCGCTTGGGCAGCAGCGTGGTCGTCGTTGGCTCGGTCATTGACGATAAGCCGATGCTGGTTGCTTCTGTCACCAATGATCTGATTAACCGCGGTTTGCATGCCGGTAATTTAGTGCGTGATACAGCTAAACTGATTGGTGGTGGCGGCGGCGGACGGCCTACTATGGCGCAGGCCGGCGGCAAAGAAAGCGCCCAATTGCCAGTTGCCTTGCAGAGTGTACCCATGTGGGTAGAAAGAAACTTGAAATGATTGACAATTTTTGATTTACGAATTTGCTTCGTTATATCAACATTAATTTGGCAAGCGGCGATTTACCCCACCCGCGCCCCAATGGGCTCCCGCTCCCCTAGTAAGGGAGGGAACCGTATTTTCGTAGACGAAGAATCTGTTCCTCCCCAGCAGGGGGAGGCTAGGAGGGGGTCTAATCGCCGCTCACCAAATTCATATCAGTTTAACGAAGCAAATTCGTAAATCAAAAATCGTCAATCGTAAATGTGACTAATTATGACAGAAATTCTTCCCATTGATCCCGATGCGACGATCGAGGCTGTGCGTCGCCAACTGGCGCAAGTGCGCGGTGATCATGTCGCGCTGGCGCTACCTGTCGGTTGGACGGAGTTGGATAATGTGGCGCGCATGCGTCTTCTCCAGCGCCAGGCCCAAATTCAGCGTTGTCATTTAGGCTTGATT
The DNA here is from genome assembly GCA_038225095.1 of Caldilineales bacterium. GTDB lineage: Bacteria > Chloroflexota > Anaerolineae > Caldilineales > Caldilineaceae > JAPLGZ01. The sequence continues at coordinate 4,843 of JBBREZ010000062.1, forward strand.
ACACGTGACGAAACGACGCGTAACGCGGCCAGTCAGCTTGGCATTCCGGTCTTTTTCCATACTGCCGATGCAAATCGGCGGACATGGCGGATGCACCCACCGCTGCCCCTGATCCACCCGCGTAATCCCACTGCTGGTTTGCCAGAACCGCCGCCTTGGCGACCACGCCGTGGGCACGCAGAAGGCATTGTCGAGGGGATGGCACAATCAAATTCGCACCAGGCGCGCCAACAGCGGATCCGTAGTGAAGCCAGTCGTCAGGTCGCCTTACCGGCCTGGATGCGCATCGTGAGCATCATTGCGGTATTAAGCTTGACCGTGCTTTTTCTAGCCATGTTTGCTTTCTATGTCTTGCCAGCCGCCACAATTACCCTGGCCCCGGGCCACGAAGCAGTGACTGCGACCGTCCCCTTAACGGCTAACCCGAACTTGAGCGAGGCAGATCTGGATAATAACCAGTTGCCCGCCCGCCTGATCGAGACCAATATTGAGCAAGTCGGCAACATTGCGACCACGGGTACGCAACAGAAAGCCATTGATAAGGCGCAAGGCACCGTGGTCTTTAGCAATCTGGGCGGAACCCAGGTTTTTATCCCGGTCGGTTCTACCGTCAGCACGAGCACGGGTACGCCGGTGCTTTTTCGCACTACGGCTGACACGGGCCTGGAAGGCCGCGTGGGCGCTCAAGCGACGGCGCCGATTGAGGCCGTCGATCCTGGCTTTGATGGCAATGTGCGCGCTAACACGATCAACACCGTGGAAGGCGCTTTGCGTTATCGGATTGGGGTGAGCAACCCCGGTGCGACGGGTAGTGGTGGTTCCAAACAGGTGCCGATTGTTACGCAACAGGATCGTGACAATCTACTGGCGCAGCTAAAAGCCGAGACGGCTACCAAAGCCTACGGTGTGTTGAAAGGTGAGTTAAAAACGGGCGAATGGTTGCCAGAGGAATCGTTGCAGACGTTTGTCACTTCACAAGCCTATAGTCAATTTAATGATGAACAGGCTTCCGCGCTCACCTTGACCTTGCGTTCTACGGTGCGCGGTGTGGCCGTCGATGAAGCGTCAACACGGCAAGTCTTATTGGCGGCCACCCAGAGCAAAATTCCGCAGCAAGGCAAACTGGTGGCTGATTCATTGATCACCCAACGCGTGCCGGGCGTTACCATTGATGGCAGTAATGTCGAATTTACGGTCACCGTCAAAGCGCAGTATATCGCGCCGATCAACCCGGCTGACGTACGGGCGATAGCCGCGGGTGGCCACCCGGCCACGGTGATTGCCGCGCTCCGAAAGCGCTGGCCGTTGGCGCGCGCCCCTGAAATCTATCAAGATCCGGCGTGGCTTAAAACGCTACCCATCTTGAATAACCGAATCCAGGTGCGCATCGAATATGACGATGGCGTGCAAAAGCGATGAAATATCCTGGCAACGCTCGCTTAAGCGTGGCTGGTTGCGCTTCGCCCGCCATACCATCAAGTGAAAAATTATCCTGTGATGACTGGTAAATTATTGGCGCTGGATGTTGGCTTGGCGCGCATCGGCGTTGCCACCTGCGATCCATTATGGCTCGCGGTGCGACCGGTTACGGTGCTTCAGCGCACGAGCCGACGTGCGGATTTTGATCGGCTTGCCCAGTTAGTCCGCGACCAGGAGGCCGTGGCCGTGGTATGTGGCTTACCGCTGCACATGGATGGCAGTGAAAGTGGTCAGAGTCAAACTGTCCGCAAATGGGCCATGCGCTTGGCCCAGGCGTTGCGTGTGTTGTTAGGCCATCCGCTGCCCGTAATTTTTTGGGATGAGCGGTTGACGACGTTTGCGGCGCAGGAAATCATGGCGAAACAGAAAACTAGCCGTGCTGAGGATGCCGTGGCGGCGTCGGTCATTTTACAAAGCTATTTGGATGCGCAGCGCCAGGAGAATCCATTGGATTTTGGCCGCATCGAATTGCCGTCGCGCTAGCAGTTGACAGTAGGATCGTGAGTCAGTACTCAATTTGCTCTATAGAAAGAAACTATGTCTGCAAACAATCGTCGCGAATTGATTCTCAGCCAGCGCAATCGGCTTATCCAACAGGAGACCGACTGGCACACGCAGTTGCGGCCAGCCAATCTGCTTACGCATGCGTTGCGTCTGGTTTTTTTGTTGCTGGTGCTTGGTGTGCTGGCTGGTGTGTGGGTAGTGAGCAGGTCGCATCTGACTGAACAATTCTTGGGCGTGCCGCAAACAACGGCGGGTCTCGTCGATCCCAAGGCCGATCAAGGAGCGTTGACGCCGGATAATATTGAGAAGCGCGTGTTGGCCTTTAGTCTACGTTTGCGCCAAAGCGAACTCAATATTCCGGCCGGCGCCAATGCTCTACCGCGCCCTTTTACGATCAATCCAGGTGAACCGGCGCGTTTTATTGCGGCGCGCTTACAACAAGCTGGTTTTGTCCAAGATGCCGATTTGTTCAACTTGTATTTACGCGTGAGCGGTCTAGAGCGACATATAGCCCAGGGTAATTTTTTGTTGGCCGAGTCGATGACCATTCCGCAGGTGGCGGCTGCCTTACAGAAGCCAATGCTTGAGCAGGCGCCGGTCACCATCCCTGAAGGCTTCCGAGCCGAAGAGATCGCCGAGCGCTTATCTGCCGCCAACATCATCGCGCCTGATATCTTTCTGGCTGCTGTACGCCAACCACGCACGTTGTCGATCTTCAAAGATTATGCCTTTCTCAAGTCTTTGCCAGAAAACGCCACGCTCGAAGGCTTTCTCTTCCCCGATACCTATTTCTTTCCCGTATTGGCCAGCTCACCAGAAAAAGTGTTGGCGCCTTTCCTCGATAATTTTGAGCGAAAAATTGGTGCAGACGGGCTTGTTGGTGGCAATAGTGGCATCAGTGGCCGCGACTTGATCACGCTAGCCAGCATTGTTGAGCGTGAAGCCGTGCAAGCGGACGAACGTCCTGTGATTGCGAGCGTCTATTTAAATCGTCTGAATGGCGCTTGTCCAGATGTCGGTGGTAATTACCTCCAGGCTGATCCGACTGTACAGTATGCGCGCGGCACAACGGGTAGCTGGTGGAAACCGTTAACGATTCAAGAATATTCCACCATCATCAGTCCCTACAACACCTACTTAAATCAGGGTCTTCCACCCAACCCAATTGACAGCCCAGGGTTGAGCGCGATTGATGCCGTGCGTGACCCAGCCGCAGTCAAATATTGCTTCTTTCTTGCGACTGGTGAAGGCAATCGCCATATTTTTGCTTTGACGCTAGCCGAACATGAGCAGAATCTGAAGACCTACGGTTACAAGTAAGACTGGCTATATTGACGGAAATGGACGTGAGTTGGACAGAGCGCAGTTGTCCACAATAGGCATGTAAGTCAGGTCGCGCAAAATTCACGACTCTATACCAAAGTCAGAATGAAACCTGGAGAAAATCACCCCACCCTACCCTCCCCGTTCGGCTGAGCTCACGTCGAAGCCTGGATAGGGGAGGAACTGATCTCCCGTCTACGAAAATACGGTTCCCTCCCTGCTTCGGGGAGCGCGCCTAGAAGGCTACCGCCTCTGGGCGAGGGTGGGGTGACCTTTCTCCGTTTTTCATTTTGACATCAGTTTAACACCAATAATTGAGACTTCCGAATGGACAGTGATGCAAGGCGAAAAGCAGAATATAAAACGACCCGTCAATTCGTTTTATATTCTGCTTTTCGTGCTTTGACCTTGCTGGTCAGCGCACTATGCCTCGTTGCCTGTTTTTCAATCCGACCAGTGATTAAAATTGGCCTGATTGCCCCGTTTGAAGGTTTATATAGACGCACCGGCTATGACGCGCTGGCGGCGATGCGCGCCGCGATTGCCGACACACCGACGATTGGTGTTGATATTCTGCCCCATGCCCTCGACGATGCCAATCAGCCGCTGCATGCTCGTCGCGCCGCACAAAAACTCCTCGTTGATCCTAGCGTGCAGGCCGTGGTCGGCCCGTTGAACCAAGCGACCCTTTTGAGCGTTATGGATGTGTTGCCTACGGCACGGCCGGTTTGGATCGCGCCTTTTGCTGTAGCACCGGCGACCAACAATTTTGCCGATTCGTTCGCTACTGATGTCTGGATCACAAAATTGATCGGTGCGGTTGCAGATATAGCCCAAACCCAACAGGCCCACCGTTTGATCGTAGCCGGCTGGACGCCTGGCTGGCCACAGCCTTCCGCCCAAGCGTGGACTGTTGTGACGAAGCTGCCCGTTATCATGGCTGGTGATGAAGTTGATCAGGTGGCGCAGGCCGACGCCGTGCTCTGGTTGGGCAGCCCAGACGGCGCGGCCACTTATCTGGCAAAATTGCGGGCAAAGTTTCCGGCTACACCGTTTTGGATGGGGCCACAAGGCGGCGATCCGGTTTTTGCTGAACGCTCCCAACGCAACGGCCCGGTCTATTGGGCCACCTGGCTTGGTGCAGATTATGCACAATGGGCTGCTCAACATCCACCAGCGACGCCAGCGGCTTATCTGGTCTATCAGGCGACACGACAAGCGATTGCTAAGGCCACGGGCCAAACACCGCCAACCATCGTCGGTGGCTGGCATGTAGCATTTTTTGTGATTGGGGCAGACGGCAAGAGCCAACCCTATGCCAAGACTCATGCCTAGACATTCCGGTAAAGGGTACTTGTTATGACTGGGAACCCTCTGCGTCCCTGTTGTCGCTTGCACCACTCGACGCAGAGCGTCGGGACTGCGTTCCCACGCGCCTAAGGGGCTCCCGGCGTGCGGAACGAGTAGCTTTGATTGCGGAATAGGCATGTCTCGTACCGCTCTGGTTGCACGAGTTTACAGTTGAGCTGTTTTCTAGTTAGCTTACACAAAGTTTGCCTAAACTTTGATAAGATGTGTATTATTCATCAATTGACTCATCGGTGAAAAGTTGCCAATCGCCAAGGCCAATCCAAGCAATAAATAATGATCCAGGATCGAGACTTGACAGGAGGAAAGGACCCCACGACTCGACTGTCGTTCGACAAGACTTCGGCGAGCTCAGTCGAGTCGTCGAACGCTCACGGCCCGGTCGGGGTCTGAGACTTCGGCGTGAGCGCTCAGTCGAACGCTCAGTCGAACGCTCTGCCGAAGACCGCCGAACGTCCGGTCAAGTGGGTGCCCTCTGGGCGCGAGAGGTCTAGCCCGTAGCCTGATTGATTGGGCATGGCCTAAGTGGCAGGCCAGCGTAGCGGTGTTGTCATGCTCCCTTGTGAGGACAAGGATTTTGCCGTCTCCCTTCCATCATTTGTGCTAAATAACCTATGCGTATATTAATGCTAAGTTGGGAATATCCCCCCTATGTCGTTGGTGGCATGGGCAAACATGTGGCTGAACTAACGCCAATGCTCAGCAAGCTTACTGTGGATGGTGAGCCATTGCTGATCGACGTATTGACCACGCGGGCTGACGGGGGCGCGGCGGTTGAACAAATCACACCGCAGCTAACCGCGCATCGCGTCAATGTGCCACCGATTGACGCCCATGACCTCTATAACAGTATGATTGCCAACAACGCAGCTTTGATCGAATATGGCATCAAGCTTGGCGAACAGCATCACTATGATCTGATCCATATGCACGATTGGCTGGTTGGTGAAGCAGGCATTACGTTGAAATATCACTGGAAAACGCCGCTGGTGGCGACCATTCATGCCACAGAGCGCGGCCGGCATCAAGGCTATCTTCCCAGCGATACAAGCTACCACATTGATCAGATGGAAGGGCGGATTGGCTTTGAAGCCTGGCGTGTGATCGTTTGTAGTGAATATATGCGTGGTGAAGTTCATTACTTTTTTGGCGTACCCTACGACAAAATGGATATTATCGCTAATGGCTTCGACATGAATACCATCGTCCACCCATCATCCGCCACCATCCAGACGTTACGCCAGCAATATGCCCCGCAAGGTGAAAAATTGCTCTTTTTTGTGGGCCGTGTGACGCATGAAAAAGGTTTGCACGTCTTAATTGCTGCAATGCCTGGTATCCTGAACATTGATAAGAATGTACGATTAGTCGTGGCGGGGAAGAATGGTAATAAAATGTGGCCGTTGGCCCATGATTTGAATGTGGATCACGTCGTCGATTTTCTGGGCTTCATCAGTAATGAACAGCGCGATCTCATCTACCATATCGCAGACGCGGCAATTTTCCCCAGTTTATACGAACCTTTTGGCATCGTGGCGCTCGAAGCGATGGCGCAGAATTGTAATGTAATCGCCAGCAACGTTGGGGGGCTGGGCGAAGTCGTCATGCACGAACAGAATGGCTTACATGTCTATCCGAACGATCCACAAAGCATCGCCTGGGCGGTGAATCGACTCTTCGTTGATCCGGCGGCGGCCCAGCAGCGGCGCGAATTTGCCCGCACCCAGACTCTATCATTGTATCAATGGGATAAGATTGCGGTCCAAACCATGCACTTATATCAGGCCGTGGTGCAGGCGCGGGCGCAAGTGCCGTGGTAGCCGCCGGTTACGCCGTGTAATTCGCATTCGCATAGAAAAACTATTTAGAAATCGTTCGGGGTTTATTTGATTTCTCTATCAGATGCGCTCCTGTAGCCAAAAAGAGACGCATCTGAGGATGCGAACTACACGGTACCGAAATAAAGCAGATTGACGTTAGCTAGCCGTAACCCGTTCATAGATAATGGGCAGGGGCGCGACCGGCTGGTCTTGCAGCGTGTAGGCGGCAAGGATACGTTGGACGGCGGTCTCTGCTGCTTGCTTGTCTGCGGCATGGACTGTACAAAGGGTGTCGCCGGGCGCTACCGGATCGCCTACCTTCGCTTGCACGATAATGCCAACGCGGTAATCAATCGGATCGCCTTTCTGCTGGCGACCGCCGCCCAGCGCCACGCTGGTTAAACCAATTTCACGGGCGTCAATGCGCTGAACGTAACCGCTCACGGGCGTCAGCACCGGCAGGGTGACGGGCGCTTGTGGCAACTGTTCGGGATTGTCCATCAGGCGTACATCCCCGCCTTGGGCTGCGACAAAGGCTTTGAATTTGGCAAAGGCGGCCCCGTTGGCGATCACCTGGTGGATTTGTTCGCGCGCTTGTTCGGTGGTCTGCACCCGCTGGCCCAGCAATAACATCTCCTGTGCCACTGCCTCTACCAATTGTTGAAAATCCGCTGGTCCCTGGCCGTGTAAGGTGGCAATCGCCTCTTTCACTTCCAACACGTGCCCCACGGCGCGCCCCAATGGTTGCTCCATCTGCGTGATCAACGCGGTGACGCGACGATTGGCCCGTTGCCCAATCGCCACCATCAGTTTAGACAGCGCCCGTGCCTCTGCCAGCGTTTCCATAAAAGCGCCGCGCCCACATTTCACATCTAACACAATCGCATCGGCGCCCGCCGCGAGCTTTTTGCTCATAATGCTGCTAGCAATCAAGGGCAAGCTGGGCACGGTACCGGTGACATCGCGCAGCGCATAGAGCAGCTTGTCTGCCGGTGCTAGATTGGCCGTTTGCCCGGCGACGACTAGCCCAACCGTGCGTAATTGTTGGCGAAATTGTTGCTCCGATAGATCCGGGCTCCAGCCTTGAATACTTTCCAACTTGTCAATCGTGCCGCCGGTGAAACTGAGCCCACGGCCGCTCATCTTGCCCACGGGCAGACCGCACGCGGCCACAATCGCGCCCACGGCCAACGTGGTCTTGTCACCTACGCCACCGCTCGAATGCTTGTCAACGATGATCGTGTTGGGGGGCAAGGCATCGTGCAAATCCAGTTGATCGCCGCTGGCCGCCATTGCTAGCGTCAAATCCGTGGTTTCGGCATCGGTCATACCCTGGAAATAGACCGCCATTGCCCAGGCCGCCGCCTGATAATCGGGGATTGTCCCGCTGACAAAGCCTTCGATAAAGGTGCGAATTTCGGCGGCGCTTAACTCGCCACCATCGCGTTTTTTGACAATAATATCAACTGGATTCATAGCTCACCAACCTTTTACGTACTGCCATTGCCAATTTATGGGGTGTATAATCTTCACCAGTATAGCATGGCTGGCAGAGCGCAGCCAAGATCGCTTGTTCTAGCTGCTGTACGTAATTTTGACGCCCGTCTGCGCCCTTGTTACAATAACCTGCCCCCCTTGACTGGAAAGGTAATGAAAAGTGAGGAAGCTATGAGCGACGTAGTAACGATTATTGGTGGCGGATTGGCGGGAACCGAAGCGGCCTGGCAAATTGCCAATCGCGGCTATCGAGTGCGTTTGTATGAAATGCGCCCACACCGTTCGACCGAAGCGCATATCACCGACCGGCTGGCCGAGTTGGTCTGTAGCAATTCGATGGGTAGCACCTTGCCCGACCGTGCCCTGGGTATGCTCAAGAATGAATTGTTACGGATGGGCAGTATGATTATCAAGACCGCCTTCCGCCATGCCTTGCCGGCGGGCAGCGCCCTGGCGGTGGGACGCGAAGAATTTGCTGATGCAGTGACGGCAATGATTGGCAGCCATCCCACTATCGAAGTTATCCGCCAAGAAATTACTGAAATTCCTAATGGGCCGACGATTATCGCCACGGGTCCGTTGACGAGTAGCGCCATGACCGAGCAGATTCAAGCGTTGACCGGACAGAAGCATCTCTATTTTTACGACGCAATGGCGCCCATTGTGATGGCAGACAGCATCGATCTATCGATCGCCTTTCGCCAGAGCCGCTACGACAAAGACAGCGATCTAGGGCAGGAGGAAGGCGATTATATTAATTGTCCCATGAACAAAGCCGAGTATGAAGCCTTTGTCAATGCGGTCGTCGCTGCCCCCAAGACGCAACTCAAAGAATTTGAGAAAGAGATGGAGCGTTATTTCGAGGGCTGCATGCCAATCGAGGCGTTGGCTGCGCGTGGTCTGGCCTCGCTTGCCTTTGGCCCAATGCGCCCGGTGGGGTTAACCGACCCGCGCACCGGGCGGCGACCCTATGCGGTTGTCCAATTACGCCAGGACAATGTGGCCGGTACGCTTTACAATATGGTTGGTTTTCAGACGAATGTGAAATGGGGTGCGCAAGAAGAAATCTTGCGCATGATTCCTGGTCTTCAAGCGGCAGAATTTGTGCGGCTAGGTCAGATGCATCGTAATACGTTTATAAATAGCCCGACCTTATTGCATCCCACCTTGCAATTTCGCGAGCGTGAAGATCTGTTCTTTGGTGGCCAGATCACTGGCACCGAAGGTTACGTGGGCAGCACGATGGGCGGACTGGTGGCTGGCGTCAATATGGTGCGCCTGCTGCGTGGCGAGGCGCTGCTTCAACCGCCACCGACAACGATGATCGGCGCGCTTTTATACTATATCACCCATGCCGATGCCAAAAATTTTCAGCCGATGAAAGCCAATATGGGGTTGTTGCCAGAGATGGAAACAACGATACGCGGCAAGATGAATCGCTATGCCGCCTACGCCGAACGGGCGCAACAGGAGATGGACGCTTATTTGCAAGCCAGTGGGTTTGAAGCGCTAGCGGAGGTTGCTGAACCTGTCGCAATAGGATGAGTTGGGGCGGAGATTGGCCAGACTCCACCCGCGCCCAAGGGCGGTAGCCTTCTAGGCGCGCTCCCCTGCTGGGAGGGGACCGGTCAGGGATAGAAGAAGATGGTTGTTCTATCCGACCAAAGGCTCCCGCCCAGCAGGCTTCGACGTGGCTTTCGGCAAGACTTCGGCGTGCGCTCAGACTTCGGCGAGCTCAGTCGAGTCGTCGAACGCTCAGGCCCCGTGCGGTGCGCTTGTCGAACCGCAGCCGAACGGGAGGACGGGGGGAGAGGTCATTCACATCGTTGCGAGCTTACATAAATAAAAAGCGCCGCCTTCGCATGAAGGCGGCGCTTTTTATGAGCTGATTACACGTTAATTTACCAATTTACTTCTTTTGCACCCAAGAAAGAGTGCTATTGGTGTCCGTGAGTTTTTGTTCAAGGGTTTCACTATCACCAAAATACGCATGGTCGTAGGTTTGTCCCTGATATTGTCCGGTGAACAACCAACGTTTGTTGTAAGAGAGCAAGACCAGTAGGCCTGTGCGCACATCATGACAAGTGTTGCCTTGGTAAGACGTAGTCCAGCCGCTACCTTCTTCAATTTCGACTTTGTAAGGCCCAGAGCACCAGACCGCCAAAGAACGGCCACCGTTTAAGGTGTAGACGCCATTCGTTGTGCCCGGCTGCTTGCCGCGCCAATAACTGTATAAGAAGTTGTTGTTATATTCACCGGTGCGTTCTTTGCCTGTGGTCGGATCGACTTCAAAAACCCAGGAATCCTTCGCAAAGCAGGTGTCATTCCATGTAACTCGATGATTCATGCTGAGCCAAGGTTGATTCGTGCTCGGCGCAGCCTTCACATCAACAACGGCTGAACACTGTTTGACCTGACAGCGCTCCGAGGCGCATTTCCAGTCTACCTGCCATTGCGCCGTTAGATTTGGTTTGAGGAGACTTTCTGAAACGGGAACAGCGTCGCTCGCACCGGCCACCCTGACCACCGAACTAGCAACCCAGGCTGTGCTCGTGATGGTATTGGTTAAACCGGTGATGCAGCAAATTTGCCACCAAGAGCCGTCCTGGCTTTTGCTAACCACCGTGAAGGCTATTCCTGGAGCAGCTTTGCTTACAATGGGAAAACTGGCGCCGGGGCCACTGCGGATATTGGCGCGTGAGCCACCTGCGCTGACCAGGACCGAAAGTTTAGCCGTCGATGTAGGAGCTGAAGTGGGTAGGGCGTAGCCTGAAAGCTCTTCAACTGCACCGTTAAAGTTGTCTGGTAATGTGGCTACTGTATTGGTTATTGCGTTGGTGGTTGGACTGCCAGCAGCGGCTGGTTTAGCCGGCGTTTGGACAATGCAGCCAGCCAATATTATCACACTGAACAGAGCGATAAGGGGATAAACGAAGTAGGTAGATGAGAATTTCCGCTGGGATGGGGAGGCTGCCTGTCTAATCAGTTGTGGATCATTGTTTAGTAAGTGCATGATGTGACAGTTATTCTTGGTATAGGTGGGTTGAATAGTTTTTAGATGACATTTTCGCCAGTATACCACGAAAGGAGAAAGCATTCAAGGTTATTGACTGCTAATAACTTACGAGTAACTTTCTGTTTTTTATTGCCTAATCACCAGTCTGACCACCATAAATTGTTGCTGTAATAACTTGTCGCCATTTTTGACTTTACTTATGCTTTTTAGGTGTCGGTGTACTGTCTGGGGTTGCCGTTGGCGGCGTTTCCACGGTTGACGTGCTCCGGTCTGGCGTATCAGCCGGTTCTGGTGTTTTCGTCGGCCTCGTTGAAGGGGTAGGCTTAGGCCGATCCGTTGGCTCGTCTGTGGCTGACGGTTCAACCGTTTTTTCAGGCTCGGCATTGGGTGGCGTCGCCGGATTGGAGGCTGTGCCAGAAGGCAATGCGATCGGTGTGGTGGCAATGGTTGTAAGGCCAGTTGGTAAATCCGTTTTTTCAATTGACGGCGTGCCAGTACCTGAACTAGCTGTCTGGTCTGGCGTCGCAGAGGTGACTTCTTCGGTCACCAAGGGCGTGGTGGGTGCAATAGCCGGACCACTATCAGTGGCCGGCGTTGGGTTATCGACCACGCCAAACGATGGCGTAGGCGTCTTGATTGGTGCATCTGCTATACCCAAATTGTCGGTGGCGGATGCCTTATCCAGCGCAGTCTCTACGCTAGTGGTTGGACTGGTCGATGTCTGAACTTCGCCTGATCCAGCATTGCCACTTGCCAGTGTTTGTGTGCTGGCTGCTGCAGAGACTGACGCTGCGGTTGTTGATTCGGGCTGGGATACCGCTGTCTTGTGTGGCGCGTGGCGCCGGTGGTCATCAGCCGACGATGTTGCTTGCGGCACTTGCACAATGATTGCTGCTGTCGTCGCCGTGGCAAGCACCAGCAGTTCTGCCGGTGCGAGCGCGGGTGCGATTGTTGCTGGATGGATGACGACGGGCGCTAATGGCCATGCGTTTGCCGCTGTTGCGGGTGGCGTCGCTTGTTCTGTCACCAGTAGTTCATCTGTGGCCGGATTAGCCGTTGTGGTCGGAATAATGATGTGTGAATCAGCTAGCTTAGGCGTTGGTACGCCCGTCGGTGTATGCTCAGGCCCTAGTACTGGTTGGGCAATGGTCGCTTGTGTTGCCGCCTGAATCGTGGCTAGCGTTCGATTGAGGGTAAGGGTAGCCGTGTTTGGCCACTGGCTGTCTTTGTCGATTGCTTGTAAACGCGTCAACCAAGCCTGCAAAAATTCGTTGCGTTGCGCCGGCGACAAATGATTGCTGGCCGCCAGCGTTGCCATCACTTCTTGATCAAGCGTCTGCTCTAGATCGGCGTTCGCTACTTTGTCTTGTTGCGCCAGGTAGACCAACTCTTGTAGACGGTTTTCCGTTTGATAGGCATGCCAGGTCGCCTGTTCACCAGCGGATGTTAACAGCACACCACCCATGTTCTCGCCCAATATTTTAACTGGGTAGAGCCACGCGCCAGGCAAACTGCTGCGGACATTCCGAAATAAGGCAAAAAGGCTCAGGACAACCAGGCACGCAAGCAAGGCAGTTTGGGCTTTATGGACAAACAAGAACGGTCGCGCCAAAGGCGGTGGCGCAGCGATCAACTGGCGGGCGACTACTGGTTGCACCCGCATAAGAGTTGTTGCAGATTTTTGCGGTACAGCCTTGCGCATTGGGTGGAAAGGCGCCTGTTGTTCATGTTGATAATGCACTTGGGCGACCACCGCCGCATAGCCACGCGCAAAGGCACCGGCTGACAATCGTGGTTGGGGCGCGCTCCGTACGGCAGTCGCCAGGCTAAGTAAAGGGGCTAATTCCGCCGCATGTTCAGGATAGCGGGTAAGACAGTGTTCAATGGTTTCGCCATGTTCCAATGCATCTAAACAGAGGGCGAGAATGTCTTCAAAGGTCATGACGGCTCACTTTTACTTATCAAACAAACTTGTGCATTTTGGTCAGGCTACCCTGGTGCGAGCGGGCCCAAAACCGCATAACGAGTGTCGATAAGGATCACTTTTGTAAATAACGGCGTAAACTTTCCAGCGAGCGATGTTGGAGCGCCTTGATCGCGCCCTCGCTCTTCTGCATAATTTGCGCTGTTTCAGCAATGCTTAACCCTTCAACAAACCGCAATAAGATCACTTGTCGTTGCTGATCGTTTAATAATGGTAATTTGTTGAGGATTTGCTCAAAGTCGAGCTGTTCTTCCACTTGCTCAATAATCGACTGCTGGTCTGCGATATGCTCTGCGTGTTCAAGCGCAAGATGGTGGGCCGGCCGATGCTTGCGCAACATATCCACCATCTTGTTATAGGACATGCGGTATAGCCAGGCTGAAAAGATGGCGACATTATCTTTGGGTGCAATTTGAAATTTATTGATCTTCTCGATCAGGCGCAAAAAGACCTGGGCCGTGACCTCTTCAGCCCGCTCCACATCGCCCAAGCGCACGAGTAAGAATCGAAAAACTCGATCAGCATAGAGCATATATAGACCATTAAATGCTTCTGGCTCAAAATCGATTTGGGCCCGTCGAATCAAATTGACCAACGTTGCTTCTTCGATTGGATCGCCGCGCTGGATATCATCCATGCGATGATGCTCACAGTATTAAAATACGCTTCTCAAGCTTGAGAAGATACGGGTAGGTTCGCCGGAATAAATGCCATTGCTCAACCAATCAACAATGATTCGCAGGCGAGGACAAGGATGGCACAAAAGAACGCTGCACAAAGCGAGCAAGCAAGCGCTGATCGATGGTGGCAGTAACACTGCCTTGTCGCGCTATTTCCCGCCCATGCGGGCTTTGAGTGCACGCCATTTGGACGGCTTCAATTCCTCCGCTGCGATTTCACTATTTTTTTCGATGAGGAAATAGATGTTTAGACGATCTTCTTCGTAACGGGCGCCATCGATGTTTAACTTAGATAAGCCAAGCGGCAAGGAAATATTGCGTTTCCAATTGCCGATCCGCACAATCAATTCATCGAACACGCTACGATGCAAATTTACCTCATCGCGAGCGACCAATGGCAATGGAATGCTAAGCACGTAATGATCATCCTTTTTGTAGATGTCCTGCGGTTTTCCCACATAAAATTTTTGGGTAGGGTCGCCAGCGCCACCGCGTACAGGATTGGCGCCAAATACGGTTTCCGCCATATGATAGAGCATCGCTTTACCGGCGACTTCCTTATCAAAAAAAGGCACTTTCAGGAGCGGCAATGGATGGAAACATTCTTCGACCAACTGGAGATTTTCGGCCTGGGCTGCTTTCCACGTGTCAAAATAAGGATCGGAAAGTTGCTGGGGGAAGACTCGATTACAGACCACGGCATCTACGGCATAGCCATACAAGTTGAGATAGGTGTAGGCACGTTGGGCCTCCTTCACCACCATCTTCTCGGGGTTCAGCACCACACGCATGCTGCTGATGTTGGGGTCGCTGAGCAATTCGCTCATGCGCTCCAAATAACCCACCAACTCTTCAATGCTGTCGAACACATCTTCGTCAGGGATCGGGATGTCGGTAAAACGTTTAACCAGTGGCCGGGCAATCTGGACAGTTTTGCGTTGGAAGGGAAAGATTTTTTCCAAATACCAACGGGCCATGTCGGGGAAACTGAGCAATTGCAGCGTTGAGCCGGTTGGCGCCGCATCGATGATGATCACATCGTATTTGCCGCTATCCGCCTACGCCGTAATTTGCATCAGGCTGGCCAGTTCTTCCATGCCGGGGA
>JBBREZ010000063.1:0-19547 GCA_038225095.1 Caldilineales bacterium
ATTGGAGGCTGGCTGGCAAGTGGTTTCACTTGGCCCGCGTATTTTGCGGGCGGAGACCGCCGCCATCGCCAGTATGACGATCATAATGGCAAAGTTGGGCGAATTAGGCTAAAATAAGCGTGCACTTTGGCTTGTAGGAACGCTTACAGTCCTTTTGTGCGGCTCGTATTATACTGATCATCAATGGCACTATAAAAAATATAGTGAAAATATAAAAAGACAAGTAAAAAAGATAGATTAGATTTTTGGTAGCTATTCAGGCGTAGCGTTGGACAGGTAGACAAGGAAACAGGGAGCATGCCCTGTATCCCTGTTTCCTTGTCTACCTATCTACCTAAGCCCTGAACAGTTACAATTTTTGCTCTTATTCAAGCCCAGTGCTTCACCTTTTAGGAGTATTCTTTATGCAAACTTACACAAACGGCACAGCAACCAATGGCAATGGTCCGCATGTGGAAGACGTGATCGTGATTGGCAGTGGCCCAGCCGGGTTTACGGCCGGTTTATACACCGCCCGCGCCAACTTAAACCCATTGTTGATCACCGGCAATGATTACGGCGGTCAGGTCAGCATTACGTATGAAGTAGAGAATTATCCTGGCTTCCCCGAGAGTTTGAGCGGGCCAGAATTGGTCGAAAAGATGAAGGCGCAAGCTGAGAAATTTGGCACGCGCGTCGAGTTCGACTATGTCAGCGAAATTGTGACGGACCGACATCCTTTCTTGGTGCGTACGACACTGGGCAAGGAATATGTGACCAAATCGATTATCTTGGCTACCGGCGCGCGCCCGCGCTATCTGGAAATTCCCGGCGAAAAGCAGTTCACGGGCAAAGGCATCAGCTATTGCGCGACCTGTGACGGATTTTTCTTTCGTGGCAAAGATGTCCTGGTCGTTGGTGGTGGCGACAGCGCTGCTGAAGAGGCGATCTTCCTGACCCGCTACGCTTCGCGCGTGCGCTTGGTGCATCGACGTGATAAATTGCGTGCCAGTAAGATTTTGCAAGAGCGCGTTTTTAAAAACGAGAAGATTGAGTTTGTCTGGAACACGGCAATCAGCGAAGTGCTGGGGGCCGATGGGAAAGTGACCGGCGTCAAGACCCAGAATGTCGTGACCGGCGAAGCAGGCCAGCTAGACACTAATGGCGTCTTTATCTATGTCGGCCATCTGCCCAACAATCAACTGCTCAAGGGTAAATTCGAGCTAGACGAAGATGGTCATCTGATCACTGACCGGTTTACGCGCACCAATATTCCGGGTATTTTTGCTGGTGGTGAGATTATGGACAAGGTTTTCAAACAAGTGGCGACCAGCGTGGGTCAGGGTTGTGCGGCCGCTATGCAGACCACCAAATTCTTGGAAGAATTTGAGGCGCACGGCATGCCCAACTTGCAAGAAGATCCGCGTGATTTTGGCATCGCAGGCGTCAAGAAGCAAGAGCCGTTAGGCACCTGGTAAACCGCTAAATGTTGGCTAGGGAAAAAGGGACGTAGAAGCTAGGTTCTGCATCCCTTTTTGTTAGAAGCTTGCCTCATTCATTGACAACGCCTGATTAATCCTCACCCTGTGATAGAATCGCTGCATGTCCACCGCTAAACCCAGTGTGCCACTAGCACAGCTCGACAAACCGACGGCTGGTCTTGCCCGCAGCGCCAGTGTGCTTTCGATTGGCAATCTGGCTAGCCGGGTACTCGGCCTGGTACGTGAAATTGTAATCTCACGCTATTTCGGCGCGACTGGTCAAGTCAGCGCTTTTCGCGTGGCTAGCCAGGTTCCATCGCTGCTCTACGATTTTCTGGTCGGGGGCATGTTGAGCGCTGCACTGGTGCCCGTGCTGAGTGAATATGCCCAAGTACGCAAGCGCGATGAGTTTGCCCAACTGGCGGGCATCCTGATCAGCCTGTTGACCATGCTACTCGTGCTGCTGGTGGTGGCTTTAGAACTGGCTGCGCCCACAATTGCTTGGTTGATGGCCGGTGGCTTTCGCACGTCTAACCCAGAATTGTTGCCTTTAACGATTACGTTGATGCGTTTGATGGCACCGGCGGTTTGGCTGTTTAGTATGGCCGGTTTGCTGACGGCAATGCTCTATGCGTGGCATCGCTTCACTTTCCCAGCGCTTGCCACTACCGTTTACAACTTGGGCATTGTGCTCGCCGTGCCTTTGCTGGCCCCGCGCTTAGGCATAATGAGCTTAGCGATTGGCATTCTGAGCGGAAGCCTGGCGCAACTGTTGCTGATGGGTTGGGATTTGCAACGGGCTGGCCTGCCCATACGCTTTCACCTGGCGCGTATTCCCTGGCGTCATCCGGCGCTCGCCAAAATCCTGCGTCTTTATACCCCGATAGCCGCCGGGTTAGTAATTTCCACTTTCCAAATTGGCCTAGACCGACGTTTGGCCAGCGGTACGGGTGAGCAAAGTATTGCCTGGATGAGTACGGCGACGACCTTGCAACAGATGCCGCTTGGCTTGATCAGCGTCGCGATTGCATTGGCCGCCTTGCCCCGTTTGAGCCAGTATTTTGTTACGCAACAGGAAGATGCCTATCGTCAAACACTGGGGCGTGGGTTGCGCATGGTGCTTTTGTTGATTGCACCAGCCGCGATTGGCCTGTGGCTGCTGGGCGAACCCGTGATCCGTTTGCTGTTTCAACATGGCAAATTTACAGCAGCGGACACCCCACATGTTGCACAGGCGCTCAATGTCTATCTGGTCGGTATGCTCTTTGCGGCGATTGATTTTCCGCTCAATTATGCGTTTTATGCGCGCAACAATACTTTGCTGCCGGCGCTGGTGGGCGTGATTAGCGTTGCCGTTTATATAATAGTGGCCTTTGCGTTTGTCCAAGCTTTAGGATATTTGGGGCTGGTCTGGGCTGATTCGGCCAAGCAGGCCAGCCATGCGTTGATCATGATTGGGCTATTGCAGTGGCGGATTGGACGGCTTGGCGCACGGGTAGGGTGGGGTTTACTGCAAATCGGTGCAGCCTCGGCTGCGATGGCGAGCGTGGTCTTTACGATCAGTTACCTGGTTGGCGCAAATTTTGCCAATAGTCGCCTGCTCGACTTGTTGCGCTTGGTCGTGGCGGGTGGTGCGGGGCTATTGGTCTATGTGATTTTGCTTTATTACCTGGGGCTGGATGAGGTAAGCCAGATCGGCGCGTTGGCAATTGGTAAGAAATGACTACAATAGTAAATGCAACTGGGTTTCGGCATGTAAACCAGGCTAGCCTGGCCGCTTCTCTCCGCATTATGACGTGTGGGTGTTATGCACTCACTGCCAAAGTTTGTTTTCCAAACCACCCAACAGTATAATATAGGAACTTCAACCTGCCGATCTTGATAAGCCGGATTGGCTTAATCAGTTTAAACAAATTCAGAGGAAGTAATTGTATGGCTACTACAAACAAGAAGCGCGTCCGCGCCAAGAGCAGCGCTAGTGCAGGGCGACCGCGCAGCTACAGTGAACTTTACAAAAATAATAATGCCGCACCAGCGGCTCAACCTGGCTTGGTGTCCACAGGTAAAACGGCGGAACCACGCCGCTATTCGGCGCCGAAAAGCGTAGAAGCGGTCGACTGGGCAAGCGAGTATAAGTATGTGGCGAAAGATCTGCGCCTGCTCGGCATTGTCTCGGTCAGCCTCATTGCTGTCATCATTGTCGCCGCATTTTTTATATAATCGCTAGTGTAGCCGTTTTGTCACCTGAGGCGCGGCCGTAGTCAGCAGTTTTGTTACACTTAACGGGCGGCGATTGTGGAGGAAATATACCAACGAATACAGTGCGTAGGTTTTCTGCGTACTATATTCGTTGCCCAAATTTATTTCAGGGGCGCTGCTTGTCTAAGGGAAATGGAATTTGTGCTTGGTGTACGCTGCGGATTGACAATGAACCAAGCTGCGGCGTGCAACAGCCAACAGAGCCAAAAATTGCGGGTATAGAAAAATAGTACGGTCGTAGCAATGAGTACGCTGAGCGAGAGCAGACGTTGGCCAGCGTGGGCGGGCCAGATCAGTGCGCCCGGTGCAGCCAAAAGCGCCGCCAGCCAAACTGCCCAATAAGCGGAGAGGGCTGGTGGATTAGGCAGCATTTGGAGGAATTCCCAGATGGCCCCGCGGTAGAAACACCATTGAAACTCTTCGGCGCCATGTTGGATGGCTTGTTGTAGATAAATCGCTAAAGTGGTTCGCGTGCT
The DNA here is from genome assembly GCA_038225095.1 of Caldilineales bacterium. GTDB lineage: Bacteria > Chloroflexota > Anaerolineae > Caldilineales > Caldilineaceae > JAPLGZ01. The sequence continues at coordinate 4,196 of JBBREZ010000063.1, forward strand.
TGAAACATCAGACCCGGCAAGTGTAGTGGTTGCCCGCACCAACATAAGGAGTAAGAGCATGACGAAGAGTAAGCCCAAACCCAAACCCAGGCTTGCCAACCAATCAATGGCGCTTACCCCCATCAGCCTTGGCGAGAGGCCGCCGAAGAGCAAGCCCAGGTAGGGAATTCCGACCCAGATGCCAATCGCTAACCGATTACGCCAATCAGCGGCAACTTGTTGCTTGAGCAGCAGCAAGAGTGTGCTGGCGCTTACGCTAAGAAGTAACCAAATGGCAGGCGCCTGTAAACTTAATTGTCTTAACAACATATGAGCATTCGCCGTGATTTTCTAGTTATCATCATCATTTTGTTGCTTGTGCTGATCAAGCCAAGTGGGTTTTGGCGCGAAATTAAACAAATCTGGGCCTTGCGTGAGCGACTTGTTCGGGTCATTGTCTTTGCGGTTGGGGTTTATTTTCTCTATGGCCTTTATACCCTTTACTCACTTTATGGTCAGGGTTGGTTTACACGTTGAGCTTACACAGATCGAATGAAGGCAGACTTATCATTTTGTGCTAAATTGATAACCTTCTCCATGGACTGTTTTGAGATAGATTGGGTTTGAAGCGTCAAGCTCGATCTTGCTGCGCAGGCGTCGAATGGTCACCCGTACGAAATTCGTATCTTCCAGCGATTGATAATTCCAGACCGCGCTCAAAAATTCTTCTTTGCTAATCAATTGGTCGGGATGACGCATCAAATAACTCAGCACGCGGAACTCGTTCGGCGTCAGTCCGATCACTTCACCGCGTGCAGTAACCTGCCGATTTTCTTCATCAAGCGAAATATCGCCAAAGGTAACAATCGTGGCTGCCCTGCGCTGTGACTCACCACCGACTCGGCGTAACATGGTTTGGATGCGGGCGCGCAGTTCTTGCATAGAAAATGGCTTTGTCATGTAATAGTCGGCTCCCAGTTGAAAACCAGTGACAACTTCGTCTGTACGCGATTTTGCCGTGATCATGATAATCGGAATATCTGTCCGTTTACGTAATTCCAGGCAAACTTCATAGCCATTTACGAAAGGCATATTAATATCAAGTAGAACAAGATCGATCGCATGTTGAGCAAAGACATCCAATGCTTCTTTGCCATCACGCACGGCTATCACCCGATATCCATCACGCCTAAGCGCGATATTGAGCAAATGACGTAAAGCCTCATCATCTTCGGCGATGAGAATTTGGGTTTTTTCGTTTGGGTTGGGCGAAGGAGAAGAAGGAGATTCTTGTAGCGTCATAGTATTGTTCCTGATTGTTTAGCCGTGATCTATTCGTAAGTGTGGATCATACCGAAGAATACTAGCTTCTGTCAATCTTGGCCTGTCAGGTTTACGATAGAACAAGATGATTTGGCGTACGTCAAGGTCATTTGTAAAGTAATGACACCAACTAAGGAAAACAAAAATGGCATTTCCTTCACTAGACCAAATTCGTAGCGCACGCAAACGGCTGGGTGCGTTAATTCTCGAAACCCCGCTTTGGCCCTGGCGCACCCGCGATATTGCAGCTCAAGTTGGTGAAGATACTCAGGTGTTGCTTAAGCTTGAGCTCTTCCAACATACGGGTAGTTTTAAGGCGCGTGGTGCCTTGCTCAACTTGCTCAGTCTGGATCAGTCTGCTTTGGCTAAAGGCGTGACGGCGGTCAGCGCGGGTAATCACGCGATTGCCGTCGCCTTTGCCGCTCAACTGATGGGGACAACCGCCAAAGTCGTGATGCCAAAAACGGCTAATCCGTTTCGCGTAGCCAGTTGCCGTTCTTATGGGGCAGAAGTGGAACTCGCAGAAAACGTGACGGAAGCCTTTGCTCGTGTGCAACAAATCCAGGTTGACGAAGGGCGGTCATTTGTCCATCCTTTTGAAGGCGAACAGACCGTCTTGGGTACAGCAACCTTAGGCTTAGAATTCGGCCTGCAAGCGCCCGATCTGGACGCCGTGATCATTCCGATTGGCGGGGGTGGCTTGTGTGCTGGTATGGCCACAGCGATCAAGCAACTTCAGCCCCATTGTCAAGTGTTTGGTGTGGAACCAGAAGGCGCTGATAGCATGCACCGCAGTTTTGCGGCCGGCGCACCGCGTTCAATCGACGCTGTGCGCACGATTGCCGACAGCCTGGGGGCGCCTTATGCTGCACCGTATAGCTTTAGCCTCTGCCAGCACTTTGTCGATGAACTTGTCCTCATCGACGATGATGCGATGCGGCGGGCCATGAATTTACTATTTCGTTCAATGAAATTAGCGGTAGAGCCAGCGGGCGCCGCCGCCACAGCAGCCCTTTGTGGCCCGCTGCGTGAGCGCTTGCGTGGTAAACGTGTAGGCGTGATCGTCTGTGGCGCTAATATTGACATGGCGACTTTTGCCCAACAAGTGACGGCTGGCGCAGCATTGTAGAAATGGTAGCCAGACATAAAAAAGCCTTCCTATATAAGGAAGGCTTTTGGGAGAGCCGTTGGTCGGATTTGAACCGACGACCGGTGCTTTACGAAAGCACTGCTCTGGCCAGCTGAGCTACAACGGCATCTATTGCCCTAGTATAACGAAAATCTAATCGAAAAGCAAGTTTGCCACCTTATAAATAGGTAATTCAACCCTTGCCCATTGTTGAGAATTTTGGTTTGCATTGGGCAGAAGCAAATTCTTACACTGCGCACCCAGCACCAGGCGCAAACCCTGCCTGCGGCGGTTGCTCTGCCGATTATTTTCATCTCACTATTGCTTGACACGGGTCACGTAACTGCCGTCATGCGTGTTTACGCGTACAACATCGCCTTCATTGACAAACATTGGCACTTGCATCTTAAAGCCGGTTTCCAATTCCACCCGCTTGGTCGCTGCATCGACGGTGTTACCGGCAAAGCCCGCTTCTGCCCAGACAACTTTCAAGTCTACCGTCTGTTGAATTCGCACATCCAATGGCTCACCCTCGAAAGAATCAAGCGTCACTACCTGATTATCAGTCAAGAATTCCAGAACGCCTTCCAGGGCTTCTGGGGGAAGGATCACCTGATCGAAAGTGGCTGTGTTCATAAAATAATGGAACTGACCATCGGTGTACTGATATTGTACATTGTCGCTATCTAACTCGATATCTTGCAGGCGTTGACCATTATTATAGGTTCTTTCTACTGTCGAACCAGAACGGATATTACGAATTTTTAGACGAATGGTGGCGCTGCCGCGGGCCATTTTGATGTGTTGATATTCCAGCACTTTCCAAAGCTGGTTTTCTTCCTGAAAAATATCGCCTTTGCGGAGTGTTTGTACTTCTTTCACAGAATTTCACCTTTACTTGTTTTGCGATTTAAAAAATCGCGTCCTATTTGAAATTAAAATTTGAAAACTAACCACCGAATTGACTGAGGGCGTAACGCAACCTTTCTTCTACGCCTACTAAATCTTTGGGCAATTTTTGCACGGCGCGTTGCGCTTCGACCACACTATAGCCTAAACCGGTCAATGCTTCGATCACCTGGCTGTCGGCGTCAGTGGCCATCGCTAACGCCTCGATGCCGGTCATTGAGCCGCCGACCTTATCTTTGAGGTCTAGCACAATCTTCTGTGCTGTACGCTTGCCCACGCCGGGCGCACGCGCCACGAGTGCAGGCTCATCGTTCGCCAACGCCAACCGTAACGCATCTGGACTCAGTGTGCTGAGAATGGATAAGCCCACCTTGGGTCCTACACCGCTGACTGTCAGCAGCAACTCAAACATAGCTAATTCATCTTCGTCGGCAAAGCCGTAAAGGGTTAGCGCGTCTTCCCGCACTTGGAGATAGGTGTGCAAGGTAATCACTGCCCCGCCCCCGAATTGGGCTAGCGTTGGTTCCGGTGCAAAAACTTTCAGACCAATGCCGCCCGCATTGCCACCAATGTCAACGATGAGATAATCTTTGCCACGCGCCAAAACAGTGCCGCGTACGAGACGAATCATGAGGATTGTCCTAATTGCATAATATTTAGATGCCGATCATAGATTGCTTACGCATAGGCAACGCATGAACTAAACTATCTAAATAAAATACACCATGCCTAGCATAAATTACAAAACGGATATACCGCGTTGTCATTTATGCTAGGCATGGTGGATAAAGAGAAAGGAAATTTACGTAACGGATGGACGCAAACTGATCTGTCCATGTCGGTGGTGAAGTGAATTGGTTTGTAAGCCTGAGGAGACTACGTTGTCCCCGTCGTACTATACTTTACACACAAGCTTAAGAAACAAGAACGGCTCTTTCGCCCAGGTGCTGCGTGTTGAATTTATAACCGGCGCCACGTACAGTGATTAAATAGGTAGGTTGTGAAGGGTCTTCTTCAATCTTTTCACGCAGACGGCGTACGGCCACTTCGACCAGATTGGTGCCGCCGGCTAGATCATAGCCCCAGACCGTTTGAAACAAATCTTCTTTGCTAACCGGTCGATCGGGCATACTCATCAGATGACGTAGCAGTTGATACTCGGTGGGCGTCAAATGCACCAACTCGGCGCGGACACGAACCTCGTGCAAATCGTCATTCAAAACAATGCCATTATAAGAAATGATTTGAAATTCGGGGCGCTCGTTGATCCAAGAGATGCGGCGTAAAATGGCCTGAATGCGGGCCTCTACTTCGCGAAATGTAAAGGGTTTAGCGATGTAATCATCGGCACCTAAATTAAACCCATGCACGATGTCGTCGGGGCGGTTCAATGCGGTAAGCATAACAACTGGGACATCGCTGCGTTTGCGCAATTCTGTGCAAACCTCAAATCCATCCATGTCTGGCATCATGACGTCCAGCAAAACAAGGTCAACGGAATTGTGAGCGAACACGTCTAGGGCTTCACGTCCATCGCGAGCTACAATCACCTTATATCCTGCTTTTTGGAGAGAGATCCGCAGAAGATCGCGCAATGGCTCTTCATCGTCCACAACGAGAATACGAATTTCTCGTTGGATGGGTAATTTTTGTTCTGGTTTGTGCTGCATTTGATACATGAATCCAAGATTGCGGTGGGTGATATAATTATTGATATATGTATGCTCGCGCATAGGTTTTTGTTCCTAGAGTGAAAAAGCGCCACGTCACGATTGAAGACTTGTTCGTATGATTTTAGCCTCATCAGCTTTGGTTCCGGCGATTGTTATTCGCATTACTATATTAATCGGAATTTTGACCCGAATCCTTCGCGAGTTTTCACGAATTTTCAATAAATTATTTGAGAGTTTTCAAAACCTTCGTAAGGCAGCAGGTAATTTAAGCGGAAATGGACATGATTACACGAGGAGAGACAGAAATGCTAACCAAATATTAGCGAATAGAGATTATGCGGAAACAGGTAGATAGGGAAACAGGTAGACAGGGATACACGCCCTGTCTACCTGTTTCCGCATAAAGTTTAATCAATAGCTATAATCTGTTGTCACTTATAGTTAGCTTCGGAGTAAAAGTAATGAATTTTGGACAGGAAAGTTAGAGGATGGAAAAACGGGTATGCTGTAAATGACATAAAGCAATTGCCACGCCATCCGCTGCATCGTCGGGGCGTGGCAATTGGGTGAGGTTTAATAAGCGCTGGACCATCTCCTGGATTTGGCGCTTGTCCGCATTGCCATAACCGGTGATAGCCTGTTTGACTTCGGCAGGTGTATATTCGGCGAGGGGTAACCCACTTTGGGCAGCGGCCAACAGAATCGTCCCGCGCGCTTGACCAACGGTAATTGCCGTTGTCACGTTGCGGCCAAAAAAGAGTTTTTCAACCGCAATTTCGTCAGGCTTGAATTCGCGAATAATTTTAAGGAAATCTTCGTACAATTCGAGCAAGCGCAAATGCATGAGTTGGGTGGAGGCTGTGCGGATAACGCCACAGGCCAACAATTCAAACTCACGCTCAACCGTTTGCCCCACAACGCCATAGCCGGTGATGGCTGTGCCAGGGTCAACACCAATCACGATTCGTTCAATCTGAATAGAGCGTCCCACCGGTGTTGACAACTGGTTTTTATTCATGCAGAAAAGAAGCGCCAAAGGCACTAGGCGAATTGGGCGACCAACTCATCGGTCAATTCTAGATTGTGTGAAACTTTAGTGACATCGTCGAGTTCTTCGAGCGCCTCTACTAGATCGAGTACGTCCGTGGCTTGTGCTGCCTCTAGCGCAATCGTTGTGTTCGGCTGCATGATCAGTTCAGCATTATCGGGCATATAGCCTGCCTCTTTCAAGGCTTGGCTCACCTGAGCAAAATCTGTGCGCTCGGTATAAACTTCGACCGCGTCGTCACTGATAGCCACATCTTCGGCGCCGTGCTCTAACCCTAGCATGAAGATTTGATCGGGGTCGAGCGCTTTTTTGTTGCCATCTTCGTCAACCAGGCTAAACAGGATATAGCCTTTTTCGGTGAATTGCCAGGCGACAGAGCCTGGTTCACCGATATTGCCATTCGCGCGGGTGAAAACGCGGCGCACTTCCGAAATCGAGCGGTTGCGATTGTCGCTTAGACATTCGACAATAACGGCCACGCCATGTGGGGCATAACCCTCGTAGGTGATCGACTCAATTTCAGCCACATCTTTTTCAAGGCCGGCGCCACGTCGGATTGCCCGTTCGATATTTTCTTTCGGCATATTTTCGGCGCGGGCTTTTTCGACAGCCAGGCGCAAGGCAAAATTTGAGTTCTGGTCCGTTCCATTGCGGGCGGCGACTTGAACCTCACGCGCTAGTTTTGTAAAAACTTGGCCGCGGGCGGCGTCAATGGCCCCCTTTTTGCGTTTGATGGTTGACCATTTTGAATGTCCAGACATAATTTGTCCTCCTGTTTACCTGCTTTTTTGTCTAGAATGGCGAAGGCTGGTGCGCTGTCGGCGCTTGCAAATCGCAGCTGATGCTATCTGCCTTCTACGATTTTTCAATCCAAGGAACACGCACTGACCAACACTTAGACGGGTGTGCTTTCTAGATTATTTTGTAATAATTTTTGCCCTTCATCCTGCGCCTGGCTTGTCCGAAATTTTTGTGCTGCTTGAATAAAGGCCATAAAGAGTGGATGTGGTTTGTTCGGGCGACTTTTGAACTCGGGATGAAATTGGCTGCCCAGCATAAATGGATGGTCGGCGAGCTCGGCAATTTCGACCAGGCGACCTTCTGGTGAAAGACCACTGAAGATCAGGCCGCGCGCTTGCAAATCCTCGCGATAGTGATTGTTAAATTCAAAGCGATGGCGATGCCGTTCCTGAATAGCCTGACCATAGCCTTGATTTTTATACGCTTTAGCGGCCAATGTACCTGGTTTTAATTCACAAGTATAGACGCCCAGCCGCATGGTGCCACCCATATCGGCAATGTCACGTTGGTCAGGCATTAAGTCGATAATCGGATATTTGGTGCTAATGTCGAACTCTGTGCTATTTGGCTCATCGCTCGCATAAAGATCGCGGGCCAGTTCAATACACATCACTTGCATGCCGAGGCATAATCCCAAGTAGGGTACTTTGTGTTGGCGGGCAAAACGCGCTGCGACAATTTTACCTTCGATCCCGCGATAGCCAAATCCCCCAGGCACAACAATGCCATCCACATTGGCTAATTGTTCGGTTTCGCGGCCTTTTTCTAAATGCTCAGAACTGATCCACTGGATTTCAATATCGCGGCCCAGGGCCAACCCAGCATGGATTAACGATTCTTTGACGCTGAGATAGGCATCCTCCAGTTCAATATATTTGCCGACCAGACCAATCCGTAACATCGGTTTCTCACTGCGCGCTTCTGCGACAAAGTGCGTCCAATCAGCCATCCCTTCCACGGCATTACGCGTAGCGGTCAAATTGAGATGATTGACCAGCCAATTGCCAAAACCGGCTTTTTCCAACTCTAGTGGCACCGCATAAATAGTATCAGACGTGATCAAAGGAATCACGGCTTCTTGCTCGACATCACAGAAGAGCGCCGTTTTGGCCAGCACATCTTCATCCACCGCATGATCGCTGCGCAACACAATCGCATCGGGATGGATGCCAATGCCGCGTAACTCACGCACGCTATGCTGAGTGGGCTTAGTCTTTAACTCTTTGCTAGCCGCTAGAAATGGCAGCCACGTAACATGAATATACAGCGTATTATTGCGCCCAATATCTTTGCGCATTTGGCGAATGGCTTCCAGGAAAGGCAGACCTTCGATGTCGCCCACCGTTCCGCCAATTTCAATAATCACGACTTCAGCCTGGAAGGTACGCGACGTCAAGCCAATCCGGCGTTTAATTTCATTTGTCACATGTGGGATCACCTGAATGGTGCCCCCCAAATAATCACCGTGGCGTTCCTGGCTCAACACATAATTATAAATCTGGCCGCTTGTGACATTACACAATTTACTCAGATTTTCATCCACAAAGCGTTCATAATGACCCAAATCCAGGTCAGTTTCGGCGCCGTCTTCGGTAACAAACACTTCGCCGTGTTGATACGGCGACATAGTGCCGGGATCAACATTCAGATAAGGATCTAACTTCATCGTTGCAATGCTGATGCCGCGTGCCTTTAGAATCCGCCCAATCGATGCGACCGTTACCCCTTTGCCCAGACCGGACAACACCCCACCAGTTACAAATATATATTTTGTCATAAAAACCTCTATATTTCGTCAATGCGAATGATTAATTCGCAAATTAACAGGCCGCAACCGCTATTGTACCACGCTTCGGCTTTATGCCGGATGTGTTCGCGCCGAGATCAATGCATGCGTCAATAAAACAGTCAGGACTGAGTTTGCCGGATGGCACACTCAGCCCTGATCGCTTTGTATTGCTATTTTCGTCTATCAATTAATGATTTGTCAAACCTTTTTAGGTTTGCGCGCGGCCTAGACCATGATTTCAGGTGATACTAGACAAAAAAAATGAAAGACATACACCATGAACTCGGCAATGGCAGCTTAAGGGTTCTCAGTGGCTTATCGTTAGAAGTGGGCTGAGTGGTCGAGGTTCCGGCTCACTTCGCATCATAACTGAGCTGATCAGCTTAGGCCATTCCCAATCAATAAGGCTACGGGCTGGGCCTATTGCGCCCAGAGGGCACCCGCCTGACAGGACGTTCGGCGGTCTTCGGCAAGCTCAGACCCCGACCGGGCCGTGAGCTTGTCGAACGGCAGTCGAGTCGTGGGGCATTTTCCTCCTGTCAGGCGTCGACCTGAGACTTCGGCGAGCTCAGTCGAGTCGTCGAACGCTCTGCCGAAGGTCTCGATCCCTGGATCGTTATTGATGGCTTGGATTGGCCTTAATCGTGTGTATGTGTCTCTGTTCCTTTATTTGACCGAGATAACAACTACAATTTTATCTTGCTCATTGACTCGGTAGAAGATACGCCAGCCATCGATCTTGATTTTCCAGGTTCTGGTGTACTGGTTGCGTAACTCTTCGGCATTGGGTGGATATGGCTCGTCGATTAAGTCAAGAATGGCCTGAGCAACATCTTTTTCGATGCGCTCGGGCACTAGGCGTAACTGTTTTTTTGCTTGCGGATGGCGCTTAAGTGTGTAAGGCATGGCCGGCCATCTGCTGTAGCTCGTCAAGCTCAAAATCTTCAAGCTCGGTGTTACCAAGCAGCAAATCGGCTTCTTGCATATCAACCTGATCGCGAAGTGCATCAAGCTCGCTTATGAGCGCATCCCAAATTTGTACAGATACAAGCACGGCTGCTGGCCTACTTCGTGAGGCCAGCACAACTGGCCCATTATCAAGCAAACGCATTACGGCTTGCTGATGAAGAGCCATTTCGCTGATTGGAACGATTTGTTGAACTTTATCCATATGGCTCCTACTTGGTAAACGGCTTGTATTTACTTATAAAGTATAAAACTGAACTTTGTAATTGTCAAGCCCCAAATATCTATTGAGTTTTTTCCTGACCTGCCGAATACAGATCCACTATGGCACAATGCAGCTCCATGCACCCACCAAATTATTGATTCCACCAGGAAATTGATCCTCTATGACCGCCACATATCCGATGAAGCAGGCCGCATCAAGGCTCAATTTAACCGATAATACGATTAGGAATTGTCGGCGATTTATAACAATTTCTTAATAGAGAAAACAAATAAACTTCAGACAATCTAAGAATAGGTACGCCCCGTGCCGATCTTGGCGCACGGGGCGTACCTATTCCTTGATGATATGACTTTTAAATGTTTTCTCTATAAGTTCAATCTTCTGGCGCAAGCCCAAAGAGTTTTGCCACAAAGGCGGCGACTAGCCAGAGCATGCTGCCTATGATCAATGTTAACAACCAAAGGCGCGTGAAGAACCAAAAAGACGATTTTTGCGCGAGTATTCGCAGCCATTCAACGGATGATATCATCCCTGTCTTATCTGCATTGATCATAACCGCTACCTCGGCCAACACACGCTCTTTTAGTTGGATGGCAAAACCAGCCGGTAAGGGTTCGATTGGTAAAAACTTGGCGAATAATGCTTGCATTTCTCGCTCGCTATTAGAATTACGCCCGTTGTGTGGGATAGGATTAAAGAACTGGTTCGTCATCGTCATTGTCATCGTCAAATCGTGATTTATCCATTGCTTTGCGCAGCTCTTGGCGTGCTCGGCTTAGCAAAGATTCCGTTGATTTATAATTCTTGCCGATTAGAGCAGCAATTTCGTCAACCCCTAAGCCAGTCTGATAGCGCATGAGTAAGATTTCACGATATTCTGGTTTTAGTTCGTTTAGCAACTCCTGAAACTCGATTGATGCTGTTCCTGAACTACGGTCAATAACCATGTCGGTCAATTCGGTCGTCTTTTGGTGGCGCCGATAGAAATCGACCCGTTTGTGATGGGCAAGCGAGAAGAGAAAGGTCAATAAGCTCGCCTTTCCATCAAATGTACCAATCGAACGCACCGCCGCCGCCATTGTCTCCATAAGCACGTCTTCTACATCTTCTGCGTTCGGTAATTTTTTGAGCAGGAAGTTATAGAGGCGCTTGCCATATTCCTGGGTCACAAAGGTCCAGGCCAGTTCATCGCCGTTTTTCAAACGCAGCAGGAGGTCTTGTTCTGACCTACTCTTGGGATCCAACGATTCCAAGATAACCTCCTACCTTTATTAATCGTTGAAACAATAGCAATCCTTCGCGGCTGCGATAAATATTCTGAAAACTCTTTAGGAAGGGCAGTAAATTTGTCACTGAGTTAGTCAATGCGATGTATGTAAAATCTGAAATATAGCCTATAAAACGAATGAGGGCTCCGTTTTACACTCTTTCAGGTTTTATTGGTTAAGATTGATTTGGTTATTTAAACATTGCTGTAACGTGTCGGACAGTTTAAAAGACAACTGACACATTATGCGCTCTGCCCGCTGAACAACGTAGGCGCTGCTACCATTAAACTGCGAAAGTATGGAACAACAATGATGATGTGCGCCACCACAATTAGTTGTTAATAAACTCCCAAGATAACGTAATTAAAGGTATATGTCAATTTATGTTTATGATACCGTGGTGAATTGACACCTGCTTATCAATGGCTGTTGTAAGCCTGCCAACGATTGTATTTACACTGATAATGGTGCAATATAGACCGCCCGATTGTATGCTGCTACCAATTTGTGATAGGCTTTCTACTATCACATCCAATAGAAACGAGGATTTTATGTCGATCATTTATCCGGTTGATTTACAAACGCATAGCACCTGTTCTGACGGCACAGAAACGCCGGTTGAATTGGTTCAGCATGCAGCCCGTTTAGGGGTTCAAGTGCTTGCCTTGACGGATCATGATAACGTATTGGGGATCGATGAAGCCCAGGCTATGGGTCAGATCTGTGGCCTCACTGTGATCCCTGCCCTGGAATTTAGCACCAAAAGCGAGCCCGAACGTGATTATTTAGATATTAATCTTCTGGCTTACGGTATTCGTCATCACGATCCAGATTTGCAGCAACTGCTGCAAACCGTCTATGACTATCGCGTGCAGCAAAAAATTCGTCAAATTGAGCGAATGCAAGCCTATGGCCTAGATGTGCCGATTGATGAAGTGCAGGCGCTGGCGATTGGTGTGCCAGGTCGTGTTCATATTGCTCAGGTGGCGCTGGCGCGTAATCCAACGCATTTTTCTTCGATCAAAGATGTTTTCGATCAATATCTAGCGGCTGATGCTCCTCATTCTACGTATGTCGCACGCACCTTCAGTTTGCGTGTCGAAGAAGTGATCGAATTAACCCATCAGGCTGGTGGCATTGCTGTACTGGCGCATCCAGGTAGCTATACGCGTGTACACTCGATTGATTCACTAGTGCGCCGCTTGCACCAATCCGGTTTAGATGGTCTGGAAGTCCGTTACACATATGCCCAAAATCGCGGTCACTATGCTGCCTCCGCAGCCACGGTTATGGACCTGATTACTTACTTTGACGATTTGGCCAACGAATTGGATTTACTGAAAACCGGAGGCAGCGATTATCATGGCACGGTTAAACCGGGCATTCAGCCAGGCCAGGCTGGATTGACATTATCTGAATGGCGTGCGCTCTGTAATGCTACGTCCGCATTTACTAGAAAATAATACACCTAAAATTTACCTTACAAAAGTTTATAAGTGCGTAAGTAATTGTTCAAATATAGATAATCAGGCATGAAGATATTATTGCGTCCTACTTGGATTGAAGTAGATAGGCAGGCCCTATTCAACAATGTGCAACAGGTGCGCCAGTTGATCGGGCCACAACGTCGTTTAATGGCGGTGGTGAAGGCTAACGCTTATGGACATGGTGCGGTTGAGACTGCCAATGTACTGATAGCGGCCGGTGCGCAGTCGTTAGCAGTGGCCACACCGGTGGAAGGCATCGAATTACGGCAGGCGGGCATTCAGGTGCCAATTTTGGTGTTAGGCTATACACCAACCTGGCTGGCAGAGCAAACTGTACACGATCGATTGACAACAACCGTCTATGATGTAGAGACCATTCATGCGCTGAATCAGGCGGCAACGGCCACCGGACCAGCGAAAATTCATGTGAAGGTCGATACTGGTATGAATCGGCTAGGTCTTACCCGTGGCGAAGTTCCCGCCTTTATGGAAACCTTACAAAGTTTTCCCCATATACAAGTGGAGGGCATCTTTACCCATTTTGCGACCTCCGATATGGCGGATAAAAGTTTTGCCTACGAACAATTTGGACTTTTTAACCGTTTGCTCACGGAATTGACGGTGCGCCGCTTGCGCCCGCCACTGGCCCATGCCGCCAATTCGGCGGCTTTGTTGACGATGCCGGAAACTTATTTGGATTTGGTGCGCACCGGCATTGCGCTTTATGGGTTGCATCCCGACGCTGATGAAACGCGCTTGCCGGCGAATTTTCGGCCCGCTTTAAGTTGGAAAGCTCAGGTTGCGCAAATTCGCCAGATTCAAGCGGGCGAAAGTGTGAGCTATGGGCGTGAATTTATCGCCACGCAAGCGATGACGATTGCCGTGTTGCCGGTTGGCTACGCCGATGGTTTCCCGCGTCGCCCCTTTCATTGGGGCAACGTCTTGCTGCATGGTCGTCCCGCGCCGATTGTGGGCCGTGTCTGCATGGACCAGACCGTCGTTGATGTGACGCAGATTGTGGCCGAATATGGCGCTGTCCAACAAGGCGACGAAGTGGTCCTAATTGGTCGCCAAGGGGATGCCGAACTTAGCGCTGAGGAAGTGGCGACACGGTTAGGTACAAACAACTACGATGTCGTGAGCCGTATTCTGGCGCGTGTACCGCGCTTGATCGTGGACGCAGCATGAGGAGAGAGGTGGATAGGTAAACAGGTAGAAAGGTAAAACCGATAGGCAGGTCATATTTCCTTGTCTACCTGTTTACGCGTCCCGTCTACTTTGTCCACGGATTCGGAAAATCTCTATTAGACATGATCGGGAATAACAGGATTGGGTAGACAGGGACGCTTCTACGTAATGTCTATTGTTTCCAGGCTAACTGCGCCACTACGGGCAAATGATCCGATTCACCGTGCGCTGCACTGACGTAACTGTCCAGCGCGACAAAGTCTGGCGAATGCAGGATCATATCAATACGGATTAGCCGGGGAAAGAGCGGGAGTTGGCGAAAAGCGATCGAACGGGATGGAAATGTATGTCCAAAGCCCCAACCGGCTTCTCGTTGTGAATCTAACAGCCGTTCGCTCAGGATTTTGTACACATCACTTTGCGGTGTGCTATTCAAATCACCAACAACGATGATTGGTTCTATGCGTTCGGCGATATCGGACATCAACTGTTTCACTAGGACTGTTCGCAGCGCAAAACTTTCCTGCACTTCCAGCGTACTGGCAAACCAGCCCGCAAATAGCGGAGGACATTCGAACTGTGCGGGTGACAGTTATAGAGGATAAACGTGCGTTCGTCCATCTGTACTCGCATAAACTGGATTTGCCAACCCGGCTCAAAAAAACGTTTCGATGCCAATTTGGTCAGCGGATAGCGGCTGAACACCCCGAGCCCCTCGTCACCGTTGCCAGGATCAAAGATCTGGTAAGGATAGAATTGACCTACTTCCTCCGTCATATTTTTGACCATGCTCGACGATAGCTCTTGGACGGCGACAATGTCTGGCCCGTCATTTTGTAGGATCACGCGCGCGGTTTCTTTGGATCGGCTGTCGCCCCAGATGTTGAACGTCATTATTTTTAGTGGTTTTGGATTTGTCACATGGGCCATAGGCCACTGGGGCAGAAACAGAGGCCCATACATAAACAAAAATAGTACAACGGGCAGCGCAAGACTCAGCCAATAAGCGCGGGTGTGCATCCGTGAGCCGGCGGGCACAAAAAGCACGAGCGGCATAAATAAAAAAGGCGCAAATGCATTGATCAGCGCTAGCCACCAGATAGTGTCACCATAGCGCTGGCGCCAGATCAGCCAAAAGGCAAGCAGTCCAGCGTAGAGCCAAGCGAGCAGCATACAGGTAATTCGGGCAATTTTGAACATAGAAAAACATTGAATAAGTGGTATACCTCACCCGCAGCTTAGGCGAGAGTGGGTAGTTAGGCATTGACAACGATTGATTAAGGAGTACAGTGTGGACCTTCTAGCAAAAGCACAGACCATCTACTTGCGTCTAATTGAATGCTATGGTGAACCGATCTGGCAAGCGGGTGATGATGCGTTGGATCAGTTGATCCTAACCATTCTGAGCGCCAATACGAATGATGTCAACAGCGGGCGGGCTTTTGATCAGCTAAAAGCAGCCTTCGGCGACGATTGGGATGCCGTATGCAATGCGCCATTGGCCGCCATTAAAATCGCCATTCGCCCAGCCGGTATGTACAATCAAAAAGCACCGCATATTGTCGC
>JBBREZ010000064.1:0-19464 GCA_038225095.1 Caldilineales bacterium
CTGCGCTCATGCCGGTGCGGTCGCACCAGCGCGTGCGCGCGCCCCGTTGGTGCGACTGCTCCTGGTTGGCTCGATGCGGGGCGCGGCCTGCGGTGCAGCACACAAGGCGCAGCCAGCACGGCAACCCCCTGGGTGCCTACGTCGTTTGGGTCAGGTTTAAATGATTTGTCTATTACATCATAGAATAATAGCGCTGATATGGCGAAATTACGATATAAATATCTTCAACCCAAATAACCTAAGATTTCCAGCGCCCATTGGCGTGCCACGCGTGCATCGTCCAGCGTCAGCACTCCATCGTGGGCGGCAGCGTTGCGCGCGCCCACCTGTGCCTGGCTCAGTTGTGCCAACAGTTTATCTTTGGTAAAAATGTTCGCCGCCGCCCTAGGATATTGTTTGGTGATAAAGGCGCGCAATGTGATCTCCTGACTACTAGCCAAGATAATCTCCATGCTACCTAGCGTGATTGGCTTGCCGCTTTGCAAGATCTGGATCGGCTCCCCAGTCAAGGCGCGCTGGACATAGATGGGAATGGGATTCGGTGTGCCCACGCCGTACGGAAAAAAATAGCGCAACACGATCTTGTGAAACGCACCGGGCGTAGCCTGCACCGCCAACTCGGCCTGCGCCTTGGTCAGGCTATACAAGTCCATAGGGTTAAGCGGATCAGTTTCGACAAAAGGCTGATGGCGGCAGCCGTAGACGCCATCGGTCGAAGCGTGGACGAAAGTGGGGACGCCAGCCACCTGCACATATTGGAGTAAATGTCAAGTCGCTGTGACATTCACGGCGAAAACCTGGCTGTCGTCCTGTTGTTCGGCGTGGATTAAGGCAACTTGGTGAACGATGGCGTCCAACTGTTTGGGCAATGCGCATGATCAAGCGGTTGGCGCAAATCTTGTTGAATGTAATGGACACCCGGCAGGCTGACCGTCGGCGGCTGGCGTACGATTGCGTACACCTGATGCGCACCGACCAAATGGCGCAACAAGTGGCCGCCGATAAAGCCGCTCGCGCCGGTTAGCAAGATGCGCATGCGCTACCCCTCAAGCCACAAGGCGCGCACCGGCGATGCACAGGCATCTTTGATCTTCAAGCTCTAAGAAAAACTTGCAACGAATTACACGAATTTTGCGAATTTAATTTGCAGCAATTCGTGTAATTCGTTGCAAAGATGTTGATGTTGTTTATAAAGCTAGCCTGCAGACTGCGCGCGTATGTGCGTCGCAATACCAGATGACACCATTCCACACTGTCATCCCATGCGGTTCGGGGTTCGGTTCGGGAAGCTCGATCTTTGCTAATTGCTCGCCAGTTTGAGGATTCAAGCAATAAATCGCGCGCAAATTTGTCTCCACACACAGCAGATCGTCCCCATCCCAGGCGAGACCGTGCGGGCGATTGCCTGGCGCTGGGATCGAATGCAAGACGGTAAAACCGTCATCCACATCCACTTGATAGATCGTTGCCGAAGGCGGCACCGCGATCCAGAGTTTGCCGTTATGCCATTCCAGCCCGTGCGCACCAGTTTCTGAAGCGCCCGGCGTCGGAAACGAAGCCAACGTTTCCCCCGTGACACGATCCAGTTTGAGGATCTCTCGGCTATAAGTCGAGGATACCCAAAGCGCCTCACCCGTATCGGTGACGCCGCTGCCTTTGTCCGCAGTAGTCTCTAACGTCTTCAAAATCTCACCAGTGTATGAGACAAGGTGAAGCTGATTTGTCACTTGATCGAGGAATCCAGAGCCCATCCGCAATCGCCTATATGCCGTTGGGCTGGGGACCTGGCGTAGCAAACATCACGTCGATTTTGTGAGTCATGGGGAGCTTCCTTTACGTTAATATGGTTTTACGGTCAAGTGAGAACGCAGGATGACATTCATATCTTTGATATTATCTAGTATACAACGGTGCTTAGAGTCGATGGCAAACCGAAGCAATCAGGCAATCCATGACGGCGACACCGTGGCTCAGCCGATAGCGGAATAACTGTTGCATTGCCCAATCTATTGTTATAGTAACCGAGACTAAATTATTTTCAAGCGTTGATGCTAATTGTCTAACTAGTTTGACTTTATCGAGCGGTGACAATTTAAGCGTCTGAGTCAGCACATCAATGAGTTGTGGTGATTTGTCTTTAATCATTCAGTTCCTCATGGCCTCCGATCAACTTATATAATTGTTCCAAATCATCGTCATTATAAAAGTGAACTACCAACCGGCCGCTGCCATTTGCATGACGATTCAACTGGACCCGTGTGCCAATTGCGGTGCGAAAACGATTTTCCAGATAAGCAATCTGCTCGGATACTGCCGGTTTCGTTGGCGTTTTCTCCGGTAGGGGAATGGTCTTCGGCGCCAGCAGCTGCGTGACTAAAGCTTCGGTCTGACGCACATTCAATTCTTCTGCGAGGACTTGCTGCAGCGCCTGTTGGATGGCTACATGGTTACGCAGCGCTAGCAAAGCCCGCGCATGGCCGGCTGAAATGTGATTGCTGGCTAATGCATCTTGCACCATAAGCGGCAACTCTAGCAAGCGCAGTGTATTCGTGACCGCTGAACGGCTCTTGCCCACGCGCTCGGCGATTTCCTGGTGGGTCAGCCCAAATTCTTTCATCAATGTTTGATAAGCCGCAGCTTCTTCCAGCGTGCTTAGATCGGCGCGTTGCACATTTTCGACCAGCGCCAGTTCCATTAGCTGTTGCGGTGATGCTTCGCGCACCAGCACAGGGATTTCATTTACATTGGCCAAGCGAGCCGCTCGCCAACGCCGCTCACCCGCCACCAGCCAATAGGCACCCGGCTGGGTCGGATTTTCGGTGACAATCAGCGGCTGAATAACGCCATGCGTGCGGATCGATACTGCCAAGTCTTGTAAGGCGGCATCATCAAAAATTGTCCGCGGCTGTTGTGGATTCGGGCGGATGGCGTCCAATGGCAATAAGCGCATACCGCTAGCAGCACTGGTTTGGGACGCCGGAACTGTGTCGTCTGGGTGATAAGTTTCTGTATTGACAATCAGGGCGCTAAGTCCGCGACCCAATGCTCTTTTAGTTGGAATAGTGCTCTTGCCCATGCAAACCTCAAGTTAAAAGTGACTCTATCTTAATCCTTAGGCCGGAAAGGAATAATTGACGTTGTGAATCTTTTTCCTCCCAGGGAGCAATGTATAGCGGAGTTGAGAAAGGGTTACGTTTTAGATGGCACGCTGTCAATCGGTTGGCCTTCTACCCGCGCTAGAAATTCTTGGGTAAGGGCTTGATAGGCCTGTGCGCCAGCGCTGGTCGGTGCGTAGCTGAGAATCGTCTGTCCATAACTGGGCGCTTCGCTCAGGCGGATGTTGCGCGGGATGATGGTCTTAAAAACTTGATTGGGAAAGTAATTCTGAACTTCTTGCACCACCTGTTGGCCTAGATTGGTGCGGCTGTCGTACATCGTCAACACCACCCCGGCAATTGTCAACTGATCGTTCAAAATCTCACGCACTTGTTGGATTGTTTTCAATAATAGACTTAACCCTTCGAGCGCTAGATATTCGCATTGTACAGGGATCACGACGCCATGTGTGGCGGCCGTCAGACCATTGATGGTGAGCAACCCCAGGCTCGGTGGCTGGTCGATCAAAATGTAATCATATTGTTCGATCACCGGTTTGAGCGCGCGTGTCAGTAAGCGCTCACGCGCCATCATGCGCGACATCTCGATCTCGGCGCCGGCCAGGTCGGTATTGGCTGGCACTAAATCCAACCCGACTCGGTCAGTCAGTGTGATCGCTTGTTGGATCGGCAATTGCTCGATCAAGACATTGTACAGGCTGACCGTTAATTTTCTTGGATCAGCGCCCAGGCTGGTCGTGGCATTGCCTTGTGGATCGGCGTCGATGACGAGGACGCGCCGGCCTGCGGATGCGAGATAGGCACCCAAATTCACTGCGGTCGTCGTCTTGGCCACCCCACCTTTTTGATTGGCAAAACAGTAAATTTTGGCTTTCATTTCAGTAGAATGGGACGGCAATTGACTACTGAACTCCGTACTTGTGAGCTCCGTACTTGTGAGCTCCGTACTTGTAAGCTCCGTACTTGTGATCTCCGTATTTGTTTGCTTACTCATCCTGATCCTCTCCCATCAAGTAAAGCGAAGGACAAGCAATCAATTTGCGTACGCACTCGTTTACAACACAAAAGGAAATGCTTCCATATAGGCTAACACTTGCTCACGGCTGGGGATACCGGTGACGCCTTCGTGTTCTACCCCAAACGATGCGGTGATATTGGCAAAACGCGCCGCCTGCATCGGATCGCCAGTCTCTTGGAGGCGGATCATAAAGGCGGTGGCAAAGATATCACCCGCGCCCGTTGGATCTACTTCTTCGGCCGCACGCGGTGGGATTTTCGTCTCGTTTATGCGACCATCAACGCCACGCTGATAAAGCGTACTGCCATCCCGGTATTCGGTAAGTACAATCATTGGCACATGTTTGAAAAAAGGTTCAAGTCGCTTTAGATCGTTATTAATATCTTCGAGCGACAGCACTAATACATCCAGGTGGGGCAAAATAACTTCGGCGTTTTCCCACGGTTTGCTATAAACCCGGCCTGTTTCATCCCAGCGGCGCATCCAGCCTTGGGGTACAGCCACCACTAGCGTTGAATCTGAAAAAATTGGGGGAATGTCACCGCCAATTTCGTTGACCAGCGGTCCCAGGAGAACGGCTCTTGGCTGCCGAAGTTCGATGGGAATCTCGGCAGCCGTGATGGCTGGCGCTGGTGTATAACAATACTGAATACGGCCCTGCTCGGTGTAAACATTGGCAAAAGTGGTCGTTGTTGAACTAGCAAGCACACGCAGATCAACGTCGGTGGGTAGCTCCGACAAATTCGTGTCCGGTGCCGCGCGTGTAATCACCGTTGGTTGGCGGCCCAGACGTAAGGCTGTGATCGCCGCAAAGCTCACCGTGCCGCCCAATCGGTAATCACTGTCTGGCTCATTGGTGATCAGATCGCGCGTCAAGTGACCAATCAGCAAAATGTCAATTTGCAAGTTATCTTTCCCCATGGCATTAAATTTTAGCATGCCTTAAACCTCTGGTCAAAGACCTTTTTAATTTCGTGCGGGTGTGCTGCACAAATTAGAACGAATGATTAGAACGAAATATTTAGATAATACTTGCCCTGTAGAAAGATTGCCGGTGGCAATGAAAACGCCCCGCCTTCGGAGGCAGGGCGCTAACGCCAACCAAATAACGAGCTTGCGACTTGGCACACTATTTTGCAACAATATTCACTTTGCGCCGCTCGCCATCACCACTGCTTTCCGTGTAGACAGTTGAGTGATCGCGCAAAGCCAGGTGAACGACACGTCGTTCATTCGGCGGCATAGGCTCGAGCGAAACTGCCCGCCCCGAAGTTGTTACCTGGTCGGCCATGCGTAAGGCTAATTGTGTTAACTGCGTCAACCGTCGCGCTTTATATTGCTCCACATCGACGACGATATTCTTCCACTGGCGTAGCCGTTGGTTGATCATTAAGCGAAGTAGATATTGCATGTTGTCCAACGTTTCACCGCGACGACCGATCAGGGCTCCTAAATCGGCACCCCGTACATCAAGCAATAAATAAGTCTCTTCATACTCGCCGGTTTTTTCATCGCCTGCTTGCCAGCTAGCGGTTACGTTGCCCTGAAAACCCATGAGCTGAATCATTTTTGTTAATAATTCAACGGCTAGTTGGGTTAGAACTTCCTGCGAGGCTGGTTCAGCAGTAGGAACATCCGGCAACGAAGTCGCATCAGCCACTGGTACGCTGTCTGTGGTTGACACGGCGGGTGTCACTGTAGCTGTGGTCAGTGGCTGCACCTGCTCTGCAACGGGGATAACGGGCGTCGCTGCCACTGATGACGCTGGTACAGTGCTGACCACGACTGGATCATTTATTACAGTGGTGTCTACATCTATACTGCTGGCTATACTGTTGGCAGGCGTAACGGGGGATACTGCTGTTTTTTCGCTTGTCTGTTCCACTGCCGCTGCCGCCACGGCTGGGGCAGATGGCTTTACTTCCTGATCTTCTCCACCCGTCGAACGCAGCGTCAAACGTACGAGTGCTGGCTCGCTGCCAATCCCAAAGATGCCGCGGCTCCCTTTGTGCAAGACTTCAACAGTCACTTGGTCTTGGCGCAGCTTCAACGTTTTCAGGCCATCTGCAATCGCTTCATCCGTTGTTTTGCCCGTAAATTCGTAGCTTTGTGCTGCCATGACCTATTTCCTTTTTTCTTTGCGACGTTTTACCTGGGGAGTTGTGCTCTTTTTGCTGGTTGCATCCTCAACGCCATGATCAATTATCGTGAGCGCGGCACTGCCTGCCAATTCACCATTGGCGCCTGATTTAGCGGAGCGGGGTACGTCGATGGTGACGGTAGCTAGCTTAGGGCGACCCACAAAGTTAAAACGGCTGCTCGTCACCAACCACTGTTGTAGCATCTGCAACAAATTGCTGGTGACCCAATAGAGCGTGAGGCCAGATGGCACTTGGATGGTGAAAAAGCCAAACATCAGCGTCATCATCAAGCTCATTTGCTGCATCATCTTCGCCTGGCTGTCACCATTGGCTGGCGCCGCCGTCGGCGTCATCCATTTCTGCATAACAAATTGCGAGGCCACTAATAAGATCGGCAAGACCAGGTAGCTCGCCAGCAAGGTATAGTTACCGACTTTAAAGGCTTCGGTCAGCCAGGCTGTTCCATGCGAATACTGAGGGAATCCAAGGTCGGGAATCCAAAAAAAGCTTGCATGGGTCAAGGCCGTGCCTAGCGTCACCAGGGCCGCATACAAGCCAAACAAAATTGGCATCTGAATCACCAGAGGTAAACAGCCACTGACAGGGTTGACGCCAGCTTCTTTATAAAGCTTCATTTGTTCTTGAGCCAGCTTTTCGCGATCCTTGCCATACTTTCTTTGCAACTCTTGAATTTTGGGTTGCATATCCTTTTGCGCCTGCATGCCACGCATCTGGCTCACCGTCAAAGGAAAGGTAACAAGCTTGATAATCAGGGTAAAAACGATGATCGCAAAGCCCCAATGGTAAGGTACACCAGCCTCTTGCAGCCATGTATGCAGCCAGAGCAGCGACTTGGCCAACGGCCACACGACTAATGTTTGCCAGGGTCCACTGGCCGCTACCTTATGAACGTCAACGCCTTCACGGGGTACGCCACATCCGCTCAGAGCCAACACAGCAATTACCAATACTAGAAGGATCCAATATTTACGCTTCACGTAGAGTTTTCTCCTTTAAGAGAACCAGAAGTAGAGCACTTCAAAACTCAGGAAAGTTTTGAAGCACTTCCTTTAATCAAGGGACAGGATCGAAGCCGCCTTCATGCCAGGGATGGCAGCGCATAATTCGTTTTAATCCCATCCAACTGCCTTTGCGGACCCCATATTTTTCAATCGCTTCCGCCGTATAATAGGAGCAAGTAGGATAATAACGGCAATTACTGCCGAGTAACGGCGAAATGAAACGTTGATAAAAGCGGATCAGAGTTAACACAAAGAGCTGCATATAGTCTATCTGTTTGAAAATTTATCTTCAGCGGGTTGACCAGACACTAATCGGGCGAACCAATTGATTATTTGTCAATTGGACTTGCTTCCCCGTCATTACGTAACAAATGCGCCCGCCGAAGGAGGCGGGCGCAGGCGGCGTCTATCTGCTGAAAACTCGCACGACCAATCGGATATTTGGCAATAAAGACAATATCCCACCCGGGCTCCATTAGCGCCAACCGCAAGCGGTTTGCTTCGCGTAAGCGACGCTTGACCAGATTGCGCAATACAGCGCCCCCAATCCGACTGCTAATAGAGAAGCCAAAGCGACTATAAGGCAATTGATTGGCAAGAATACACATAACCAAAAGCTCATTACCATAGGAGCGGCCATGACGGCGAATTTCCTGGAAACGTTCATTTTGGCGAATTCGATAACGCTGTTTCACGCGGACACTAGGCTACACAGGACCTGAAAATTTTACTCATGCCATTAAAAAAGTAACATCCATACTCTGGGCGCGACTGTACCGAATGTTACTTTTTAACAAAATAAGTATATAATATTGTGACCTGCTTGGCGTACGCACTCATTTCTCCGTGTGGACATATCGTGTGTACATATTGAGTGTTCCCTACGCTTAATGCGACCTGACGAGTTGTGCGGCGTACCTTAATCGATTGATTTGCGCATTGTCAGTTGAACACTGAGCTTGACGCGGCCAGCGGCGCGTCGGCGTCTCAATACATTACGACCACCTGGTGACATCATGCGTTTTCGGAACCCGTGGGTTCTCAGACGCTTGCGAACTTTGGGTTGCCAAGTACGTTTTGTTGACATGGTTTACTCCTTACCATCGATTAACAGCGGTAGTCGCTGCGTAGGGCTATTCTCAAACGGATATTATACGTGGATCTATTTCGTACTGTCAAATTGCGTTAGCTTTTTCCACAGTAAAGCACATGCCTGGCTGGTTATTTGGCAACGGATGGCAAGCGTATGCTTTTGGTCCGCCAATAGACGTGTACTATATCTGAAGTAAGCTTTAAATGACACTTTGCCAATCTTACCCTTGCCCGCGGTGCTTTGCAAAAATTCGAGTCTGTATTGCTAATTATTTATTAATCGAGCTTGGCAAGCAACGGTAGTAGTGGTACTATAAATCCGTCAGAAGTTTTAGTTTGTTTGGAGGCTGAATGTCTACACAGTCCGCGAGAAATCCCACGGAGCTAGGGTTGCCACCATCAACTCAGTCGTCTCAGGTGAAAAATTTGCGTGACAAAGACCGCAATGACGGTACCCCAGCGCACAGTATATTGCCTAGGAGCGAAAGTCCTGAATTGCTACGTTGGCGCGCGGACATGCTGATGGATGAAATGATGTTAGGCGCAGTTGATGTCTATGCGGGTGAACCTAAAGTTGCACCGTTGCCTGCTGTTCCACCATTGTACCAGCCCCTCAACGGCCAGCATACGCAGTCACCTTACGAAAATGCGCATAATAGTGCTCCGCATGAACAGGAAACTTATTCAGCAAATAGTCAAAATGGGTATGGCGCCACTAGCCATGCTGAAAATGCAGGTCCTGATGAGCAAACGTATCGTCCAATGGCAACTGCGCCATCACCTTTTTCATCAGCCGAAGCAAATTCAACCAGAAAAGCAAACCAAGCTGGGCAATCCCGCCCTGCTGCGCCGGTAGAGCCGCCCGTTCGAGAAACCAAATCTTGGGTGTTTTCTGCTGAAGCGCGCTATCAACAGCTTGCGCGTAGCCAACAGACAGAATCTAGTCAACCAGACGTTAATTTATCGTCGGTCAACTTTACTTCGTCAATTCCCGTGCCAGCACCTGCCCAACCGTGGATGGCAACAGATTCACATTCGTCGTCTGCAAATCCCGTGAATGGTGGGCTTGCTCAAACCCAAAATGGTTATGTTGCAAGTAATGGCAGCCACGCTCCTGAGTTAGGGCCAGTGCGCCGCACCGTGGCGGCGCAAATGACCAGCGCGATGGCGATGCCCGCCAATAGTGGGCCGACGCCAGCTATTGGATCTACCACTTATCATGGCACAACCACGCAGGGTGGACCTAATCGCAATGGAAAATGGTCTAATCTACTACCGCGAGTGTCCAACACCGATTTGCAAACGTTGCATCAAGAAATTACAACGCTGCACAGCGAGATTAATGCTATTTTGCCCCCCAACCACGAGTCGAATCAACACGCACAACACTTGTTGGAAAAAGCACGGGCGATTTTAGAAAATGACTCGATGCGTTCGGCCGAAGTCGAATACTATTTGCAGCAGGTGCGCACCATTTTTCAACGTGTGCAACAGACGATTGGCTGGTCAAATCTCTATCGCAATCGCCTGTTGGTTTATCTAGGCAGTTGGTCATTGTTGGCGACTATCGTGATGCTGGCTCGCTATCTATATCAATCCCAAATGGAAAGCCTGATCATTGGTTTGACTAATTGGGCTACCGACAGCTTCGCCGCACAAAACTTTGCCGCTTGGTTGAGTACATTGTTTGCTGGCGCATTGGGCGGCGCCATAGGCACCCTGATTAACTTGCGTGTGCGCAGCCGGCTAGAACACGGTTTCTTCGACCGTAAATATGGTTTGCGTGGGTTGATTTTACCGGTCATGGGCGCCCTCTTTGGTTGCGTGCTTTACCTGTTTGCCGGTTTAGTCTTTTATTTATTGGATGTCAATCCATCCGTCAATGTGACGCTGAGTACAGTGCCGCCTGTGATTGCATTCGTATTTGGGATAAGCCAGGAAGCTATCTATGGCACGCGTAGCTAATTGTATTTTGCTTGTGCCATGATTTACGCCGAGATTATTGTCAACGTCCCCATTCGTCGATCCTTCAACAACCACGGCGTTGAACCCCCACCCTCCGAACCTGTGTCTTTTGCATTGGAGGATGAGCCGTTCTCTCCTGTAAGCGAGGCTACAGCGCGCAATGCAGCCCTGCAAACCTTTCATTATCATTTGTCTGCCGAAATCGAAACCACGGCCCAGCCTGGCCATTTGGTTTGGATCCCGTTTGGTCGCCAGCAGGTCCAGGGCATTATCGTGCGTTTGGCCCGCGATGCACCCGTACCTACCAAAGCAATTTTTCGTCTGGCCCGCCCTGAACCGGTCGTCACAGCGGCTCAGATTGAACTGGCGATTTGGATTGCCGATGCCTATGTGGCTCCCCTGGCCGAGGCGATCAGGCTTTTCCTGCCGCCTGGCCTGTTTACGAAGGTGGATGGCGAAGGTGGTGTACGCGCAAAACGCGAACTGGAAGTGGCCCTGCTTGCCGACGCGCCCACGATCGCACAACGTTTGCCAACATTGGGTCGCGCTAGTCACAAGGCAACCGTGCTGGCTTGGTTATTAAGCCACCCAGAGCAGTCGCCGACGCCACAAGCGTTACAGGTGTTTTGTGGCCTCCATACGCAGGCGGCGATCAAAAGTGTCTTGGCAGAAGGTGTGGCTGAACTTGTAGAGGGTGGGGTGCAACTGGCCCAGCCTTATGACCAAGCAAGCCAGACCTTATTGAAATGGCGTGGGGTGGACAAATATGCTGCTGTGCTGCAGGTGCTGCTGGCCGCCAGAATACCCCTATGGAAAAGTGATTTACAGGCCCGGATCAAGACTGATTTAGAAACTTTACGTACCCTGCAAGCGGCTGGTCTGGTCAGCCTGACTGAGAAGATGCGCCTGCGCGATCCGCTAGCCGGTCAAATTTATACCGTCACATCCGCGCCTCCCCTCACGACAGAACAGATGCAGGTCTGGCAGAAGGTGGCTGCTACCTGGAATGTAACGCAGCAATCAGTTGCTAAATTCCTGCTGCATGGTGTGACCGGTAGCGGTAAGACTGAAATTTATTTGCGCGCAATTGACTGTGCCTTGAGCAGTAACCGTCAGGCCATCGTGTTGGTGCCGGAAATTGCTTTAACCCCGCAAACCGTCGCACGATTTGCGGGCCGTTTTCCTGGCCGAGTAACGGTGATTCACTCTGGGCTCAGCACCGGCGAACGGTATGACACCTGGCGTTCGATTCGCGCTGGCGCATTTGATATAGTAATAGGACCGCGCAGCGCGCTGTTTGCACCTTTACCCCGCTTGGGCCTCATCATCCTGGACGAAGAACACGAGGGTTCGTATAAGCAAAATGCGGAGGAGTGGGGTAGCTTCACCGTCTTTTATGATGCGCGGATGGTGGCGCATCAATTGGCGGAATTAACAGGCAGTGCGCTGATCCTGGGCAGCGCCACGCCCAGCTTAGAAAGTTATTACGCCGCCATGCAGGGGAAGCTCACCTTGCTGGAAATGCCGCGTCGGGTGATGGGCCATCAAACGCCGGATGTGACGCCCGCTGTTATCCTGACCACTGATGCGATCACACTGGCAAGTGCGACCGCCATCGTTGCGCTGCCGAAATCTGCCATCTATGCTGAGATGCCACCGGTCGAAATTGTCGATATGCGGCAGGAATTGCGCGCCGGGCATCGTAGTATCTTTAGCCGTAGTCTACAGGCCGAATTGCATGCGACGCTTGACGCTGGCGAACAGGCGATTCTCTTCTTAAATCGGCGGGGCACAAACACTTTTGTGATGTGTCGCGATTGTGGTGACGTCCAGGAGTGTCCGCGCTGCGAAGTGCCACTGGTCTACCATGAAAATGCGCAAGAACTTGTCTGTCACCATTGTAACAAGCGTTATCCTATCCCCGTAGTATGCCCAAAGTGCAATAGCAAACGGATCAAGTACTTTGGCAGCGGCACGCAGCGGATTGAAGAGTTGATCCAGCAGATTGCGCCGCGCGCTCGTTTATTGCGCTGGGACGCCGATACAACAAGCCGCAAAGGCAGCCATGCCGCGATTTTGCGGCAGTTCGCTGCGCACGAAGCCGATGTGCTGGTGGGCACGCAAATGATTGCCAAAGGGCTAGACTTGCCACTGGTGACGCTTGTTGGTGTGATTGCCGCCGACGTTGGCCTCTATTTGCCCGATTTCCGCAGTGGTGAGCGTACCTTTCAATTATTAACCCAGGTGGCTGGTCGAGCTGGACGTAGCGAGCGCGGCGGACGGGTGGTAATTCAGAGTTACCGCCCAGAGCATTATGCCATTCAGGCGGCGGCGCAGCATGATTACGCGGCTTTCTACCAACATGAAATTGACTTCCGCCGTGAGCATGGTTATCCACCTACCCGTCGGTTGGCCCGTTTGATCTATTGGGATAAAAAGTCGGAAAAAGCGCAGGCTGCTGCGGAAGAGTTGACCGCCGTCCTGCGCCACCGTTTACAAAGTATGGCATTAGAAGGCAAATTTGCCGGTGTCCTCGGCCCTGCTCCTGCCTTTTTTGCACGTTATCGTAGTTATTACCGCTGGCAAATTTTGCTGCATGCCCCAGATCCAGCGGCTGTGTTGCGCGGTCTATCGATCCCTTTTGGTTGGCGTGTGGACATTGATCCAGTTTCAATGTTATAAATCGTTGCGCATAAATCAATGATGCGCACTGCGAGCGAATTTTCATTGCCTGCTCGATTGTCTTCTATTAGACATTATCGGGAATAAGCCATCCGCTCTGGTAACAGGTATACAGGTAAACAGGGCGGTGTCACTTATATACCTGTATACCTATCTACTGAACACTGTTAATTCCGATAAGGCCTATTATAATATCCATACAATACGCAATGGATAGTGGGTCTCGCACGCACTGGCAGGAGTCATAGAATATGAGCTCAAAGCATTCAAAGCCCAATCCAGACCTACCACAAGCGCCGATCACCAGCGACTCGACGAGTGGGGTGGGCACGCAACCTTCAGTCGCTATGTCGG
Organism: Caldilineales bacterium; assembly: GCA_038225095.1. Taxonomy (GTDB): domain Bacteria; phylum Chloroflexota; class Anaerolineae; order Caldilineales; family Caldilineaceae; genus JAPLGZ01. Next base: position 13,391 of record JBBREZ010000064.1, read on the forward strand.
CTGTCATCCAGCAATGGCTGACGCTGAAAGAAGCTAGTGAGTTTTTGGGCATCCATTTCACAACTTTACGCCATTGGGCTGATGGTGGAAGCATTCGTGTTTTCCGTACGCCTGGTGGTCATCGGCGTTTTAGTGCCGCAGATTTGCGCCGCTTTTTAGAGGAGCGCGTGCATCAGGTTCTGGCATCCGATGAAAGTGCTTTGGTCGAAACTGCGGTAGATTTGGCGCGTTATGAAATTCAAAATACACCGCCTGAGCAGCTGCGCTGGCATTACAAATTGGACGAAACGGCAAATCATGTTCGTCAGAAACGTGGCCGTCAGCTTTTTGCGCTGGCCATCTCTTTTGTCTTGAAGCCCACTCAACGTGGCCTGATTTTAGAAGATGGCCGAAAATTGGGATGGGAGTATGGTCAGGAAGCAAGCCATAGTGGGGTCAGCCTGGTGGCCGCTGGCCGCGCTGTGCGTTTTTTCCGCAGTCAACTGATTGAAGCCATGCGCCATGAGGAAACGCCCGACCATTTAGATGCGGATGACGTGCGGATCCAGCGCTTACTCGATCAGTTCTTAGATGAAGTGCTTTTCGCTGTATTAGAAAGGTACGAAGAAAACTTGCCAAAGGAGCCCACTTCCTTAATGCTTGACATCTGCTAGGGTTAAAAATACGCTATCAGTAGTCTATTGCAAACACATTACATCAATAGAGCCTGATAATGGAGCTATGGGCAAATCAACGCGCAATGGCGTCTTGGAGAAGACTGGGCACAAACCTGATAAAATAGAACCAGCTAAATCGCATGTGACCGCATTATAGCCTTGATTATGCCTAGTATTGCTCTGGCACATCGCAATGAGCATGATCAGCGTATAAAAAGCTTGCATAAATGAGTTAATGCTGTTACAGTTAAATTCCTCAAAAATTTTGCAAGCTTCCTGTGAATTGTTGGTGAACTAAATAAACTGGCTGTTATGGCAAAATAGCGTGAGGCAGACTAAAAAGCTTGTTTTTCTCAGAATATTGTTGCTCAAGCTTTTTTGCTGTTTTGTATTTGGAATTGTTAGTAGTATAATTAATACAATACAGATTCGCTTTACCGAAACTGTAAAAAATTAATAAACACGCATGATCAAATTCGTATCAGACACAAAGGGAGGATTCGATGCTTAACCGAAAGACTGTAAAGTTGGCCCTCATGTTGGTTTTGTTGGTATCAAGCCTGTCCGCCTGCGCTGCCGGTAGCGCAGTGAACCCACCAAGTCGCGATGTTACGATTAGTGTAGACGAGGCTCTGGCCGCCCAGAATGCAGGGATGGCAGGTATGATGGGTGGTAAAGTTGAAATGACTGAATCACAATTTAGCAGCTTCCTGACCGTTTTGTTACAGCAAAACACTGGCCCAAACATGCCAATCAAGAGTATCAAGGCCTGGTTCGAGCCAGATAACAAAATTTTCTTGCGTGCTGAATTGAATGATGGTGTGCTGAAGGGTGGCAACACCATTGATTTGGCTGGTACAGTGATGGTTCAGGATCATCATCTTATGGTCAACCTGACCGATGCCGCTGCCAATGGTGTGAGCGCCTCTGGTGCACCAGTAGATATGGTCAGCACCTGGATCAATCATTTCTTAGCCGATCCAAACATGGGCGTTGCTGTTGATGTAGCGACCAGTCAGGGCACTTTGACCATTAGCCTGGCCAAAATGTAATTGTTGCCGGTAAACGGCGAATTCTTTATCATAAAAAGATCGGGGCTATTTAACTCCTCGGTCTTTTTATTTTGCTTAACAGCCAAAAGCAAGCTGCGTATCACCTGGAAGGTAGCTTGGGCCCTATGCCACTTTTTACAGTAGTATTTTTTAGCTTTATTTTAGTGATGGCTTCTAAGACTTTTATTTGTTTTGAGCTTGACCAATTTGACCTGTACTCAAGCAGTGTGTTACACTCCATGTTCGTGGGCTGACACATCTAATATTGTAGGTGTGGGCTTCTATGCTGTGTACATCTAATTTGTGGCTGTTAATATTGTATCAACCCGATAAATTGTACGTATAGATGGCGATTAGTCTACAGTCGCTATACGATAAAATTGATTGCTTTTCTTGAATGTATTTATCCATAAGTGCGGCGCTTAGAATAAATAATTTGCCAGATTGGAGCGCAGGCATCAAAATAGAATTTTGGCACTGCATATCAGTGTCTTTAATGGAAATTTAGTAAGATACGGAGGAATCTTTTGCCAACAATTAATCAGTTGGTTCGTAAGGGCCGCACTAGTATTGCTAAGAAAGAAAAGGCTCCTGCTTTGCGGCTAACCCAGAATACGCTGACGGGTAAAACCAAGCGTATGCAAAAGGGAAATCCACAGAAGCGTGGCGTTTGTACGCAGGTGCGCACCACTACACCCAAGAAGCCGAACTCGGCTTTACGCAAGGTTGCACGCGTTCGCCTCACCAACGGCATGGAAGTAACAGCTTATATTCCTGGCGAAGGTCATAACTTGCAGGAGCATAGCGTTGTGCTCGTTCGTGGTGGTCGCGTTAAGGATTTGCCAGGTGTACGTTATCATATCGTGCGTGGCGCTTTGGATAGTACCGGCGTAGACAAGCGTAAGCGCGGCCGTAGCAAATATGGCACCAAACGACCTAAGGCTAAATAATTTTCAGGCCAGGTAATCTTAGGGTGGAGAAAAAGAGATATGCGTAGAAACCATGCGGAACGGCGTTCAGTTACCCCTGATCCGCGTTATAATAATGAACTGATTGCTAGATTTGTCAATAGTGTGATGGAGCGCGGCAAGAAGAGCCTAGCCAGCCGTATTGTTTATGATGCTCTCACGATCATTGGTGAACGTAGTAAGCGGCCACCTTTGGAGGTATTTGAAGAAGCCATGAAGAACGCGACGCCACTTGTTGAAGTAAAACCTCGGCGCGTTGGTGGGGCTACCTATCAGATCCCAGTTGAAATTAGTACCTCGCGGCGTACAGCTTTGGCCATGCGTTGGCTGATCGAGAGTGCTCGTAAGCACAGTGGCCGTGATATGTCTGCACGTTTGGCTGGTGAATTGCTCGACGCGTCAAAGAATGAAGGTTCTACCGTTAAGAAGCGGGAAGACACCCATAAGATGGCAGAGGCCAATCAGGCATTCGCACACTTCCGGTACTAAACTCCCAGGTATTGCGAGACCACGTTCCTTTATAATTTGGGATGTCCGTCGCAACCGGGTACAGTAGGATTTAGCTTCGGTAGACTACTTTGTGTAGTCGCCGTGTAGCAAAAGTGCGGCACCTTCGCCACGAACACTCTGGTACTTGATTTTTGTAGATTTGCCTAGACAGGTACCCGGTAATTTCGATGGAGTATGGGTGACGTATTTTTTTTGTCAAAAATAGGAATGTCACATGAGTATCGATTATCCAATTGAACGTGTGCGCAATATTGGTATTATTGCCCATATTGATGCTGGTAAGACTACGACTACAGAGCGTATTTTGTTTTATTCAGGGCGCATTCACCGTATGGGCGAAGTGCATGAAGGGACTGCGGTCACCGACTGGATGGTGCAAGAACGCGAGCGTGGGATTACGATTACGGCGGCGGCGATCTCCACTAGTTGGAAGGATCGCGTTACTGGTGAAGATTGCCAGATTAACATCATTGATACACCTGGGCATATTGACTTTACGGCCGAGGTGCAACGGAGTTTGCGCGTGCTTGATGGCGGCGTAGTCGTGTTTGATGCGGTGGCCGGCGTTGAGCCACAATCAGAAACCGTCTGGCGTCAGGCTGACCGCTATAAGGTGCCTCGGATCTGTTTCGTCAATAAAATGGATCGTACGGGCGCTAGTTTTGAGCGAACCTGTCAAATGATTATTGATCGCCTGGGCGCTAATCCTTTACCAATTCAACTTCCCATTGGCAAAGAAGAACACTTCCGTGGCATCATTGATCTTTTTACGATGAAGGCGTTGGTCTTTTCCGACGAACTGGGCGCAAACCCAACAATCGAAGAAATCCCGGCCGATCTGGCCGAGAGTGCTAAGGCCGCACGCGCTAATCTGATCGAGCGCATTGCGGAAACTGATGATACATTAACCATGAAATTCCTCGAAGGTGAAGAATTTAGCACTGAGGAATTGTATGCTGGTCTGCGCAAGGCTGTCATTGCGAGCAAATTAGTGCCGATTCTGGCTGGTTCTGCGCTGCGCAATAAGGGTGTCCAACCAATGCTAGATGCGGTGGTGCGTTATCTGCCCAACCCGCTTGATGTGCCGCCTGTTCAAGGTGTTGATCCAGATAATGGTGAAGTAGTATTGCGTGCCCCCGATGCGAAAGCACCATTCTCGGCACTGGTCTTTAAGATCATGACCGATCCATTCATCGGTCGCTTGGCTTATGTTCGTGTTTATTCGGGTACGCTAGAAGCTGGTAGCGGCGTGTACAATGCCAATCGTCAAAAGCGTGAGCGCATCGGACGCCTTGTGCAGATGCATGCAGACAAACGTGAAGATATTAAGCAATGTAGTGCTGGTGATATTGCTGCCGTTGTCGGCTTGAAACAGACTTTTACTGGTGAAACACTTTGCGACCCGGAACATCCCGTATTACTGGAAACAATTGAATTCCCAGATCCGGTGATTAAAGTAGCCGTCGAGCCGAAATCTAAGGCCGATCAGGACAAGCTAACTGAATCCTTGATCAAGTTGGCGGAAGAAGATCCGACCTTCCAAGTCAACTATGATGACCAGACTGGCCAAACGATCATCGCTGGTATGGGTGAGTTACACCTTGATATCATCGTTGATCGCTTGAAGCGTGAATTTCGCGTTCAGTGCAACGTAGGGCGGCCGCAGGTGGCCTATCGCGAAACGATTACCAAGTCAGTTAAGGTGGAAGGTCGTTTCGTGCGCCAGTCGGGTGGTCGTGGTCAATACGGCCATGTGTGGCTGACACTTGAACCGAATGAGCCTGGCAAGGGTGTCGAATTTGAAGAGAAGATTGTCGGCGGTTCAGTGCCCAGAGAATATTTTTCTGCGGTTGAAAAGGGTGTACGCGAAGCTACCGAAACTGGTGTTCTGGCGGGTTACCCCATGGTTGATGTTAAAGTTGCATTGATTGACGGTAGCTACCATGATGTGGACTCCAATGAAATGGCGTTCAAGATTGCCGGTAGTATGGCTTTGAAAGATGGCGCCCAAAAAGCAGGTCCTATCCTGCTTGAGCCCGTCATGCGCGTTGAAACTGTCGTTCCTGAAGAGCATGTGGGTGATGTGGTTGGTGACTTTTCCAGCCGGCGTGGTTCGATTGAAGGGATGGACACGCGACCTGGCAATGTGCAGGCCATTACATCGATTGTGCCTTTAAGTGAAATGTTTGGTTATGCGACGGATCTGCGTTCAATGACAAGCGGACGTGGTACGTTTACGATGCAATTTGAACGTTATGCACCAGTTAGCCAGTCGATTGCTGAAAAGATTTTGAAGGGGTAAGTCTGGAAAAAGCTACTTGCTTTGCGTCTCTTAACAATTTGATAAATATCGGATGCCACAAAATTTGTCAGGGCAGCTTATGTAAGTTATACTAGCCAGATTGCGTTCTTAAGCTTGACTAGTTGCAATAAACTTATATATTTGCTCTGTTACAGGGCAAATATATTTTTGCCCTGTCGCAAATTCTCCGTTTTGTGGTAAGTAGCGGTTATCCTGCGCCATTGCAAGTATAGCAGTTAACTGCACCGCCGAGATTATCTTCGGCGGTGCAGTTTCTAACCAATAGAAATAGTTTTGGCAATTAGATTCGATTGAAGCTTTAAAAGCGAAATGAGTTTCGTCTTTTACGGATTTTCTAGAGCTTTCGGTTTTGAAATAAGAGGAAGGATTTATTATGTCTAAAGCAGTATTTGAGCGAAACAAGCCCCACGTCAACGTGGGCACGATCGGCCACATCGACCATGGCAAGACCTCGCTGACCGCCGCGATCACGAAGACGCTGTCGCTGAAAGGCTGGGCGGATTTCCGGCGGTTTGATCAGATCGACAATGCCCCCGAAGAGCGGGCGCGTGGGATCACAATTGCG
>JBBREZ010000065.1:0-19378 GCA_038225095.1 Caldilineales bacterium
TCTCATGGTTGCCATTCTATCACTTTCTTTGCCACGCTCGCAAGGTTGTGCGGCTCGTTGGCATCAACGCGTCGCGGCCATTCAGGCTTCAAGCAATTTGGCCGCGGATCAACGCGGATTTTTCTAAGGCCATTTCAATTAAATAAGTATCCAGTGTTTGCCGAACAAAAACATTCGTAGGTGCGTGCTTTTCGCCGAACGTTCTGCGTATACCCAAATTGTGCGGCTAAAAGCACGCACCTACTGGATACTTTATTCTTTGATTGCGCCTAACGGCGTGTTACTTTGACGAAGTATAAGTAATTTGTGGATAATTGCATAAATTGATTAACTTGCGCAAAATCCCGAAAAGGTTGGTATCCGGTTATGGACAATTTCATCAGTGCGTTTGAAGTCCCAAGAAATCTCGACAAAATTGTCCAAGAAGTGCTTGCACATGGCGACAAATTTATTGGCGAAAGAGACGATTCACTTGTAGCGGTTATCGTGCCGATTGAAGTATACGAACAATGGAAACGCAGCCGGGAAAAATTCTTTGAGGTTTTGAGCCTTGCTCAGGAAAATGCAAATCTTACAGAAGCAACCGCTTTTAGCCTTGCAGAAGAAACAGTTAAAGCTGTTCGTGTTGAGTAAAGTTGATCCTAAAGAGTAACATGACTACTTCAGTTGCCATCCCAACTGCGTGCATTGCACTGGGCGCCGCCATCTCGCGAATACGAACCCTCGTCTGCCCAGTGCGCTGCACGCTCGTGAACCTTCACCAAGATCAACAAAACCTAATCCAGTTCCTCCAACAACATACGCAAACCGTGTGTAGACTTGTCCACCTCGGCCTGATTGCCTTGCTGAACATAATAAGCAAGATACCCTATCTGCGAGCCGATTGCGCGAAGCGTCAATTGTTGATCGAAGTTATCCGCAAACAACGTTTTGTCCGCGTACCCAGTTTGCAACCAACGCCAGTCTACCTCAGGATGCGCCATCTTCAACGTGACAAAATCGCCAATTGGCGCGCCACCCTGGAATTCGCCCAAATCAATGATTGCCGATAAGCGCGGATCGTCGGTGATAAACAGATGGTGTGGGTGAAGATCACCGTGGCAAAGCACGGGTTGCGCACAACGAAACCGTTGCGCACAAGTGGTAATCGTCGCCAACATCCGTTCGATTTCTGCGTCCGAAAAACCAGATTGGCGCAGAAAGGGTACTTCTAATTGCCGCGCATGCAAATGTGACGCCATAATCTGGTCATAAGTGGCATAATCCCACTGCCCATCACTGTTCAACTTGTAAAACCCACCCACCGATATGCTGTGGATCTGGCTCAAAGCCGTCCCTACGTGTGCCCAAATATAGGCTACTTCGCGCAACGTCATGCTGTTTTGGCGTTCGCTTAAGGCTTGGCCGGGCACCTTCCGTTGCACCATCACTTCACGCAGCTGAACATCCGTCAATGAATCGTCGATAGCTAAATGATCAACCAAAAGCACTTCCGGTACTGGTGCACCAGCCATACGCGCCTGTTCGATGGCCCAAGCTTCTTGCGCATAACTGGTGTAACCATGCTGGCGAATCTGCACGATGAATTCGCCATACGGATCAGTGGTCACCGCGTAGACTTCGTTGTCATAGCCTTGCATGATCGCTTGGCGACGACTCGCCTGCCGACCCGTCGCCTGTTTGATCACACCAAAAATGACAGCTTCTGGCGTCGCGTACATGGCATGTCGTGCCCGCATAAAATCGTTAGACATAAGATTTTCACCTGTCAATCGGCGGCAATCACCTGTTCTGAAGCAAATAGATGATCACTGGATTCCGCATTCGGCATTCCGCACTCCGCCATGCCCTCCACCCAAACCCGCGTGTCATAGAAAGTCGCTCCGGCGCCCATATCGGTCTCCTCGGCGGAGACAATCTGGTTGATGTTGCGGCCATCGGGGCTGAACTTAGTCCACCAGACGCCAGGCGCTAACACCGTGCCGGGGATGATGTCTTCGGTCACTTGGACGGTGAGGGTCACATTGCCCAGTTCATTCCAGACGCGCACCTGATCACCGTCCTCAATCTGGCGCGCTTGCGCGTCATCGGGATGAAGCTTCAAGAATGGCATCTTTTCGCGTTTCAACAGCCGATCCACATTGGCAAAAGAACTGTTAAGGAAGGAGTGGGCGGGCGGCGAGATGCAAACCAATGATTGGTCACGGGGCGCATCTACCTCTAATCCTGCATCGTCAGCCGCTTCACTCCAGCGCGGTGCAGTATACGTTGGCACGGGATCGTAACCGTCACGCGCCATACGCTCGCTGTAGAATTCACATTTACCGCTGGGGGTGGGGAAATTACCTTGTGCAAAGGGCAGATAAGGCTGCGGTAAATTCAGGCGCGCGTAACCGTCTTGCAAGAGCCGATCCCAGGTGATGCCGGCATAGGTTGGGTGTTGCTGGCGTTCGATCAACGCGCGCAGAATTTCTTCGTCACTTTCTTGGAAGCACGGATCTGCATAGCCAAGCGCAGCGGCCAAGCGTCGAAAAATTTCACTGTTCGCCAGACTTTGGCCCAACGGCGCAATCGCCGGGCGGTTGAGCGTCAGATAGAGATGGCCGTAGGAACGATGTAAATCCCAATGTTCCAACTGTGTGGTGGCCGGCAAAATAAAATCGGCATAGTCGGCGGTGTCAGTCTGGAAATGATCCATCACGACGGTAAACAGATCTTCGCGCTGCAAGCCTTTGATCACTTCGCTTTGATCGGGCGTGACCGCCGCGGGGTTGGCGTTGTAAATGAGCAACGCTTTGACCGGTGGCCCAGCCTTTTCTGGCGCAGGCAGCGGATCGATTGGGCGCGGCCGGTGATGAGCCCGCGCAATCCGGGGGCGATCCAAGCTCAGCGCATCGCCCAGCCGGTTCATGTTGATCGTGCGCGGCTTGCGGTCCCCGATCAGATCGTAGCGATAAAGTTTGGTGCCATTCAAACGCCGGAAAAAGCCAGTCGTGCTCAGTTGAATGCCGCCACCATAGCGCCGCCAAGCGCCCACCAGCGCGGGCAAACAAGCGACGGTGCGCACCGCCATCCCGCCCCCGTAATGGCGTTGCAGGCCATAATTAATGCGGATTGCAGCCGGTTGAATGGTGGCATAATCGCACGCTAGTTGACGAATACGTTCCGCCGGTACACCCGTAATCGCAGCCGCTCGTTCGGGCGTCCATTCCTGCACGCGCTCGGCCAGCGCGGCAAAACCTACCGTATATTGTTCAACATAATCTGCATCATGCAAATTCTCGCCGATGATCACGTGCATCAACGCCAATGCCAGCGCGCCATCCGTGCCAGGACGAATGGCGATCCATTCGTCAGCAGCCTGCGCCGTGCGCGTGTTGGCCGGGTCGATCACAATGACGCGCGCCCCCTGCTTGCGTGCGGTCTGGATCAAAGGCCACAAGTGTAAATTGCTGGTCAACGTGTTGCTGCCCCAAATCAAAATTAATTTGGCGTGGGCATAGGCTTCCGGCTCCATACCCTCCGTGGCGCCAATCGTGTAGAGATAGCCTTCAAAACCCGCTTCTGAACAGATCGTACGCGCCAGACGGCTGGCGCCCATCGTGTTGAAAAAACGTGTCGCCATGCCTTCGCCTTGTAATAAGCCTAGGGTGCCCGAATAGGAATAGGGCAACACAGCTTCGGCGCCATGCTCAGCAATCACGCGCTGCAAATTAGCGCTAATTTCCTGGATGGCGCTTTCCCAGCCAACCGGCACGAATTGACCGCTGCCTTTGGGGCCAACGCGCTTCAACGGGGTGGTCAGCCGGTCGCGGTGATAGGTGCGCTCCAGATAACGATCCACTTTCCCGCACAGCTTTCCGTCGGTGATCGGATGATTGGGGTTGCCCCAAAGTTCAACGGCTTGACCCGTGGCGCGGTTGATCGCTACCTGCCAGCTACAGGTATCCGGGCAATCGTGCGGGCACGCACCGGTGACAACGCTCATGTTGGGATCATTTTCATAGAGGATAAGCTTAGACATAGACGACGCCTCCGGTTTTGTGCTTAATAAGTCGATAGCAAGCTGGCAAAAAGTGTAACAACTTCCGTAAATCTTAGCAAAATGCGCGATGGTAGCAACGGGCAGAAAGATCGGTCGATAGCTACATCAACTGCCGAACCGGCTTGATAGTAATCAATTATTCCAACAAAATTCATAAATATGTCCTTAGCAAAGCAAAATTTCAGCCTGCTAAGCCTAGTTATACCTTTTAAAGTGGCGATAAATACGCACTTTTGGTATGATATGCGAAGGCCATTGTGCAAACCGCACAATGGCCTTGTCTGCAAATTTAGTGGTTTTGTCAATAGTAAAACCATTTGACTCAAATTATAGTATATCCTATTGAGTTTTGTGCCAACAACCCTAAGCCTACTATTCGCGTATTTGATATTCGCACATAAAGTGTAAAAGCATATTCGCCGATGGCATCTTCCCGCCAGCGTGGATAGCCATTAAGCCAAAATCGTGCAATCGGATATTCTTACGCGTTACTGCCCTTATATTCTTGGAAAACATCGATTCTTTGTTAAACTAGGATTGAAATCTCCACCATAGAAGATAAAGCTTCCATTCCATGCTCATAAATTAAAACCCAAATCAAAACAAGGAGTATTTGTATGGCTCTGAATTTGAAAACCTCAAAAGAAGTGATGAAGGCTGTTGAGGAGAACAATATTCAATTCATTGATATGAAATTTACGGATGTTTATGGTCAGTGGCATCATTTCTCGCTGCCGGTGGGCCAGTACGACGAAGACGATATTTTCACCAACGGCATTGCCTTCGACGGCTCTTCGATTCGCGGTTTCAAGTCGATTGAAAACAGTGACATGCTCTTGCGCGGTGATCCAACCACAGCCTTTATCGATCCGATCTGCGCGCATCCAACCTTGAGCGTAACCGGCAATGTTTATGACCCGATCACCAAAGATGCGTTTGATCGCGATCCCCGCAATGTGATCCGCAACGCTGAAGCCTACATGAAAAGCACCGGGATTGCCGACAGTGTTTTCATGGGCCCTGAAGCCGAATTCTTTATCTTTGATAAGGTAAAGTTTGAGAGCGGACGCCATAAGAGCGGTTATGAAGTAGACAGCGCGGAAGGCCCTTGGAACACCGGGGAATGGAATCATGGGCATGTGCCGAACTGGAAGGGTGGTTATTTCCCAGTGGCGCCGTTCGATTCGCTGCAAGACGTGCGCTCTGAAATTGTGAAAGTGATGATCGATGCCGGTCTGCCGATTGAAAAGCATCACCACGAGGTCGCCTCGGCTGGTCAGTGCGAAATCAATTTGCGCTTTGCGCCGATGATTCAAATGGCCGACAACATGCAGTTGTACAAGTACGTTGCCAAAAATGTGGCGATCCGTTACGGCAAGACCGTTACCTTTATGCCCAAGCCTCTGTTTGAAGATAACGGTTCGGGTATGCACACGCATCAGAGCTTGTGGAAAGATGGCAAGCCACTCTTCGCCGGTGATTTATACGCCGGGATGAGCCAAACCGCTTTGTGGTACATTGGCGGCATTCTCAAGCACATCAATTCGCTGCTCGCCTTCTGTGCGCCAACCACCAATTCCTATCGCCGTCTGGTGCCAGGGTACGAAGCGCCCGTGGTCGTTGCCTATAGCGCCCGCAACCGCTCTGCCGCCTGCCGCATTCCGGTCGGTTCGGATTCGCCTAAGGCCAAGCGCGTCGAATTCCGTTGCCCCGATGCTTCCGCCAATCCATACCTGGCCTTCTCGGCCATGTTGATGGCAGGTCTCGACGGCATCAAGAACCAGATCGATCCGGGCAAGCCCAGCGAGATGGACTTGTTCGAAGGCGAAACCTTGAAGCAGGTTAAGACTGTCAAGGGCTCGCTTAACGAAGTGTTGGATGTACTAGAAGCGGATAACGAATATCTGACCGCTGGTGGTGTCTTTGCGCCAGGGTTGATCGAGACCTATCTCGCCACCAAGCGCCTGGCGGATGTCGATGCCGTACGTCTGCGCCCACACCCACACGAATTTGTCCTGTACTTTGGGGTCTAGTTTGTTACCACTTCATTGACAAAAATTAAGTGAACCGGTGGCTGCTGTCGGATGTTTTTGATCCAACCGACACAGCCACCTTGTTTTCGGGTGTATCGCAGGTTGAGGGCGCAACCAACAGAGTGCATTGCACGGGTCAGACCGATTTGGTTTATCCCATCAGGTGATAACCAGTGCGCTGCACGCTATCTGCCCCTAACCGAGATATACCCCTTGTTTTCTGTCTGGTTGGCATCTTACGCGGCTGATGGTAGAATAGAAAGTCAGCCTATGAATAAGGAGATTTAGGCATGACCGTCACTTATACCCCTGAACAACTAGGGCGTGTCGATGAAATTATCAAGCGGAATGACATTCGCTTTATTCGCCTCCAATTTTCTGATATTATTGGCATCGCCAAACATGTGACGATTCCCATTGGTCATTGGGATGAGGCTACGAGCCACGGCATCTGGTTCGACGGCAGTTCGATTGAAGGCTTTGCGCGCATTGCCGAAAGCGATATGTACCTCGTGCCCGATTTGGACACCTTTGCCGTCATTCCTTGGGATATGGATTTGTCCACGGCGCGCGTGATTTGTGATGTCTACACACCAGATGGTGAACCATTTGAGGGCGACCCACGCTACGCTTTGAAACGCCAGTTGCAGCGCGCCGCCGAAATGGGGCTGGAATATCAAGTGGGGCCAGAACTAGAATTTTTCCTTTTCAAGCGCCATGCCGACGGTTCATTGTTGCCGCTTGAACCGCACGACCAGGCCGGCTATTTCGATGTCAGCACTGACCAGGCGAATAATGTCCGCCGCCAGATGGTAGATGCCTTGCAAGCCTTGGGCATCAACGTAGAAGCATCGCATCATGAAGTCGCGATTGGCCAAAGCGAGATCGATTTCCGCTTCGGGCCGGCCTTGAATACGGCCGACAATGCAATTACCTTTCGCACGACGCTTAAGGCGATTGCGCAGAAAAACAACTTACATTGCACGTTTATGCCAAAACCAATCGCCGGCATCAACGGTTCTGGCATGCATGTCCACCAAAGTTTGTGGCATCTGCGCAGCAAAGAGACCGCTATGTATGATGCCGACAATGAATACGGCTTGAGCGAGGTCGCGCTGCAATTTATTGCCGGCCAATTGCTGCACGCCAAAGCGATTGCGCCGATTATCGCACCGCTGGTCAACAGTTATAAACGGCTGGTGCCTGGCTACGAAGCACCAGTCTACATTTCGTGGGGGCGCACTAATCGCAGTGCTTTGATTCGCATTCCGCGCATCAGCCAGGGCCGTTACAAAAGTACACGCTGTGAATTGCGCTGTCCAGACCCAAGCGCCAATCCCTATTTGGCCTTTGCTGCAATGCTGGCTGCTGGGCTGGATGGCATTCAAAAACACCTGGCGCCCCCCAATCCTGCCGAAGAAAATCTGTATCACGTCGATGGCATGCGCGCTGGCCTGGACACCTTGCCCGGCGACCTTGGCCAGGCAATTGAAGCCTTGCAACAAGATGAAGTTATTCAAAGTGCCCTGGGCCAACATGTCTACGAACGTTATATCGAAGCCAAAACCCAGGAATGGGACGAATATCGGCTCTATGTCAGCCAGTGGGAGTTAGAGCGCTATCTGACGATTTATTAAATGTACAATAAACAAACGATAATTGATCAAAATTTTGCTCGCTTTTCATAAAGTAGCAAACAAGGTACAATGGGGATTAAGCGATTAGGTAATTCAAATCACCTGGTTGTTTAATCCCCATTTCATTATAAAAGGGCAGGATTCAGTAAACAGCACATTCAAAGGAGAATTTCTGATGGCAAACGGCGAACGCGTCTACACACGACCTTACATCATGGACAAAAATCTGGGTTCAGCCGTTGATCTGGACAAGATAGATTTGCCCAAGACCAATGCGGATGGCGAGCCCGTCGTCGAACCGACTCAGGAGCAAAAGTATGTGTTCGATCTGCGCGGTTGGTTGTTGATCCCAGGTGTATTGAACGAGGATGAAGTGGCCGAAATGCGTGAGTTTTGCTTGCGCCTGCAACACAATCCAGAATCGATCCCAGCATCTGAGCGTAACACGTTGGGTGGCCCGTTGCAAAGATTAGCGGATCACCCCGTGATCGTTGGTTTTATGAATGAGTTTGTGGCGTATCCGGGCCTTTCTAACCAGGATTGTTATGGTTTTCGCCAGGAATCGAGCCATCTTTTCTACCGCTCGCTGGGTCAAGGCAAGTTTGGCCCGCACAATGGCGGCGGCATGTTGCGCTTCCCTGGCGATTCCCACACCTATAATTGTATTCCAGGCAAGGCGAATTCCGGCCTGACGCGCGTCGTGTGGGAATTGAATCCCGTGGAAAAAGGCACAGGCGGTACATTGCTGGTCTCCGGCACGCATAAAGGTGTCTTTGCCGCGCCCGACTCGATCCAGGATCCCAACTCACCACTGTGGGAAACCTATAGTTGCCCGGCTGGCTCCTTGCTGTTCTTCACCGAAGCCTTGACGCACAGCGCCACCGCCTGGACGAATACCAAAAATGATCGGGTGGCGATCTTCAGTTGCTACAACACGGTCAACAGTAAATGGCACAGCTGGAATCCGCCAGCCGAACAGATCGCCACGATGCCAGCCAAGCGCCAAACTTTGTATCGACCTGTGCATGCCCAAGACAATTTGCTCAACGGAAAGTATCACGGCTGATCTGATGCAGGCAAAGGCAAATGACGTGGTAAAAACTCTGCTTTGCCATAAAAAATTGATTGGCCTATGCCTGGGCTGCATCTTGCTGGCTGCTTGCCAATCAAGCGATAATCACTTTCCTCAAACGGCGGAAAGTACGCCATTGCCAAGCAATAGCAACTCGCTAACAAATTTGCCACTCCACTATTATGTTGCGCCCGCTGGCAACGATAACAATAGCGGTACGGCGGTTGATAAGCCGTTTAAAACCATCCAACACGCGCTCTGGCTTGTCGAACCTGGTGATACGATTTACCTGGGGCCTGGTGATTATGCAGAAGACGTAAGCACGCAGCGCGATGGCCTACCCGATGCACCGATCACCATCATCGGCCCAGCCACGGCTGTGGTGCACGGCACGGGTAAAATCAGCATCGCTTTCCTCGTCAACCATGATGATTACACGCTGGTTGGTTTTACGATTGACGGCCTGCATGGCGATCCGACGCAGGCAAAAGGTTATACCGATAAATTACTTTATGCCCAGGGCTATCAGCCCCGCAAAGGCGTCAACCATCTACGCGTTTTGAATATGACCTTGCAAAATGCTGGTGGTGAGTGCTTGCGCCTGCGTTATTTTGCCCAACACAATGAAATTGCCTACACGACCATTCGCAATTGTGGCCGGCAGGATTTTGAGTTTGGCGATGGTGGCAAAAACGGGGAAGGGATTTATGTGGGCACGTCCAGCAATCAATGGGATGACGGCAAAAACCCTACAGCCGACGCCGATGAAAGTACCGACAACTGGATTCACCACAACGCAATCAACACGCAAGGTAGTGAGTGTGTGGACCTCAAAGAAGGATCGCACAACAACATGGTCGAAGACAATAATTGCACCGGCCAGCGCGACAAAAACGGCGGTGGGCTGGACGCACGCGGTGATAGCAATATCTTTCGCTATAATGTTGTCTATGGCAATCTGGGCGCTGGTATCCGTTTGGGCGGCCACAAGGTCAAAGATGTCGAATACGGCAAGCATAATGAAGTGTACGGCAATCAGATTTACGACAATGTCACTGGCGGCGTCAACATTGCCGTAGGCCCGCAAGCCAGAATCTGTGGCAATATAATCCACAATTCCGGTAAAGCGGCGTTTGGTGATGATGGCGACCAGTATGATCCGGCTGCGCCGTGTGATAACAAATGATGCTTTATACAACGACGCCCCATTTTTTAGCACCTTGACGTTAAGCGATATTGGACATATAATTCGTATGAAATTTCACTCAACCTGAGATCATGAATTTGAAGGCTTTGCTAAGTCCGAGATGCGTGAGTCACGCCCCTCCGTACAATTAGAAAATCATGTTTTCAATTTGAACTCAGTTTAGCAGCTCCCGTGCTTGTCTTTCAACATCGTCTATATTGTCTATCGATAGACCGTGCAAATTTCCATCATCCACATCACACAGAGGAGTAACCAATGTCCCTAAAAAACATAAGCCGTCGTCAGTTTTTGCAGTCGGTTGGGTTGACCGCAGTTGGCACAACGCTGCTGGCCGCCTGTGCGCCCGCAGCATCCGGCCCCGCTGCCGGTAGTGCCCCAGCCAAGGCCGCCAAGTACACGATCTTGCACTGGGCGCAGCAAGCGGAACCGAGCGATCCCAAGCAGGAGCTGGCCAAGGGCGCCAAGCCACGTATGGCCTATCAAACTGTGGCGGATAAATACATGGAAAAGAACCCGGATGTGGCAATTGAATGGTATCGCTTCCCCACCGCTGGCAATTTGGATGAATGGCTTCTGGCGCGCATGACTGCCCAAGATGCGCCCGATATTTACTGGGCCAACACCGAAAGTCTCTGGCCGCATGTCAACAAAGGCTGGGCGCTTCCGTTTGACGATTACATGAACTTGCCCAATCCGTATGTGCAGGGCAATGGCGCGTGGAAAGAACAATTTGAAGAAATTGCGATCATTTCGCAGACTGGCCCCGATGGTAAGCTATACGGTGTCAATATGGACGGCGCTGGTGTGCTCACGGTCTACAACAAGGAAGCGTTCAAAAAGGCGGGCATCGATAAAACGCCCAAAACCTGGGACGAATTTATGGCCGTGTGGAAGAAGTTGCTCGACGCCGGCTATATTCCTTATGGCGCTGATCTCTCGCCAGACACGTGCTGCTTCCCCCATTGG
Source organism: Caldilineales bacterium (assembly GCA_038225095.1). Lineage (GTDB taxonomy): Bacteria > Chloroflexota > Anaerolineae > Caldilineales > Caldilineaceae > JAPLGZ01. The sequence continues at coordinate 10,961 of JBBREZ010000065.1, forward strand.
CTCGAAGCCCACGTTTACAACCAACTGCTTTGGGACGACATTTATAAGTTTGACGATGACAAAAACAAGGTGATTACCGCCAAAGAACTGGCGCAGCACGGCCAGAAGGGTGATTTCCCCGACTGGGAAGCCTATCTCCAATTAGCCCACATGCTAAAATCGATGACCCCCTTCTTCCCGATCGGCTATGAAGGCAAAGTTGACTATCGCCAACTTTTCCGCCAGGGCAAGGTTGCTATGTATATGGAAGGCAATTGGGCAATCAGTGACTTTACCAGTTCGCCGCCGCCCTTCGCGATTGACTGGCTCGCCTTCCCCGTGATCACAACCGACAACTGGGCCAAGGCCCCCAACAAAGTGGTGCGCATCCAAGGCGCTTGGGGCGCCATGCAATATCATGTGCCCGGTTACCTGGCGCAGAAGACGCCTGACAAGATTAGTCATATCATGGATTGGTTGATGTTCTCCAGCCAGCCCGATAACGTGACCGCCATTTGCGCCGAAACTAGCTTGGTGCCGTTGACCAAGGGCGCCAAGGCTCGCCCCGAATTAGCACCCTTTAGCCAACCGTACGATCGCGCCGTGCCCTACCAAAGCTGGGCGACGCTCAGTTCGAGTGCGCTCAACACAGAGTATAAGAACTGGCAAGCCTATCTGCCCACGGAGATGTCGGACAGTGCCTTCCTCGACATGGCCAAAAAATCGTGGGATGATGAAGTCAAGAAAATTCTGGAATCCAATCCAGACTGGAAAATTTAGTGCCGATAGCTACTTAATGAACATTAAATATTTATTTCGGTAAGGTATAGTGAGCATCCTTAGATGCGCTCTTTTAGGTCGTAGGAGCGCATCTAAGGATGCTCACTACACGGCGTGATCGCCGATTTATTTAATGTTCATGAAGTAGCCATCGGGGCATGCGGTACCGCATGCCCCTTTAGGGCTGCCCCAGCGAAAACAATCGAACATTATTAGCATTTCCAGCGCCTAAAGCAGTTTTGAAGTCTGGTTCACAACTGATGAGCAAGTGGAGAGTAGGAAGAGAGATCCGATGGCAATAAAACTCGGCAACCCTAAAAAACAATCAACTGCCAAAACCTTGAAGCGTATCCGTAAATATTGGTACTGCTACGTCATGCTCCTAGGCACGTTTGCCTTGCTAATCACCTTTTCCTACTATCCAGCCTTATCGGCCATTTATCATAGTTTTACCGTCTGGGATGGTTTCCGGCCTGAGCGCTGGGCTGGTATCCAAAATTATCAGGAAGTATTTACCTCCGAGGTCATCTTTCGCAAGGGCTTTGTCAACATGCTCTTGCTGACCGTCTGGCAAGTGGTGCGCTCATCGACCTTTCCCTTGTTGGGTGCAGCCTTGCTCTACCGGATCCGTAGCGAGAAATTATCCTATGCCTATCGTATGGTTTTTGTGCTGCCGCTTGTGGTGCCCGCCGTCGTCGGCATTCTGGTCTGGCGGCAACTGTATGAGCCCAATTTTGGTCTCTTCAACACGATCCTGCTCGCGCTGAACATGAAGCCGTTGGCTTGGCTCAATTCACCCAACACCGCCTTGTTTTCCCTGATGTTTACCGGCTTTCCTTGGATCGATGGCGTCGGCTTGCTGATCTATCTGGCTGGCTTGCTTGCCATTCCCAGTGAAATTCTGGAAGCGGCAACGATGGACGGCGCAACCAGTTTGCGCCGCTTTTTCGCCATGGAATTGCCCTTGATCGTACCGCAGGTTCGCCTGATTGTGATTCTGAACGTCATCGGTTCCTTGCAAAATTTTGGCTGGCAATTGCTGGTGACCCGTGGCGGGCCGAACAATGCCACAACCGTGCCGGCCTGGGAGATGTACCAGTCGGCCATGACCGAGGGGCGCTTTGGCGTCGCTAGTGCCATTGGCGTTGTGCTCTTTGTCCTGATTTTTGTCTTGACATTGGTGAACAATAGCTACATTCGCTCGAATGTAGAATACCAGGCGGGATAAACGATGACATCTAAAACTGTTTTGTCCAATCCAACTGTGGCGGTCCAAACTCAAACGGCGCAACTACGTACAACCAGGCGTTGGTTCAGCTTTCGTGGCGACTGGCCAATTGCCATCATTCTGGGCATCCTGGGCGTGTTGACCTTTGTGCCTTTGATTATGTTATTGGAACTCTCGTTCAAAAGCCAACAGCAAATGGCCGATGCGATGTGGCTGCCCAGTTGGCCGCTCTATTTCCAAAATTATCTTAAGGCCTGGTCTGTGATCCAGCCTTATATGGTCAATAGCTTTAATTTTGCGCTTGGCGCCGTCAGCATCAGTATTGTCTGTAGTGTGCTTTCCGCCTATGTGCTGGCCCGTTACGACTTTCCTGGCCGTGAATTCTTCTACATTGCGATCCTGGCGCTGTTGATGATCCCAGGCGTGCTCACGTTGATCACAGCTTTTGTCGTAACGGTCAACCTCAAGCTCAACAATACCTATTGGGGCGTCTGGCTGCCATTGGCGGCGGGTGCGCAAGCCTTCCAGATCATTGTCCTGCGCACCTTTTTTGCTTCGTTGCCCGGTGAACTCTTCGAAGCAGGTCGTATCGACGGCGCTAGTGAAGCGACGATGCTGCTCAAGCTAGCCTTACCGCTGGCGAAACCGATTCTCTCCACGCTGATTGTGCTGCAAATTTTAGGGGTATGGAATGAGTTTATCTGGCCAATTATGGTGCTCTCGGATCCGGCGCAATATCCGGCCATTCTGGGCATTCTGCGCTTAGGTGCGCTCGTCACAGATCACGATCCAGGTGCAATGTACGCCGGCTATGTGATATCTGGGCTTCCGCTGTTGCTGTTGTTCGCCTTCACCAGCCGCAGCTTTATTCGCGGCTTGACTTCCGGCGCCATCAAAATGTAAAACCGACCCTGATGGCACTTTCGCGCCCTAAGGGCGCCCGCCTCTGGGCGCGCTATGCGATCGGTTCACTTTCCTCATGATTACAAGCGTGCTCGATGCAGCGCGGCTTGACTATCTACACCAAACCAAGTAAATCTAAGGAGAAATTTATGCAAAGACCCTGGGATGATAGCATTATCCGTTACCCAGACCCGGCGATTGAAGTGCTCGATCCGCGGTTCAAAGCGTATAAAATTGGCAACGCTGTAGTCGAGCGTCTGTGCACTGGCATGCGTTGGGCCGAGGGGCCAGTCTGGTTTGGCGACGGCCGGTATCTGCTCTGGAGCGACATTCCCAATAATCGCATGCTGCGTTGGGACGAAGCGACCGGCGCGGTTAGCGTTTTCCGCAGCCCATCCAACTATAGCAACGGCAACACGCGCGACCGGCAGGGCCGCCTGATCACTTGCGAGCATGGCACGCGGCGCGTGACGCGCACCGAATATGACGGCAGCATCACCGTGCTCATGGACAATTACCAGGGCAAGCGCCTCAACGCGCCCAACGATGTCGTGGTGCATTCCGACGGCAGCATCTGGTTCACAGACCCAGGGTACGGCATTCTGATGAATTATGAGGGCGCGCGCGCCGAATTTGAACTGCCGACCAACATCTATCGGATCGATGCCCAGAGTGGTCAAGCAACCGTGGTGGCCGATGATTTTGAAAAACCAAATGGTCTCTGCTTTTCACCCGATGAGACCAAACTCTACATCGTGGATACCGGTGTATCGCATAAAGAGAATGGCCCGGCGCATATTCGTGTGTTCGATATGGCGGACGGCAAGCGTCTGACGAATGACAAGCTCTTTGTGGATATGAAACCAGGCATGGCGGACGGTATTCGCGCCGACGCGGACGGCAACATTTGGTCCAGCGCGGGTTGGGTGGGCGACGGCTATGACGGCGTGCACTGCTTTGCGCCCAATGGCGATCTGATCGGCAAAATTCACCTGCCAGAAACCTGCGCCAATATCTGCTTTGGTGGCCGCAAGAAGAATCGTCTCTTCATGGCCGCCAGCCAGTCGATCTATGCGGTCTATTTGGAAACGACCGGCGTGCAGTGGCCTTAAAAGTCACGATCCTTTCGGACAGGAAGCCCTGGACTTTAGTCGCGGGGGAGCGGTCTGGATGGGCTCCAACTTATTGGTCCAACAAACGCCTGGCCGTCCGATCAGCCGCCTGCTTAACTTGTGGATCGGCCACCGCCTCCTCGCCTCTGGGCGTTTCCCCTGGGGCTGGCAACGTATCGAGGTAGTGATCCATGGTATGCTGGCCAGCGGCGACCAACGCGTTCCGTCGATCATCACTCATGTTGAACTCGGTTGTCCCATACCCTTTGGCCGGCAAACGGACAACCAGTTGTTGAAATGCCTCTGTCACCATTTTGTCGTGCCCACCGGTGGCCGTACTGATCAAGCGGTCAATGCGTTGCACCGTGCGCAAGGTATTCAGTGAAAAACCGCGCGCCGTTGGTAACGACGGCTCTCCTGCCACGGCCAGTGCTTCATCAATCAAACAGCCAAGCACATTGCGCTCCTGCTTAGGCCCCATCACGGCGGTCACGTCTGGCTGGTCAGAAACAAAAAGTTCAATGGGGAAATTCGAGAGCAGACCGCCATCAACCACCGCATGTCCTGTGATATCGTGGCCGCGGTAGAGCCCCCAATTCGCCTGCCATTCCACCTCTGGCCAGATGAAAGGAATGCTCATCGACATCCGTACGGCCCAGACGAGCGGACATTGCGGGGCCGTGCTGTGGTTGAGCACCAGCATACGCCCTTCGAATGTATCCGCAGCGATTAAGGTTAGCTCAATGTTGGTCACTTTATGAAAATCTTGCAAGCTCATGTCGCTAAACGCGCGCGGTTTACCGTTCGCCGTCCCCTCGCTTAGCTTGCGTTGCAGCCAAGTCACAAAGCCTTGCGCCGAATACCAGCCACCGCGCTCGACAAACGAGAAAAGGTGACGAAGTTGGGGCTGTTTAGCCAGCAGGGTGACAAGTTCCGTGTCCAGCTTGTTTTCGATGAAATCAGGCACGAGCGGCGAATTGTTGTTATGCAGGATGCCAAACAGTTCGCTCGCCTGAATCGCGGCACGGTCAAACGCCTCCGGCTCGCCCATAAAACTGGTAAAAACCGGCTGGCCGTTCGCACGCTCCATGAGCGCAGCCAGCATTTCTTGGCTGTCATAGCCGGCTGCCAACAGTGCCGCCGTAATTGCCCCCGCAGAAGTGCCCAACAGCCGATCAAACGTGTGCCCGCGCTGCTCGAATGCTTGAAAAGCGCCGACAAGCACCATGCCCTTCGCGCCACCCCCTTCAAAGATCAGATCATATTTCATATTTCTATTCCTTTCGATTGAACACAGATCACCAAACAACAATACCAAATGTATGCTCACCGTTCACTGATCGGCGAGCGGCTATTCTAAATAACTCACGTTACATACACAGCAAAAAAGTGGTTACACAGAGAGCACAGAGAAACAACGTAGGAATTGTTGGCTTTTCCTCGATAAGCGCAGCGTCGCTCTCTGTGTCTACTCTGTATGCCTTGTGTAACGACTCTTTTTGCGTAACATGAGTAAATAAACGCAACCTGGCTGTAAATTCGATTATTGCACCCGTAACTCCACCTGGGCCACGGTCCAGCCAATGTCTTGTGGCGCATTAGTCAGCCGGAGGGCGCGGGTGGTCGCGGTCTCGTCGGTAATAATCGCCAACATCTGCGCAAGAGGATCACCGATCCCCTTGCGCGTGGCCGTTGGCAGCGGCGGCTGATCCAGGGCGGGCAAGGCCAACCACTGAAACTGGGTCGTCGCTTGCGTGGCGAAGATTTTGAGCGTATCGACACTTTCCTTGTAGCCCTCCGGCAGATAGGCGTCCAAAGCCAGGGTCTTGGTTTCCCCAGGATCCACTGGTTCAAACGAGCCAGCCGCGGCTGGATAAATTTGGGTGATGCCCCAATCAGACCCCAGGTCGAGCACGGTAATGTTGAGGATCAGGGCGGGGTCGTTGATTGCACCCGGTGACTGCGTATTGGTAATTTTCACTTTCACCTTATCGCCGGGATGGAAGCTGGACGCCTCAGCCTCATTGGCATTCACTACTTCTACCTTCAGCTTTTGGCGCAGGCTTGGATCGGGCACGTCTAACGTTTGCACGTTGCGATATTTGGTCAAATGAATGAGCCGTTGCACGATTTTTGTCGCCGCATCTGGCGCGCTCACCAACACAGCCGGGCGCAGATTGGCGATGGCTTTACCCGCTGGGTCCCAGATTTCATATTCGTTTTGCGCGTTGACGGCAACCTGAAAATCGACCGCGACATCCGCGCCGGCCAATGCGACAAAGCCTTTGCCCGCCGTATTGATCGCTGTTTCCAGCGCTTGTTTCAGCGCCGCATCGTCGATGACCACCGCCACCCCTTGCTGCAAACGAACGTTGGCCGTGTTGAGCAGCACCGCCTGCGCCCCTTCTTCCACCTTGGCCTGGCTATTTTGCTCCTCAAGCTTGGCCCAACAATCGACTGCATTCACCTGTGTGACGTCTGCTAGCGCAAGCTGGCCGTCGGCGCGGCTGAAATTGGTGGTCCCATTTGGGTAAAGTGCAAACTGGGCGCCCATTTGGATACCGTGCACTTGGCCCGCATTTAAGCGGACGCGGCCACCAGGTCCATCAATCGCCAGCACCGGTACGGCGTAGTACGGCTGAATCTGATCGCTGCCAAAAACGCTCCGATTGCCATCGCCCTGTAACTGCGGCGTCTGTTGGTCAAAGCGCCCATGCACCTTGCCCAGAATGCGGTCGTAAAGCATTTTATAAGAGAAATTTGCCCCAGCCTGGCGCAACGAATCGAGCAGCCAATAGGTGAGTGCGCCGTTGCTTTCGCGCCCATCAAAAGGATATTCATACGCTGACTCGGAAGCGCGGCAGGCGGCAAAGAAAGTATAACCCTGCGGTTCCAACAGCCAGCCGCTCGTCGATTGCACAGCGCGCGCGGCGCCGCCTGCCCCTTGCCAAGCCGCCAGCAATTCTGCCGAGGAAGCCACCAAGCTGTCGGTCGGCCGCGGCGTCTTGTCGACCTCACTGATGCCACGCGCCACCGCGTCACCCACACCACGTGTCGCGCTGCCCGAATGGCAACTGTCCAGCACGACGGTGAGCACCAATTTTTTGTCCACCATGTCCTGGATCAACTTGTGCATTTCTACATCGCGCAAATAGCGCGTGCCAGGGCTGCCAATGTCGACGGGCACCAACGCCTCGTCCAGTGCATCTTGTCCCTTCAAATCAGGATAGATCGTGGTGGCGCGCCCGCCGTGGCCGGAATAGTGAACGTAGACCTGATCACCGGGCTGCGCCATGGCGGTCAGTTGCTTGAATTTAGCGACCATATTTTCATAGGTAGGCCACTGGTCTTGCGGTTCGGCGGGCTGGGTGCTGTTGGTTTTGCTGGCCGTCAGCTTCAAGATATGGTCGGTTGGCAGTTGCAGCCGCTCAGTCAAATAGGCTTCCACGTGCGTGATATCGCGCACACAGCCGCTAAGGTTGGGGTAATACCCACCTTCCGGCAGCCGGTTGGGCAGATAACAATCAATGCCGATCAACAGGGCGTACAAGTTGCTCATAGGGGTTCTCCTGAGTGGGTGAAAAAGGTACAAGAAAAAACGTCACAAATACTTGAACTGGCACAATTCAAGCATACTCTATCTACGTTGATTTAGCGTTGAGGAAGCGGATCGCTTGCGCTTGGTCACCATCGTCGACGCACTCGGAGGAAAAATCAGCTTCCATTGATCATAGTATAAACGAGCAGAAGCCTCATTTTCAATCATCCGAATGGTATAATTCAGTGCAACCCGTAACTGGCGCATCAGGTTACGCCTTATCTACGGTGAAATTCTAGCATGGGCTAGAGCACTGGTCACCCTCCGCACGACAACCAGTGCTCCGCCGGCTAGAAGTGGCTAGGGCTTACGGTTCAACTGTTGTTCTAGCTGGCTCACCCGTTTTTCAATTTCGGTCTGCCGTTGAACCAGGGCGAGCACAGCCTGAAGCAGGTAACCGAACGCTTGCTCGACGGTTAACTCGCCCAACTTCCATTTCTGCCACAAATCAGGAATGCTGTAGGTTGACATAGCTTTGTACCTTTCTTTGTGTTGTGGGAGAAAGAAAATGGATTTACGATTTTTGATTTACGATTTACGAAGTTGACTCGACGGTGTTGATGCTTCTGCCTTCGACAAATGATTCTAGAAAGCAGAAGTATTTATGATGACGAAGCTACCTCGTAAATCAAAAATCGTAAATCGCCCTACTCCCTTTTTGCGAAAAAGCTTACCCTGTTGGAGGGCAACAAAAAACGGCCACCTCCCAACTTTATCCTACCCTTGGCTTGAGCAGCAAGGGCAAGCAGTCGTCAAAGCGGCCGTCAACTTGATCGCATTGCCCAAGGCAGATACAATAAGTCTTAGCCCCAGACTGG
>JBBREZ010000066.1:0-19223 GCA_038225095.1 Caldilineales bacterium
ATTGTGCTGTTATAATTCTTCTCACGATAGAATTTTGACAATCCTGATGCCTATGACAAGGCAGAGGCATTGGTGATTAGTATCCGATCTGTCAATGTACAGACTGTTGAAGCTTCAACAATTGTACCCGCCAATGGCGCTCGCCAAATTGATTTAAGTCTCACCGCTACGGGTGATTTGCTCTTTGCCTCGAATCGGCAGGGCGCGCTCGAGCTTTGGTCGTTGAATGCTACTGGGAAATTGCAACAACTCACCAGTGACGGCGAAGCCAAACGCTATCCACTATTTGTACCAGCCGTGGCTGCACAGTAAGCAAAAAGGAGCAAACTTTATGTTACGCGTCATTCGAAAAGCGAATCTAATTCTATTGGCGGTAGTGCTCTGGCAGGGCTATTTGTTATTAGTTCACACCGGAACAGCTAACGCTCAGCCAGCATTATTTCTCGCTCGTCCGTACTATGGTGCTTTTTCTGGTTGGAGTGATAACTTCGATCATTCATACCCCAATTACGTTAGCAACAATTTATTCACAAGATACACAGGTCAATCCAGCACAGTTCCAAACTGTCCAACACTTTGCTATGAAGGCCATGATGGTTATGATTTTTTAATCGCCTATCAACCGGTAGTAGCGTCAGCTCCAGGATCAATTAATTTTAGCGGTTGGGCATATACTAACCACGCATTAGATTTTGGCCTGAATATCAAAATTGACCACGGCAACAATTATCGCACGATCTATGGTCATCTGAGTGCGGTCCGCTATCAGACCGGCAATAATGTGCAACGATGGCAAATTGGCACTAGTGGTACAACAGGAAACAGCACTGGTCCTCATCTGCATTTTGGTGTCCTATATAATCAGAGTGGTGTATGGAAGGTCACAGATCCCTATGGTTGGACAGACCTCGTAAATCCTGATCCGTGGGAACAGCTTAGTCAGATACACAGTGATCCGCTCTGGTTAAATGAACCCGCCCGTACCCAAAGTCCTCCGCCTGATGGTGGCTCTACGACGACGCAGGATGATAATGGTACGAACTTCTCCACCACATGCTTGGGAGCAAACCATTGGCATGTTGAAACTACCACAGAGAGTTGGAATAGTAATTTTCATTGGATGCCGCCTAGCGGCAATTCGACGGTTGATTGCTGGGCAAATTGGAATAAACCCGCTTTGCCAGACACAGGGCAATATGAAGTTCAAATTTTTGTGCCAACCTGGAGTGGATATAACGGAATCCGAACACAGTCTGCACGCTATCGGGTTGATTATTCTGGCGGTTCAACTATTGTAGTAGTTGATCAAAGCCGTGTTGGCTACACGGGTCTAGACTCATCAAATAACCCCACTTATGCCTTCAATGGTGGTCAATGGATCAGCCTGGGGCGATACAATTTCAGTCAAGCGTCATCTTTTACTGAATTTGTCCAAGTTGCAGATACCGCATATATCAATGCCTATTATGATTTTAATACAAATCGAATGCTGGTAGATGCCGTACGCTGGAAAAAGACACATTAAATAGAGCCTGTCCATAGGCTTGTGAAAAGGCTATTCTATAATATAACTTTTCACAAGCCCTCTAGATTAAGATTAAACAAGCGAAAAGAGTAACTATGCGCGCTATACTTGGAATAAGTCTCTGTATTGTTCTATGGCTGATATCTACAGCTTGTCGTTTGCCCACAGCCAATGCATTGCCGCATGTTGATTCAGCCACATCAACACCGACAACTTTGCCAGTTTTTCTACCCCTCATCAGTGGTATCAACACCCTGAAGATTAACACACCTACGGCAAGCCAGCCTTCAATTGCTCCCTCCACCGTCGTGACCGCTTGGTTGACCTACACCGACACCCGCGGCGTAGCCTTTGAGTACCCAGCAGATTGGAGCAAGGTAATATCACACGATGCCATCTATTTTCACTCGCCTAGTGAGCTTACGAATACGGTTGGGGTAGAAATCTATGAACGTCCACTGGCGGATCAAAAGGTTACCGATCCATATAATTCGACACCCAATGAAGGCGGCTACAATGTTTACTGGGCCACACCCCTTACCGCCGAGCATGCGGATGGACTATTATTCGTTTGGGCTAGCTATGGATCTTCTATGCCCATAGCTTTCGCACAAGCTATATACTACAGCAAACCGTACGAGCTAGATGTCCGATTCAACAGTGACTTTGACGACGAAAGTGCTAGCTTGGCTAAAAATATTGGGCTTGCGCCGACCCTAGTTGAGCGCTATCCAGTCTTCAACCACATGGTCAGGAGTGTGCGCTTTTTTGCGCCACTGGCGGCTGGCAAGTAACCCTGGCAAGCGCAAAGTTTTCTTTTTGGTTTATGCTCATAGAGCAATCAATTTAAAGCCATACAATCAGGGAGCATCCGCAGTTGTGGATGCTCCCTGATTGTATGGCTTTGATTGGTTTTATGTATAAGGGGCACAACGAAGGATTAGTACTGCCCTTGAATAGCAATCTTTCGTTGCGCTCTGCATGATGCAGTTACCTGTTGACCACTCTAGTTCACCCATTGAATGGCTTGTTCCAGCCAATTGCCCAAATCCCCGTTAATGGGCGCGACCAGGGTGGCTGGGCCGCCCGCGATTGGCACAGCCCAGAGCTTCCATGCCCCGTCTCGATTGCTCACAAAAGCGACCCATTGCCCGTCTGGGCTGATCGTGGGTAAACCGTCGCTGGCTGGATTGTCGGTCAGGCGCAATACTTGACCGGTGCCGACTTCAACGCGATAAATTTCTGGGTTGCCGTCGCGACCATTGCTCATAAAGGCTACAAAATGGCCGTCGGGCGACCAGGTGGGTCGGTCATCGGCTTGGACTGTTGTCAATGGGGCATGATTGCTGCCACTGCCGCTCATGGTCCAGATGCCGCAACGATTGCCCGAAGCGTCACAGCCACTGTAGGCGATCTGATCTTGTGTTGGGTTCCATCTGGGTGATTGGCCGAAATCAAGCTTGGTGGCCTCACTGTTGGCTTCGGCCCAGACCACATAAACACGCCAGCGGCGATCACCATCGCGATTGCTGGCAAAGGCAATGCGGTTGCCTTGCGCGCTCCAACTAGGCAAAGTATCCTCGGCAAATTCGGTAAAGCGTAACAACAAACCGGTGGCCGGGTCGACTGAACTCAGGCCAGCCATGTCTGGCCGCGTGTTGCGAAAGACGAGCCGTTGCCCGTCTGGCCGTAACGCCGGTTGGGCAGCATCATCATGCAGCAGGGTCGCGGCGCCACCGGCCACTGCTTGCGCCATAATCCGGCTGTGGCCGGACGAACTATCCTGCGCCCAGTAAAGAATCCGGCCCGCAGTCGGTTTGTCCCCAGGATTAGCCGTTTCTTCGGTTTGGGTTAGCGTCGCTTTGGTAAGGGTAGCGGTGGCGGTGACGGCGCCAGATGGCGCTGTGACGCTGGTCGTGGCGGCATGGGTGGTGGTGATCGGGCCGGTTGCACTCTGCCTACTGCTACATTGGGTCTGCGCCTGGTCGCGTTTGGCGGTCAAGCCCGGCGTCACGGCCAGCGCCAGCGCAGCGGTGTATTGTTCGGCGGCCAGACAATGATTGTTTTGATCGGGATTCGTTTGTATAGCCAGATCATCAGCATAAGCAATGAGCGCCGCATGCAGCCGGTCTGCTACATCGCGGTAATCCGGTTCCTCTGCATACAATGCCTTTAACAATGCCACCGTATGCGCCCAGTTTGCGCCCTCAGAATCTTGTGCAGCCAGATATTTGGTAATCAGATCACGTTCACGGTTGGCTTCGGCGTTGTCGGTGCGCAAGGCAAGCGCCTGATTATAGAGCGCCAATGCTTCCTCTAAGTGATTCTCGTTATCTTTCTCGTTGGCCAGGTTTACATACCCTTGGAAGAGCAGTGCATCCAGCTTGTCTACCGCGTAACTGGGGTCCATCTGGCGAATTGACCGCAACTGGTTGATGGCTTCTTGCCAACGCCCGGCATCAAAATCAGTTCGGGCTGCCCGTAACAGGCCCGCCAGTTCTGGTCTTGTAGACGCTGCTGTGGCACGCTTGCTGGTTTGTGTTGTCGTCACGGTGGGTGAAGCCAGCGGGGTAGCTGCGCTTGGACTTTGTTGGGTTGCAGCACCCTGGGCAATTGAATTGGGGGATGTTGGATTAGGCGTTCTGGCCGCCGCCAGTTGCAACAAATTCGCAATCCCTTCGACGGCTGTTTTATTGCCTGGATCTAAGGCCAGCACACGCTGATAAGCATCCAAGGCGGCTTCTAAATTGCCCTCCGCGCGAAAATCAAGCGCTTGTTGGCTGACAATGCCCACTTGCTGGCGGCGTTGCCTGTCGAGTTGTTGCTGCCCATCGCGTACGCCCAACACGACGGCCATGATCAGGAGCGCCACCGCTAAAAAGCTCACAGTCCCGATCATCCAAAGTGCCCAGGCCGGAAAACGTTGACTATTATTTCGACTCACGCGTAAAACCCATCTGATTATCTAGAAATATAAATAACAAAAAAATACAAACAGCATTAACGCAAAACCGCCCTGTGAAGTTCCCGCCTGACGACCCCTCATCAATTCTGTTCGTTACGACCGGGAACCCTCTGGACGCCGCGGATGAGTATATCCGACCGCGTCCCCATCTGCCGCGCACCTCATCTGTGGCGTGTGCACTACTCGACGCGGAGCGTCAGGCCTGCATGCCCACGCGCCCAGGGGGCACCCGGCGTGCGGAACGAGCATTGCTTACAGAGGCACTGCCGCAGAAAGCCATCGAACTTTAGTCGTTGTCCCAGAGGGAGCCCCAATGCCGCAAAACCTACTGGTTTTCGATATTGTTGTAAGCATTTTGACACAATCTTTTCCACCAATCTATGCTATACTATTGGTTACAACATCGTGAGACGCGCCCAGTGGGCACCCGACAGCCTCCACGATTCGTAAGCTCCTTAACAACTTCAAATTGGGCGTTCCGTTGGGTAGTCCAACGGGTAAAATTTGAAACGTACTAAAGAGCACCAAATGCTAGTGAGAAGGGGCATCTTCTCTAGGGTTAGGCGATGTAAGACCAAACTAGGGCAATCACTGTTTGACCCCTGAATCCCACGAGCTTTAGTCGTGGGAGTATGTCAACTCACTGTCACTACTTGATGACATAGGTGAGCAGTGGACGTTTCGCTGTATCCTGAAATTGGAGTGAGAGCTTACCTGCTGGCAGCGCACCTTTTAACAACAAACGGTTGAACGGTGCATCGGGGCGCACCTGGATTGTTTCACGCACCTGTTCTTTGCCATTTAACAGGAGCACCAGATCGCCGTCCATCGAGCGTGTAGGGTAGAAGCCGACGCGCAAACCAGCCGCTGACCGTTGCGCGGTCAACGCGCCTACCTCGTTGGCAAAGGTTAAATCACCGATGCCGTTGACTGGATACCAGATTTCGCGCCAGTTGACCGAACGGTTGGCTGGCAAGTGATAGGGTTCGCTAAAGGTGGCGCTCAAGCCACCGTGTAATTCCAGGTACGATGAATTATCATCAGTAAAATTGTCGCTGGTCAAGCGGTCCGCCCAGCCCAAACCAAATACTTTACTGCCCCGCATGACGGCGGCCGGATAGACGCGGACAGCGCCGACATCGGTGGTGGAATCGTAGACGCCGACAAACGGGCCATGGGCGGCGGGCGCTTCAAAGAAACCGATATATTGTTGCCAGTAGCCCAGCCGGCTTAAATCTCGCCCATTATAATTGGGCCAGGTAAACCATTGTCCCGGCTGCGGGAGGGTCTGATCAAACGTGCTGTGAATAATCATTTTGTCTGCGGGTAAGACCATATGCAACTGCGCATTCACCTGTTTGCCAGAGCCAGGCGCCAATAGCGCGTCTTGCCAATAGCTGAAATCGAGCGCATGTTGGCTCACATTGCTAACCGTTGGTTCGATCTCGAAATCTGCCGCCCCGGCGCGCAAGGAAATCGTGATGCTGGCATTAAGATAGCGGCCATCGTGCGGCGTAAAAACCGTAACGGTCGCTAGCTGATTACTTGGTTGCAAAGGCAGATAACCCCACGCACTTCCCCAATCATAGCCATGTTCGCTCACTGGTAAATCCCATTCCAGACCGCCCAAGGCCAACCAACCCAGTTGATTCGGACTGCCCCAATGCGTCGGCTTAACGACGGCATTCTGGTAAAACATGGGCTTGCCGCTCGGTTTATGGATCACCTGCCAGATGCGCCCACCCAGTGCCGGCAAGATCATCACCTTCAGATAACGATTCTCCAGGATCAGTAATTTATACGTGCGTGCGGTTGGTTTGGGCGTTTCGACGCGAAAGCGCTCGATGTCAAACTTTTTATACGGCCAGTTATAGGCAGGGTCGATGGCGCCGGTCTGATAGCGCTCGTAAGGATAGGTGGGTAGAATTACGTTCGTTTCGGAATAGACCACCTTGTCCACTGCTGCTGGCGCGGCAGCTGCCGCTAGGGGCGAGATCATCTGATCGAGGTCAGCCAGCGGCGCTGCTGCGATTTGCAAAACAGCCACAGAAGGCTGCCCTGGCTGGTTACTACAGGCCGCCATCCCGAGCCCAAGCAAGCTGATACCAATGACTAACCTGATGGGTAAACGCTGTAAAAAAGAAGTTTGGTCAATCGAATCACGGAAGATACGCCATCGGCCGGGGTGAAATCGCTGAACTGGTGTAGGTAAATTCATGAGTGACATTATACAACTGAGCGTATGATTGGCGTAAAAGAGCACAATGGCGAAAAGTGGCCATAGGCGACGCAAATTCAGATTATGGGCCAACGCCGGACGAATCAGCCATCTGTTGTTGATGCACAAGGATTTGCTCATATAATTGATCGATGGACTGATGGACAAAAACCTCGTCACGCCATTTCAAGTAATCACCTTGCCCGGTGTGCCAACTTGCCCAAAAGCGCGCGGCTTTTGCTGGGCTCAAATGTTGGAGCAAAATTTGCGCCGCTTCACCCATAACGTCCGCTTCACGTAAAACCTCTACTGTCATCGAATTACCTCTAACTCTGCTTGGCTACTAATCTGACAAACTCGGTTGGATCACAAATTGTCAGCAAGGGCTGCGATAAGCTGCGATACCGGCGAATGAGCCGATCATCGCCGGTGATGAAGTAATCAACTTGGGCGGTTTCGGCTGTCGCTACGTGCAAAGTGTCAACGCTTTGATGCCAGCCGCTTCTAATAGACAAACCAAATAGACTCTGCACAATCCAACTGGACGGGCACGGTATACCGTGCCTCTACAAATGTGCAACCTTTATTTGGTTTGTCTATAAGTGGTTTCCGCGTTGTCGGATTGGCTCATCTACCGTTTGCGTCAGGACTGCGAGCTTAGGCCAATCCAAGCAATCAATAATGATCTAGGGAGCGAGACTTGACTGCCGTTCGACAAGACTTCGGCGTGAGCTCAGACTTCGGCGAGCTCAGTCGAATCGTCGAACGCTCACGGCCCGGTCGGGGGCTGAGCCTTCGGCGTGAGCCTTCGGCGTGAGCGCTCAGTCGAACGCTTGCCGAAGACCGCCGAACGTCCGGTCAGGCGGGTGCCCTCTGGGCGCGATAGGTCTAGCCCGTATCCTGATTGATTTGGAATGGCCTTAGTTACTTTCTCAACCTATGCTCGTCGTAACTCATGTGGGTTCATGCTATTTTCAAAGCTAACGACGGTTGATATTGCCAATTCAATGCTATTATTTTCAACCAATTGCAAAATGATCGAAAAGGCCAGTGATTCCAGCCAAATGCGCGGTTGAGACTGATCATCAAACGGCCGATTGTAAACACTGGTATCAAGATAAATGCGAATCGCCATAGATGTACACGCTCTAATTTTTAAAATCTAACTACACCTATATTACAGCATACACAAACAACCAATAGTACACTGAAGCGCACTAAAATAAAAAACGAGGTGTGATAAGCCATCATGCCTCGTTTTTTATTTTAGTGCGCTATGATCAATCGATCAACGGTTAGACGCCGGCGGCATTGCGCAAGGTGGCGGCGCGGCTGGTGTCTTCCCAGGGCAATTGAATATCATCGCGGCCAAAGTGGCCGTAGGCGGCAGTCTGGCGATAAATCGGGCGGCGCAAATTCAAGTCGCGGATGATCGCGCCAGGGCGCAGATCAAAATGCTCGTCAACCAGCTTGGCGATCCGCTCGTCGCTGATCTTACCGGTGCCGAAGGTTTCGACGTTGATGCTGAGTGGGCGCGCCACGCCAATCGCATAGGCCACCTGAATCTCGCAACGAGACGCCAGGCCAGCCGCCACGATGTTCTTCGCCACCCAACGCGCCGCATACGCAGCGCTGCGATCGACTTTGGTGCAATCCTTGCCGCTAAACGCGCCGCCGCCGTGGCGACCCATGCCGCCGTAGGTATCGACGATGATCTTGCGTCCGGTCAACCCGGCGTCACCCATCGGCCCGCCAACCACAAAGCGCCCGGTGGGATTGGTAAAGACTTTCATCTGGTTATCGACCATATCTTGGGGCAACACGGGCATAATCACATCTTCCATCAACGACTCGCGAATCTCGTTTTGGTCGATGTCTGGGGAGTGCTGGGTGCTGATCAAGACGGTATGAATGCGCCGGGGTTTACCCTTGGCATATTCAACGGTTACCTGGGTTTTGCCGTCTGGGCGCAACCAAGGGAGTTGGCCGTTCTTGCGCAGTTCGGCCAGGCGGCGCGCCAACTTGTGCGCCGTGTAAATTGGCAAGGGCATTAGTGTTGGCGTTTCGTCGCAGGCAAAACCAAACATCATGCCCTGGTCGCCGGCGCCCACAGCTTCAAGTTGTGCCTCAGCCGACATGGTGCCTTCTTTGGCTTCCAGCGCTCTATCTACACCCATCGCAATGTCTGGGCTTTGGGCCGCAATCGCCACCTGCACACCACAAGTGTTGCCGTCGAAGCCTTTATCACTGTGGTCGAAGCCGATATCTTTGACGACTTTGCGGATCAATTCGTCAAAATTGACAAAGGCATGCGTGGTAATTTCGCCCAACAACATCACAAAGCCAGTCTTGATGGCTGTCTCACAGGCCACGCGCGACATCGGGTCTTGTTCATACATGGCGTCCAACACAGCATCGCTGATCTGGTCACACATTTTATCGGGATGCCCCTCAGTCACCGACTCGCTGGTAAAGAGCAGGTTGGGCGAGGTCATAAAGGTGGTCATAGTAATCGGTTCTCCTTAAATTTTTGTTTAGCATTTACGATTTTAGATTGACGATTGACGAGGTTTCTCGTCTACGAAGTCACTTCGTCAATCTAAAATCCAAAATCCTAATGACCTGTGCCCAGGCTCCACTCGTTCAAATAGGACGTTTGCTCAGCCGTCAGCGTGTCGATTTCCACGCCCATCGCCTCGAGCTTGAGTCTGGCAATCTCGCGGTCGATGGCATCTGGTACATTATAGACTTCGCCGGTCAAGGTTTTGCCCTGTTTGATCATATATTCGGCGGCCAGCGCTTGATTGGCAAAGCTCATGTCCATTACGGCGCTGGGGTGACCTTCGGCGGCGGCCAAGTTGACCAGACGACCTTCGCCCGCCACGTAAATGCGGCGGCCATCTGGCAGCGCATATTCGTCCAAGAATTCACGCACGCGTGTGATCTTCGTGGCCATCTCGGTCAATGCTTTCATGTCAATTTCGACATCAAAGTGACCACTGTTCGAAAGGATCGCCCCATCGCGCAGCAGCCCGATGTGCTCGCGGCTGATCACATGGATGTCGCCGGTTGCGCTGCAGAAGATATGCCCGATTTTTGCGGCCTCGGCCATCGGCATCACGCGGAAACCATCCATCACGGCTTCCAACGCGCGCAGCGGGTCGATTTCGGTGACGATCACGTTGGAGCCCATGCCTTTGGCGCGCATGGCAATGCCTTTGCTACACCAGCCGTAACCGCCGACGACAAAGTTCTTGCCCGCCAGCAACACATTGGTGGCGCGAATAATGCCGTCGATTGAACTCTGGCCGGTGCCATAGCGGTTGTCAAAGAAGTGCTTGGTTTGGGCGTCGTTAACGGCCATCACTGGGAACTTAAGCTTGCCCTGGGCTGCCATCGCACGCAGGCGGATCACGCCGGTGGTGGTCTCTTCGGTGCCACCGATCACGTTATCCAACAGTTCGCTGCGGCTGGTGTGCAACATCGCCACCAAATCCATGCCATCGTCCATTGTAATATGGGGCCGGATATTCAACACGTTGTCCATGTGCGAATTGTATTGCTCGTTGCTTTCGCCTTTGATCGCATAAACCGGCATTTCGTAATGAACGACCAGCGCCGCAGCAATATCATCCTGCGTGCTCAGCGGGTTGCTGGCGCACAAGGCCACTTCGGCGCCGCCGGCGATCAAGATGCGCATCAGATTGGCTGTTTCCGACGTGACATGCATGGCCGCGGCCAGGCGAATGCCTTTGAACGTTTGCTCTTTCTTAAAACGTGCTTCAAGCAGATCAAGCACGGGCATCTCTTTGGCGGCCCATTGCATGCGGAAGCGCCCTTTGTCGGCCAGCTTGATGTCGGCGATGTCGTAGGTTAATTCTTGGCTTGTAGTCATTAATTTTTCTCCAGAATAAAATAAAAAGATTGACGATTTTTGCCTAACAATTGAAGCTTGCTTGTTTCCGTTTAGGCACCCCACCCCTGCCCTCCCCTGGTAAGGGAGGGAGCCATTGGTCGGGTAGAACAAGCAACTTCTTCTATCCCTGATCGTACAGCAGGCACAAAGTGCCATCAACCCCCTCCCTTCCTAGGGGAGCGGGAGCCCTCTTTGGGCGCGGGTGGGGTGCCTTATTACGCCATTTCCTTCTAGGAAAGGGCAGTAAACCGTAAAGCCATACCGTTCGTACAACTTGCGGGCCGTTATATTGCGCTGATTCACATTAAGAAAAATGTTGGTAAACTTTTCTGCGATCAAGGTGGCGACAATCGCTTGAAAGACTGCGCTGGCATACCCTTTACCACGCTGGTCGGGTCGAGTATAGATATTGCCAATCGCCGCCACGCCTTCCTGCCGTTCGAGAATATGCGTGCCGCCAGAGGCCAACAGCGTATTATCTTCACCCATATCATCTTTGCCCATGATGCCAAAATAGACCCCATTCTGCAATTGATAAGGGTCAAAAAAGTCTGGTGTGAATTCGCCGCCGTAGCTGTACAGTTTTTGCAGTCGTTCCCCATCCGCCATTTTCAACCGCACGAGATTGGCCAGGCTCGGCAATTGCACCTTGCTTGGGTCGGTTGGGATCATGCGCCACATTGGCTGGATACGATTAGCAAAGTCGTAAAACTGGGCTATAGGCGCATGGTGCTCTTCGCGTGCACTGATGAAAACCTCCGCTGGCAGATCTGCTTGCGCTAGTGCCGCGCGAACGGCTGCGGCCGGCCCCACGGTCACCAAAATTGGTGGCGTCAGTCCTGTGAAAAGCAACGCCAATCCATCACCTTCGTCACTCTGCCCCACCGACCAGTGCGTGTAGGGCGCGAATGCCGGTTGTAAATCAGCCAGCGCATAAGCGGCCCAGATACAATCTTGGTGCAAAATATTACGGATCATCGCCAGATTTACTGGAGCAGTCGTTTCCAGTTGTCTACTCACCTAATGCTCGCAACGTGGGCTCCGCACCGAAATTCTCTGCATATCGCTGACGGAATTCATCAATTGTGAAGGAATGATCCATCGGTCCAGCATATTCTAGCGCATAGGTGGCGGCGAGTGAGGCAACACGCCCACACACCTCGAACGGCAGCTGGGCCAACTGTGCTGCAAAAAAACCACCGCGATACGCATCACCTGCGCCAGTAGGATTTTCGACTTGGGCAGGGCGCGCTGGCGGAATGTGAATCTGTTCGCCATGGCCGTAGCTCGTATAGATTCTACTGCCCTTCTCGGCCAGGGTGACGACTAACGTCCCCACCTGTGCAGCGACTTCCATGGCTGTCCAGCCAGTTTTCTGCTGGATGATCGCCATTTCATATTCGTTACAGAAGATATATGCCGCGTCGGGAAAGCTCTGGCGCATCTCTTCCCCAGTGAAACGTGCGACTTGCCAACTAGGGTCAAGGGCAAACGGGATGTGATGTGCTTTGCACTCTGTCGCCTGGTTGAGCATGGCAATCGGGTCGCCGGCGCCAATCAACACCAGGGTTGCGTCAGCCAAACCCTGACTGGTGAGCGTGTACTTACTAGCTTGCAGCATGGCGCCCGAATAGAAACTGGAAATCTGTTTGCCATCACTATCCGTGTTGCAGAAAAACGAGGCGGTAAATTCTTCGGGTAGTTCGATCAAATGGGCGGTGCTCAAGCCAAATTGTTCCAGCCAGCGCTTATAGTCGCCAAAATCCTGCCCAACGGTCGAAAAGAGGATGGGATTGCCGCCGAGCAGCTTGTGGGTGTAGGCAATATTGACTGCGACGCCGCCTCGCTCGCGCCGCATGGAATCGACCAGAAAACTCAGTGTCATGTTTTCCAATTGATCGGGCAGAATATGATCGCGAAACCGCCCTGGAAAACGCATCAAATAGTCATAGGCGACCGAACCGGTAATGACGAACGACATGGGCAAGCTTCCTTTTTTAAGTGTGTGTGCTGTATAAAACTGGCTGTGTGACAAGCTGCTAGGATGACTAATTTCGTAGCCATGTCAGCTTATCATTTTTCTACTACGCTTCATCCAAATCCAACCACTGCACCAAACCGGCCGGTGGGTCATACGCCAACATTTTATCGATCAGCGCAGCTGGTTCGTCGGCGGTAACGATTAAACTGCGATGGTGCGGGCGAATAAAGCCTTCGGCCAGGGCAAGGTCCACCCATTGGAGCAAGGGCGTAAAATAGTTGTTCACGTTGAGTAGCCCGACCGGCTTGCTGTGAATGCCAAGTTGGCCCCACGTAATCGACTCAAATAATTCATCCAGCGTGCCAAAGCCCCCTGGCATGGCAATAAAACCGTCCGATAACTGAGCCATCTTGGCCTTGCGTTCGTGCATAGTCTTGACAGTGATCAATTCACCGTAAACTTTGCCAACCACTTCTTTGGTCTTCAGCGACTGCGGGATCACGCCAATCACTTGGCTGCCGTTAATCGCCACCGTGCTCGCCACTGTGCCCATTAAACCGACGCTGCCCCCGCCATAAACTAACCCGATGCCGCGCCGCGCCAATTCCAGGCCCAAAGCCTGGGCCGTTTGCTGATAAATTGGCTTGCTGCCGACGCTAGCTCCACAAAAAACGCAGATCTTTGTCAGTTCGTTCATCGCCCCTGTTGCTCCCACTTCGAACCACGCGCCTGCCGTTGCGTTTGAATTCGCGCTTCGGCGGCGGCTTTGGCCTGGCGCAAACTTTGTGTAAACGGTGGATAACAGATGCCCTCTTCGGTGACAATCCCGGTGAGGTAACGATGCGGTGTTACATCAAACGCTGGGTTGTAGACCGGCACGCCTTCGGGCGCAATCAGTGTATCGCCCACCTGGTAGACTTCTTCGGCGCCGCGCTCCTCGATCGGGATCTGATCGCCGTCGGGCAAATTCAAATCGACTGTGCTGGTGGGCGCCACGCAATAAACCGGGATGCCATTTTCTTTAGCCACTACGCCAAGTTTATAGGTGCCAATCTTGTTCGCCACATCTCCATTGGCGGCAACGCGATCGGCGCCAAAGATCACCACATCCACTTTGCCGGTGCGCATCAGGTGCCCGGCGGCGTTGTCGGCAATCAGATGCATGGGCACCTCGGCGCGCATTAATTCCCAAGCCGTCAAGCGCGCGCCTTGCAGGCGCGGGCGGGTTTCGTCCACCCAGACATGCACCGGCTTACCTTGTTCTTGACAGGCAAAAATTACACCTAACGCCGTGCCAAAGTCCACCGTCGCCAGCGCGCCCGTGTTGCAATGGTGCAAAATATTGGCGTCAACTGGAATCACGGCTGCGCCGTTAAAGCCCATGCGCCGGTTGATTTCCACGTCTTCATCGGCCAATGTCTGCGCCTCATTTAGCAAAGCGCTGCGCAAGTCAGCCACATTCGACCGCGCGCTCTGTTCGGCCAAATTGAGCAGGCGTGTCGTCGCCCAACTCAAATTAACGGCGGTCGGTCGGGCGTTATCTAAAATCGTTTTGGCGACGCGCAAATCGCTGAGTAAACTGTCGCAGTCGCGTGCGGGACTGTTCTGGGCGGCCAGCGCCATGCCAAAAGCACCGGTCGCGCCAATCGCAGGCGCACCGCGCACATACATTTCCCTGATACTCCTCGCCACCTCGACCACAGTATCAAATTCGGCAATCACGAACTCACCGGGCAGCAAACGCTGATCGATCATTTTTACCAGGTTGTTTTCCCAAAAAACAGTTCGCATGATCCGTCCTCGCTACTTGCGCTCCAACCTATACTTATCGACAAGACCAATAGACTTGGCATCCATCATTTTTCGCCAAAAGAAAATGCCCACCAAGGATATTTCTGGTGGGCATGATTGAGCATTTTGCTCTTATCGGCCAGCAATTTATGGTTGTGTTTAGCTGTACATGACAACCGCCAAACAACCATTCTGCTGGGATTTTCGCCCCACTAGGAATTCCATGTTCAATTGTTAGACATGTGATGATAGTTGAAAGCCATCAACGGCTGGCTTACACTGTCTACACTATGTAACAACCGAAAACCGGGACTCCAGTGGGTTGCTGGGGATCAGCGCGCCATGCCTCCCCCCTCTCTTGATAAGAGATTTAGATTATTCGTACCAATGGCTATAAACTAGTAAAGGTTAGCACACTGCCGACGGCCCTGTCAAAAATGGTTTCGTCGTAATAACACATAGATCAGGCTGGCATAAGGATCTGGAATGAATAACCAGCTTCTTATGCTTATTGGCTGACGATTAATGGTAAGAAAAGCTGCTGACGCTTAGGTTCGCTAATTGGATTTTCTGCCGTTACGACCTGAATCCCGGCATCGATCGTCGGGTCAGATTGGCCGGATACTAACGTGAATACAGCGGTATCCCCGGTGTCGCGCGCCGGGTCTGCATCCGCCGCGTGATCGTTGCCCTGACCAGGATTCACGAAAATATAGCCTTCCCGTGTCGTTGGCAAGCTGAAATGTAGATAATATCGGCCAGGAACTAACCCTTCAAACTGATAAAGGCCATTCATTGTGGTTGCGACTTTCTGCTCAAGACGGACGGTGGCGCCTTGACCAACAACGCCTTCACCTTCAACTTTGTAGAGTTCGACGGCCATATTGGTCACGCCTTTATCCGCTCGTTCGCCTGGCTGCTGAATGCCATCACCATCGTCCAGCCAGACGAAATCACCGACACCGGCACTTTGATATACCCCAGCATCCCAAGCGAAATCAGACCCTTGATCGGCGTTGAAGGTAAAAACATCCGTGCGGCCACCGGCGTCATCAACGGTGATCACATCACTATCTTTTTCCTTATCGTTGCCCTGGTGAGCGAGACTGAAGCCATTAAAGCCGGCTGGCAGGCTAAACTGGATGTAGTATTGGCCGAGTGGCACCGACGAAAAGTGATAATAACCCGTCTGATTGGTTGTGGTCGTTGCCATGGCCTGGCCGGTGCTGGTAAAGAGCTGGACCTGGGCGTTGGGGATGCCTTGATCCGCGGCTTCGTCTTGCAAGCTGTTGCCATTACGGTCGTGCCACACATAATCGCCCAGCGAGCCCATCGGTTCGACCAGGCCCGCATCCCAGCGCAGATCGACATCACCCGACTTGAGCGTAAAAACAGCGGTGCGCGCCGCTGTGCCCGCCGCATGGTTGCCGACATTGACCGTGAACGAACGATCCGCATCGCTGTCGATAGCGTCATCTTGCCCTTGGTTGGCGCGCGTCCATACGTTATGTGCCAAGGGGTTGATAAAGACCAGATAATAAGCGCCTGGCAGCAGATTGTCAAAGCGATAAAGACCGTTGTTGGCCGTTGTTGTTGTGGCGACAAAATTGCTGGCGACAGTGTAAAGCTCGACTTTTATCCCATCTACGCCACTTTCACTAGGATCTTGTAAACCATTACCCTGACTAATTTGCTCAGGATTGGCGCCAGCCGGATTAGTATCCTTGAAGACGCGATCGCCGACGACTGCCAATGGATTACAGTAATGACTGACATCAGTAGCGCTAATCGTTTGCGCCGTCACCGTGCCGATATTTTCATAGGTAGGCCGAGTTTGGCCGGTATGCTGTGAATCGCAGCCAGCCACCGTTGCTACGCTGATTGGCGTCTTGAATAAGTTTACCGCGACGCCAACTTTCTGATAGATCCACGTTTCGCCCGGCGCTAAGATCGGGTCACCATTGCCCTTGTTGACGATTTGCGTGATGGCACCCAATCCATCGTCCTTGACCTTAACCGTTGCTTCGGCAAAAGCCACATTGCCAATATTGGTGACCCGATAGGTCCAGGTAATCGTCGCACCAGGAACAATCAGCGGCACGTCGGCATCATTGGCGCCCATGGCTGATTTACCATTGGTCAACTTCTCGATGGCAAGCCCCGGCGTTGGTGGATTGCAGTAGTGACTCTTATCCGCGTCAGAAACGGTAAGGGCCACGACGGTGCCAATATTCTCGTAGGCTGGCCGAGTCAACCCAGTATGGTTTGGATCGCAACCGGGCACCGTGATATTCGATGGGCTGTTGAGCAGATCGGCGGCTATCCCAAATTTTTCATACACCCATAATTCACCAGGCGCTAACGTACTATCGCCATTGCCCTGATTGATCATTTGGCTGATCGGACCCAGCACATTATCGCTGACTTTCACATCAGCGGCGGCGAAAGGCACATTGCCCGTATTCAGCACATAATAGGTCCACGTCACCATCGCCCCAGGGGCAATTTCTGGGACATCCACATCATTCGCGCCATCGGCCTGACTGCCATTGGTCAATTTTTCGATATCAAGCGCCGGGGCCGGCGGATTACAGTAGTGGCTGAGATCTGCATCCGCGGCATTGCCGGCGGTCACTATGCCAATATTCTCGTATGCCAAACGCGTAACGCCGGTGTGATTGGGGTCGCAGCCCGGCACTTTGGTGATCCCAGGCGCATTGTTTAACAAATTGAGCGCCGTGCCGGTTTTTTGGTAGATCCACATTTCATTGGGTGCTAAAGTGGCATCATTATTGCCCTTGTTGACAATCTGCGTGATAACGCCCAAAAGATTGTCGGTGACCTTGACCTGGCTTTCGGTAAACGACGTGTTGCCGGTGTTGGTCACTCGATATTGCCACGTAACCAGCGCGCCTGGTGCAATCTGGGGCACATCGGCATCATTTGTGCCATCCGCTTGCTGGCCGTTGGTCAATTTTTCGATGACAATGCCAGGGCTTGTCCCAAAATAATGGCTGGGATTCGTCGCCGTCACCGTTCGCTGCGGTGTAATCAGGTCAATTGGCGTCGAGCCAGTCACGATGGCCGTATTGGTATATTGACCGGCGCTGGCAAGACCAGTCGCTGTACAAAGCATGCCGTCACCGGGTCCCAAGATCGTATTGCTGGGTGGACAATTGCTGACCCCACCTGGCCCAAGCGCGCCGAGTTTATCATCGGACAGCATCAAGTTCGTCAGAGTTAGCATGCCAGTATTGGTGATAAAATAGCGCCAGGTAACAGTTGCGCCGACTGGAATCAGCGGGCCGGTGAGGGTGTCAGCGTCCTGGAGCGTCTGGCCTGGTCCGTTCGTAAACTTTTTGATACTAAGATAAGTATCGGCCGTTAAACACGCGATTGATTCAAAATCTTGTAAACCGGCTGGGAAAGTACCAAGAAAAGTCGTGACGCCGCTTGTTTTATCGATCCGAAAAAGCCGGTTGCTGTCAATTGGATCGGGACCATTGTTGCCCGTACTGCCATACAGTTGACCGTCGTTGAAGAAGGATAAGCCTTCCATATCGTTAACAAGTTGGCCGGCCAGCAAAGGGGAATCCGGATAAGGATTGGGATAGCGGAAGGGCGCAATTTGGGTTGCTACACCGGTTGCCTGATCAACGGTGTATAACGCACCGATTTCCGATGTTGCGTACATTACATTGGTGACAGGATCGATGGCAATATCATCGACATCGGGTACGCCGCTGATCACCACATAATCGACGCCCGATCCAAAGGCATTCGGCAGATAAGCACCGGTTGTCGGATCGATCACGAAGAGTAAGGCTGGTTTGTGCGAGTAGTGGGCTGTGCCATAAAAGCGATCAGTATGCAGATCGTAGAAGATGCCATCAACATCGCCTAATAACTTGAGGCCTTCGCTGCCGTTGGCTGTGCCAAACGGCAAGGGTCGCGCCGCAAATATCCCCGTATTAATATCCAGTAACCCCAACTGCCCGCCATCAGCGGCATAGAGGATATTATTCGGGCCAAAAGCGATGGCTTCTACGTTGAGGGTGCCGGTTAGACCAATGGCAAATGTGTCGCCATTGGTGCGATCAAGCCGGACAAGCGTATCCTGACTATCTTTACCTATATTTGTAACGCGTTCATCGGCTACTGCAAAACATTGACGAGTGACGTCATATTCCGGGGGTGAAGATTGGGCGAAGATTGGTTCCGGCAACAAAGAGAGGACGACGATTAGCAGTAGCAGCATTGACAAGCAGCCAAGATTGGCTTTCTGTCGAAAACTGCTGAGTGTCATACGTTGAAACTCCTATATAGCTTATAAAATTAAAGAAACAAATTTAGCCCACTGACTGTTAGTGTTTGACCACATAAATGGTCAGTACAGAAGCGGAAAGTTTCAGCTCAGGTAAAAACCGTTTGTAGTCTCTTGTTCATTTTGATCGATTTGTAGTGTGCTTTTATTATATCAAACATTAGGTGTATTTTTTATTGACAGTTTCCTTACACTTATTCATAAACGATTTACCTTCCATTCTCAGAGAATTGAACAAGCTGTTCGCTAAAACAAGCATTTGATAGACAAATGACTGCCAATATAGTTTGTCTAATTTGTTTTCGTGCTTTTTATTTTTGTATGCACACTTTTACCTGAATCGCGCCCATGTATACCCAAACAAAAAGCCACTAACATTCAGTTAGTGGCTTTTTGTGGTAATGATCTACATTACTGATTTTTATTGCTGACCTTCATTGGTCCGCTATATATTTTGCTGCTAGCCGAATTTATGCAATCGGCACACCGCAATTACTTTGTAA
>JBBREZ010000067.1:0-19068 GCA_038225095.1 Caldilineales bacterium
GCGCGCTGCACTTCCCTAGCTTGCATCGGCTTTGTCGCGCCGTTCATCACCGGCGCCACCACCGGCTCGACAACATGCCCATTGGTCGGTTGCGGGGTGTATTGCATTGGTTCAGCCTGAGCTACAACAACCTGAGGCTCGGGCTGCGGAACTTCTACCAGTGCTGGTATTACCGGCTCAATCGGCTGGTGGGTAAACCCATTGGAAGCCGGTTGCCCAGGATAATTTGCTTCACCATCATGCGCCAATTTTGTCTCACCATTCACCAGCATCGGCGCATAATGACCAGCCTGGCCATTGACTGGTTGAAGTACAGGTTGCACTTCGGCCACGGGCGCGGGTTGTAATTGACCACGCTTTTCCGCCTTCTTGGCCTCTTTAACGGCGCGACGGCGGGCACTCCGAGCACCCATACGCTCCTGGAAGCCGACGACCAGGCTATACGCCACGGGCACGATTACCAGCGTCAGGAAGGTGCTGGTGATCAAACCACCCATGATGGCGACGGCCATTGCCGCGCGGAATTCACCACCAGCGCTGAAGCCTAAGGCCACCGGAATCATGGCAAGAATCATGGCGAACGAAGTCATCAAAATGGGCCGCAGCCGCACGGGGCCAGCACGGCGCATAGCCTCCGTTGCATTGGCGCCCTCATGCCGGGCGCGATTGGCAAAGTCTACGAGCAAGATCGAATTTTTAACCACCAACCCCATTAACATGATAAAGCCGATAAAGGCCGTCAAGTCCATCGGGCGACGGGTGATCAAGAGCGCCAACAGCGCGCCGATGATGGCTAATGGCATGGCGATCATGATCAACAGCGGTTGGATGAAGCTGCCAAACTGGCTGGCCAACACCATGTAGATGAAGATCACCGACAGCCCTAAGGCCAACCCCAGATTTTTAAACGAATCGGACTGGGTTTGGGCATTGCCGCCCAAGGTAACTTGCATCCCTGTTGGTGGTTTTAAGGCGGCCAAAAACTTGTTCACGTCAGCCGTCGTCTCGGGCGTGCCACGGCCAGCCACGTTAGCATTGATGGTGATAATCGCTTGGCGATCTTTGCGCGAAATCTGATTAGGACCAGTCGCAAAGCTAACCTGGGCCACATTACGCACCGGCACAAGTTGGCCAGCAGGGGATAGCAATTTGATATTCAAAACATCATCCTGGCTAGAACGATTGCTCGCTTGTAACTGGACGCGCATATCCGCTTCGTTGCCTGAGCCACGATAGGTGGACGCCACATCACCATTGATCAATGTGCGCACCGTTGCGCCAATTTGCGCGGTGCTAAGTCCCAGTTGCGTTGCCCGTTGGGAATTTACATCCAAACGCATTTCTGGACGACCCGGCTTGTAGCTGGATTGGATTTCCACAATGCCCGGGATTTGAGCTAATTGTTGGCTGACTTTGTTGGCCTCAGCGCCAAGGTTATCGTAGCTAGCGCCATTGCCCAATACATTCAGCGTAATATCGGTGGCTGCGCCGCCTGGTCCACCACCAGTCACAAAGGAAATACCGGGCACGTTGGCTAGCGGTTTACGCACGGCGTCGATCACCGCTTGCGAGATGGCATTGTCTTTCAACTTGACTGTATAAGAAGCTTTTTCGGGCGCACCGGTTTGACCCACCGACGTAAAGACGGCGACCACTTGTGGGTGGCTGCGCAAGATATTCTCAACCTTAATTGCTTCACGTTCGGTCACCTCCAAGGGGGTGCCGCCCGGAAAGGCGATATTCATATTGAACAGATGCTGCTCTGTCTTAGGGACGAAAGCGGTATTGATATAACGCACGCTATAGAGGCTCGCCGCCACAATCATAAAGGCAAACAATAAAGTCAACCAACGATGGCGCAAGGTCCAATTCAGGATCGAGGCATAGACCCGTGTAAACCAACCATGCGCATCTTCTTCATGTTCATGGCTTTCATTAATGGCGCCTTTATGCCCTTCCTCAGCGCGGAAGAAGTAGGCGCTTAACATTGGCGCCAGGGTTAACGACTCGAAGGTGGAGATGACAA
Organism: Caldilineales bacterium; assembly: GCA_038225095.1. Lineage (GTDB taxonomy): Bacteria > Chloroflexota > Anaerolineae > Caldilineales > Caldilineaceae > JAPLGZ01. Next base: position 2,027 of record JBBREZ010000067.1, read on the forward strand.
TCGTAATCGCCACGGTTAAACCAAAATCGCGGAAGAAGCGCCCGATAATGCCCTCAGCGTAGGCCACGGGCACAAAGACGGCCAAGATCGCCGCGCTGGTGGCAAGCACAGCCAAGACGACTTCATTCGTACCCAGGCTAGACGCTTCGCGCGGGCTGTAGCCCTTTTTCACCCAACGCAAAATGTTTTCGCGCACCACAATCGCGTCGTCGATCACCAGCCCGACCACCAGCGCCAACCCCAGCAGCGAAAGCTGATTGAGACCGATGCCAAACAAATTCATGAAAAAGAGTGACGAGATCATGATCACCGGCAGACCAGCCATCGTGACCAAGGTATTACGCAAATCTCGGAAAAAGAACAACACAACCAAGCTAGCCAATGCAGCGCCCCAGAGCAAATCTTCGATGGCGCCATTCGTATTGCTTTTCACCTGGATCGATTGGTCAGCCGAGATCACAAGGTCAAGATTCGGGTTGGCCTTGAGCACTGGCACTAAAGCTTGCTTGACGCCATCGACAACCGCGGCCGTATTGGTGCCACTTTGTTTGCGCACATTCACCACGACTGATTCCTGACCATTAAGGCGCGTGATCGTGTCGCGGGTTTTGAAACTATCTACCACTTGGGCAACATCGCGCAGGTAGACTGGCGTCGTGCCGCGCTGGCTGACAATCACGTTGCGCACATCATCTAACGCCTGGAAATAGCCTGGTGTGCGCACCTGCAATTCCTTATCGGCTTGGGTAACAGAGCCACCAGGGATATTCTGGTTCTGAGCTTGGATGGCGCCCGTCACTTGTTGCGGTGTAATGCGCCGCGCTTGCATGGCCTGCATATCCAGGTCAATATCAATCTCGCGTACCTGGCCACCACTCACATCGGCAGCGGCGACGCCCGACACCCGCTCAATTGGCGCTTGGAGATCATCTTCCACTAATTTACGCAACTCAACCGGTTTCAGTTTGCCAGTGCGGTCAGAGACGCCAAACAACAAAATTGGCTGATCGGTTGGATTGAAGCGGCGAATGATTGGGTCTTGAATGGCGGTGGGCAAGCGGTTGCGCAACAAGTTCACCTTTTCACGCACCTGCTCGTTGACCTGGTCCGAAGAGACCGTCAATTTGAACGACATCACGAGTGTACTCACCCCTTCAGAGGAGGTCGAGGTCATCGTGTCCAGGCCAGGCACAGTGCTAAGTTCATCTTCCAGCAGCTTGGTCAACTGGTCTTGCACTTCGTTTGGTCCAGCGCCTGGCCAGACCGTGGTCACCACCACGATCGGAAATTCGATGTTCGGAAAAATATCAACTGGCATCCGAAAATAAGAAAAAATGCCCATTACAACACCCGCGACCAGAATCATAGTCATAAAAACTGGTTGACGGATGGAAATATCCCAGAGTTTCATTATACGTGCTCCTTTATGGCTAGTAGAGGGTAAGGCAGTAGACCAGTAAGACAGCAACCTAGACCAGGCAACTGACTTAGTGGCTTACTGTCCACTGGCTCACTGTACAGGTAATTCAACGGTGGCAGACATACCGGGGGACAATACACTGGCATTCTCAGTCGGTCGGATGGTCACTTGGGCGGTACGCGTGTTCGGGTCAACTTCGGGCGCAATAATAATAATTTTCCCTTCAAATGTCCGATCTGGATAGGCAGTGACGTGGATGACAACTTTTTGGCCCACCTTCAACTGCCCTAGCCGGGATTCTTCAATGGCCGCATTGATGCGCACCGTATGCGACAAGAGCGTTACGAGTGGTGTACCCAGGGCAGCTTGTGAACCAATCGCGGTACTCACGCGCGAGACAACACCGTCGATCGGCGCGGTGATCGTCGCCTTATTCAATTGTAACTGGGCCAAATAAAGCGCATTTTCGGCCGAATGCACTTGGGCTTGAGCCGCCTGAATTTGCGGCTGTTTGGCGCCATCTTGCAAACGTTGCAAGGCAGCGCGCGCGTTAGCCACTTGGGCAGCAGCACCGGCAACAACATCTGCCGTAGCCCCTTTTAAGACCTTATCATAGCCCGCCTGCGCGGCCTCAGAACCTAAGGTCGCCTGTTCAAGCTGCAAACTTTGCGGCAAGGCGCCAATCGCAGGGTTGCCCTTCACGATGTTATACCCGGCTTGCGCCACGGTCACCGCGGCTTGCGACGATTTTAACTGCGCCAAAGCCTGCCGTTTCTCCTCGTCTGTAGGGCCATTGACGGCTCTCGTATAGGCAGCGCCGGCCGCCGCTAGCGATGCACGCGCCGCCGCCAAATCCTGGTTAGTCGCTGGCGTTTGTAACAAGTCCAATTGCGATTTAGCCGCTTGCAAACCAGCCAACGCCTGAGCACGTTGCGCAGCCAGGGTGGCGCTGTCAAGCTGGACTAAGACGTCGCCCGCTTTCACCATGCTGCCCACATCAACCTTAAGCGTCAATACCTGGCCACTCACCTGGGCCACAACGGGCACTTGTTGATCCGCCGCAATTTCCGCCGAATAGCCGGTAAGCACCGGCGCGGGCCCGGTCTGCGTCGGCGCCGCTTGTGCCGCTACGACTTCGGTTGCAGTTACGGTGGGCGCCGCTTGTACGGTTGCCGACATGGCCGCCGAGCCAGACGGCGTAGGCGCAACCGGCTGCTGCGCACTCGCACGCGTCTGCGTGACAGCACTCGCTTGCGTCGTCGTCACACTGGATTGAGTGTTGGTGACAGCAGATTGACCGGCAACACCTGCTTGATAGGCTGGCGCATTGAAGGGTTGCGGGGTAGCCTGGGCTCGTGTGAACGAACAACTAGCCAACACGCCGATCACAGCCAAGACCGTGAAACAAGCGCCAATAATTTGATTGACAGCTCTAAAAAGTGTCGAAAATTTCAGACTACGCATGCAGTTTCTCCATCTTTATAAGAAAAAGAATCTATTTAAAGGATAAAAACAGGTAAATATGTAAATCAGACATGATTCGGAATCAGCATTCACTACTAAAGTGAAATCAGTTTGAAATCAAGAGTTTTTGCCCAGAAAAAGCTTGTGGTTTCTATCTGATTTTACTTTAGTAGACAAGGAAACACGTAGACATCACCTGTATACCCATCTTTGTTAATTCAGATAATGTACATTGGAACCAGAAAAGTTCATTAGCTTTCTATCTCGGTTCTTGCTTTCTGAACAGAAATCTCATCGCCATTGACTAACCTGGTTCAAGCATCAAACTTTGTCGGTGGTAACACCATGGAGAAAGAGTGACAACGTATGTTCTACAACTTCGTCACTAAAATCGTTGTTAGCATTGGCTTCATCCATCAGCATGCAATGCGACGTAACACTGTGGATCATGCCGAATAAACTAAAAACAGCCATTTCAACATTGACTGGCCGAAAGATCCCTTGCCCGATTCCATCTTCAATAATTTTGATAATTGGATTACAATAGGCAGCCATATGTTTGCGTTTAAGCTCACGCAATTGTGGCTCTAGGCCACTAATTTCGCGAATGACATTAATAATCAACGCATGCCGTTCGCGGATCATGACGTAATGCGTATGAATAATAGCACGCAATTTTTGAATGCAATCTTCTTCTTCCGCAGCCGCTGCCATTGTACAGTTACGGATTGCCAACATGTCGCGTTCTAATACACTAAGAAAAATTTCCTGTTTATCGTGAAAATAATGATAAATGGTCGCTTTAGCCAATCCACACTCTTCAGAAAGTTCGCGCATGGAAAGACCGGCATAGCCATATTTTATCAACAATTTTTGTGCAGCGTCCAGAATGTTTTTTTTAGACGGGTTCTCTGCCGCTTCAATCATTTCAATCCTATAGGTCTTCTTTGACAAAATCGTTATACTTCAGGCATAATTTACTACCATATGTTCGACCGACCGTTCGGTTGAAAAAAATTGTACAATCGACTTCTATATTTGTCAAAATGGCAACACTGGTTATAGCATTATACTTTGCGACCAATCGAATTGATCTAAAATCACTCGCAAGTCATGCAGCTTTTGACTTAACTGCTAGCATTATAAGGTAGTATATGGGCTGTGAAAGTAATATTGACTGATAAAAATAATGTGCAGCGTTTAACCAATCATTATCCGGCGCAACATTTATTTAGCAAGCGTGACAAATTTATAATTTTATCCTTGGTTTGAAAAAGAGGAAATCCGCATGTGGCAAATAGCAGAACATAGTGACGCTCCACGGGGCTTTGTAAAAAGCGGCAAAGCACTTTCACAATCCAACCCATTCCGCAAGCGCAGTAAGCGCCCGCTAGCGTTGATATTCGCGGTCTGCTTGTTCTGGCTGCCACAGTGCCAATCTCCGGCGCAGGCTGCGGTTCTACACCCCGTGGCCCAGATTGCGCCCGGTGCCCAAGGCAAATTGGCCGTCGCGGGCGCCCAGAATGCCACGCTTTATGCAACGCCCGGCGGCAAAGTGGTTCAGACGTTGTTGCCAGGCACAACGCTCACCGCCTATGGACGTACAGGCGACAGCAAATGGGTTATCATCCGCACCGATAGCAACGTCACCGGCTGGGTGCTCACCGAACAGTTGGTGATCTTTGGCATGGATGATTTGCCGATCCTGACGGATGCACCGCCGACGCCAGCCACCACGATTACACCCAAAGTGACGCCTGGGGCAACAACGAGCGCAGCCAAAACACCAGTCTCGACCGCACTGGCAACGCAACCGACGGCAACCATAGCACCACCGACTGCAACATCAATGCCGACCGCAACGCCGATGCCCACCGCGACCTTGCCACCAACCGCCTCGCCGACACCGCGGCCAACGGCCACACCGTCACCTGTGCCTTCACCAACGCTAGCGCCAACCACGACGACAATTAGTGCGCCAAACATGAGTGTTAACCCAATCGGGATTGTGGGTGGAAACGGCGCTGATCTGGTGAAGGAACCGAACGGTGCGTTGGTGAAAAAATTGGATACCGGTACAGTTCTAACGACGAATGGGCGTTCGACGGATAGCGCCTGGCTCTATGTAAGCACCACAGATGGCGCAACCGGCTGGGTCGCCGCCAACCAGGTGGTCGCATTTGGCGTTGATAACTTACCTGTTGTCAATCATCAGGGTGCGGCTGTCGCGAATTCACAACAACCGGGTGTTGATGGTCAGACGCCAATCTCGACAACAGCGACAACGACTGGGACTGCGGTAACAACAGATACCGTAACAAAAGACACTGTAACAAAAGACACTGCGCCGGCCCAGCCGGCCCCGCCAGTTACGGCCGTGACAGCAGCGCCCCCAGCCCCAGCGGCGGATGGTCGCCCCACCGCACGCGTGTCGGCCGCTTCACGCATTAATGTCCGTTCTGGTCCAGGCACTACTTATCCGATTATTACCAAGCTCCAGCCAAACCAAACGGTGGTTGCGCTAGCCCGCAATCAGGCGTCCACTTGGGTGCAAATTGAACTGACTGATGGCGCAAATGGTTTTGGTTGGGTCTCGGCAGATTTGGTTCAACTCAGCAAAGCGATTGCCGATCTGCCGGTTTCTGACCGCATCGGCACGCCACCGGCGGCAACCCCTACGCCGCAAGACGTGGGTGCGCAACCAGCTTCACCTAGCGCACAGTCTGCCAACGTACAAACGGTTAATAATACAGCGGTCAACAACCCGGTTGTTCAGAGCACAGGCCCAACCGGCTTGAATGGACATTTGGTAATTGAAAGCACTTGGGGCGGCGCCATCTATGTCTATGATCTAGCCAGCGGGTCATTACGATTGTTAACCGGTGGCTTTGATCCAGAGATCAGCCCAGACGGCACGCAGGTTGCTTTTACTCGCGATGGCAACGATGGGGGCGTCTATGTAATCAACCTGGATGGCAGCAACGAACACAGAGTTTTTGGCGAACGTGACCAATTACGTTCCCCAAAGTGGAGCCCAGATGGCAAATCGATTGTCTTCAGCCGCTCGGAAGGCACGTATGGCTGTTACAATCTAGGCCCTTATTGTAAGTCATCGACTCAGATCTTCCCCATCCCCGCCGAGGCGCCACCCGCGAAAAAGAAAGCCTTGGAAGAACTGCGCGCTAAGATCTTGAAGGACTTTGATAAAGATCGACGATCTAATTTTATGATTGCTAGCGTCAGCACGGATGGCAGTAACTTCCGCGATATTGCTGCGTTGAACAGCGCGCGTGCCCCCGATTGGAGCGCGGGCGGTATTACCTATTCATCGCCAGCGGGGATTCAGAAAACGGATGACAAACCCGGTGCGCAAAACTCGCTAGTGACCGCTGACAATAATATGATGGACCCAGACTGGCAGCCAGGCGGTGGACGGATTATCTATCAAATTAAGCAAGGCAGCCATTGGGAAATTTTCGGTGTCAACCCGGATGGTTCGGGTTTGGCTGCTTTAACGCGTCCCGTAACCACGTTGGTGGACCATCTGCCCAGCAACGTATCGCCAGCCTGGAGTCCCGATGGTCAGCAAATTGTTTATCTGAGCAATCGCGATGCCAATAACGATGTTGGCGCCTGGCGGGTCTGGGTGATGAACGCTGATGGCAGCAACCAACATCCGTTGGTGATCAATCTGCCGATCACGTATAACTTTGTCGCCGAGCAGATGGTTAGTTGGGGAAAATAGTTGACCTCTCCCCCTGTCCTCCCCGGCTGGGGAGCCTGTTATGGGACGGACGAAGGGACGTGTTCTGTCCCTAATCGGTCCCCGCCCTGCAAGGGAGCGGGAGAGGTCAGCTTTATTAAAATTGTCTCTATTAAAGAAGAAATCCAATGAAACTTACCAAGCCTGAAAAAGTCGGTTTTTCCTCTACCCGCCTAGAACGCATTCGGCCGGTTATGCAACGCTATCTTGACGAAAATAAATTCGCCGGGATCGTCACCATGATTGCTAGACGCGGTCAGTTAATCCATTTTGAAGCATTGGGCCAACAAGACAAAGAATCCAATCAGCCGATGCAATTGGATAGCCTCTTCCGCATCTATTCCATGACCAAGCCGATCACGACAGTGGCGGCGATGATGCTCTACGAAGAGGGCCGTTTTCAACTGTCAGATCCAGTGGCAAAATTCATTCCGGCCTTTAAAGCGACCAAAGTTTGGGTGAAGCAAAATTTTGCTGGCATGGAGTTGGCGCCCCAAACAGCACCCATGACGGTGCGGGATCTGATGACGCACACAGCAGGCTTAAGTTATGGCTGGTTCAACGATACCCCAGTCGATGCACTCTATCGCGAGGCGCAGATTCTTGACGGCAAGCGTAGTTTGGCGGAATTAGTTCAAGTACTGGCCACCATCCCGCTCGTTTATCAACCGGGGACGCGCTGGCGCTATAGTGTTGCCACTGATGTATTGGGTCACTTGGTCGAAATTATGGCGGGCATGCCGCTGGATCAATTTTTCGCTGAGAAGATTTTCAAACCGCTAGGCATGCCTGATACGCATTTTTCTGTGCCGGAGATGGAGGTAAAACGGTTTACCACAGTTTATACCACGACGGAAACCGGTGCGCTTGCCCCACTTGACGCAGCGGCGACGAGTCGATTTCTTCACAAACCAAACGTTTTCTCCGGTGGTGGTGGCTTGGTTTCTACGGCCACGGATTACATGCGCTTCTGCCAGATGATGCTCAACGGTGGCGAATTGGACGGGGTGCGGTTATTGGGACGGAAAACCGTTGAATTGATGGTGGCCAATCACCTGCCTGCGGCGCTGTTGCCAATTGGCGTCGGTGACAACTTGTTGTCAGGAGAAGGTTTCGGTCTCGGTTATAGCATTTTATTAGATCCAGCACAAAATCAGATTCTAGGGTCGCAAGGGGTTTACGCTTGGAGTGGCGCAGCGAATACAACGTTTTGGATCGATCCGAAGGAAGAATTGATTGCCATTCTGATGGCGCAGTTTATGCCTTCTAGCACCTATCCAGTTGCGAGCGACTTTCGGGTGCTAACCTATCAAGCGCTCATGGATTAAGCGCGTCAAACAAACAAGAGGGGCGTCTGATACCTTGTATCAGACGCCCCTCTTAACCCTTATAGCCAGCAGATCGCAATAAGCGACCTTAAACCCTTGGAGCTTTGGGTTACCCGAGCTATAGTCCTGCTCCAGTAAATTCCAAAGGAACTGGTTCAGGTCAATGATAGTCCGCGGATAGCGGAATAAGCGCTTTACGTTAGATCGTTCCGATGTTGTTAGATCTTCTTGACGTTGGCAGCAGCGGGACCCTTCGGTCCTTGTTCAATGCTGAACTCGACGCGGTCACCTTCGCTCAGGCTCCGGAAGCCGGTCGCGATGATGGCGGACTGGTGAACAAATACATCTTTGTCACCGGTTTCGGGTGTAATAAACCCAAAGCCCTTCTGATCATTGAACCACTTGACTGTTCCACGTGTTTGGCTGTTACTCATGGTTAAAAAACTCCTTTTCCCTTTGTAATACATGCGACGAAATATAAGTACAAAACGTGGTCGTTCCCAACAAAAATTTTTGTTCTGTTACAAAGTAACAACCGCAAGTAAGAACAAAGAACGACCGGACTTGTGAGTCTGGTCGGTGAATTTGCATTACTCGTGACAGAACTTACAACATCTTGTACATGGCAGTTTATCACAGGTTAATCAGCATGTCAAATCCATTTATTGATAAAAATAAAAATAAAAGTGACACTTTGATTTTCTATTTACACAAACTGCCCAAGCTGTGTTACAGTCAACAGCTTATGCGTGACATTCGTTGCCTTGGCAGCGTTCGTTGCGCAACCGATAAATCAAAATGACCAGATAGAAAACGACAGCAGGATGCCAGCGGCATAGAAAAGGAAACAGTTTGAATATTTATATTGGCAGTTTACCCCACCAGACAACCGAGCAAGAATTACAAGATTTATTTACCCCTTTTGGCAAAGTCGCCTCGATTGCGATGATGACAGATCCGATGACTGGAAAAAATCGCGGTTTTGCTTTTGTAGATATGGTGGTCCAGATGGAAGCGGAAAGCGCGATCAAACAACTTAATAACAAACCATTCAAGGGCCGCGAATTAGTGGTCAATCTGGCTCGACCCAAAGAAGATCGACGTGGTGCTCAACGGCGGCGCTAGATAGCCTTCCTCCAACATCAGTCAACATCAAACTTATGTGACAAAAAATGCGGCTTATAGAGAGACCAAATAAACGCCGCACCTTCAGCTATACGGCCACGATAGTTCGTGGCCCTACGATTGTGCGGCTTCTATTTGATTTGTCGATTAGTTTCGATTCTCATACTAAAAATTGCTCATTTATAGGGGCGGGCCAGCCTGACCCTTATGGCTTGATTCCGCTAAGTTTAGCTAATTTGTCGAGTACCGCACCATCAACATTAGATTTCGATCATGTGCCTCAAAAATCTAATCTGTGCATCATTTCATCTGTGCATTATAGAACAAATCGACATAGATAGAGTATAATTCCTGTAAAGCAGTAGACCGCAACGGGTAAACTAACTTAAAAAGCGTACAGCCGCAAAAACTCGCAAGCGTTTAAAGCGCTGGCTCGTGGTTTTGACTTGTATTCAATGAGGTATGTAGATGAACAGCAGGCCAACTAAACTGCAAGCCGTCATTTTTGACATGGACGGCCTTATGTTGGATACAGAACGAATTTATCAGGTTGCCTGGCGGAGCGCTGGTAGGGAACTTGGCTATCATCTGAGCGATGAGCTTTTACACTCGACCACGGGCCGACCAGCTCACGATTGTTACCAACTTTTGTTGGACGACCAAGGCGTTGATTTTCCGCTAGATCAGTTCAAATCTACCAGTTCGCTACACTGGGAAAATCATATCAATACCCACGGCATTGTCTGTAAGCCCGGTTTGACCGAACTCCTCGATCTGCTTGACCAACACCAGATCCCGCGCGCCGTGGCAACGTCAACGGCCTATACAAAAGCGCTTTTCAGTTTACGCGCCGGTGGCATTGACGCCCGTTTCAAAGATGTTGTGGCTGGTGATCAGGTTCAGAATGGCAAACCAGCGCCCGATATTTTCTTGGCGGCGGCTCAAAAGCTAGGGATCGATGCCCAACATTGTATGGCGCTGGAAGATTCAGAAGCCGGCGTGATGGCCGCGGCGGCGGCGGGTATGTACACGATCATGATCCCAGATATTAAACAACCATCGGCAAAGGTGGCAGCGCTCGCCTATCGAGTGTTCCCTTCGCTCCACGATGTCTGTTAACTGCTGCTGGCTGAGTGGCTCTAGTGTGCGCCAAGTTGTTGACCAGCGCAAGCGATATTTGCGCCTACAACAGTCGCGCCTGGGATCGAGCGGTCGAACGCCAAAGTGAGTGGACGTTGCCAGTTGCGCCAGATGTGATTGCGGCGGCGCGCCAAGGTAATTGGCAGATTGTGCTGACACCGACCAAAGCGGTGCCGCCAAGCTGGTTTCCCACATTGGCTGGTCTTGATGTGCTTTGTTTGGCGTCCGGCGGCGGGCAGCAGGGACCAATCTTAGCCGCAGTTGGCGCCAACGTGACTGTTTTCGACAACTCGCCGCAGCAATTGGCCCAGGATCGCCTGGTGGCGCGCCGTGAGGCATTGACTCTGACCACAACGCAAGGTGACATGGCCGCTCTAACCGTATTTGCCGACGCCAGCTTCGACCTGATCGTCCAGCCTTGTTCCAATTTGTTTGTACCAGATGTGCGGCCTGTGTGGCGCGAAGCGTTTCGTGTACTACGACGCGGTGGGGGTTTGATGACTGGGTTTTGTAACCCAACAACCTACATCTTCGACCAAGCATTGGCCGATGAAGGCGTTCTCCAAGTGCGTCACAAATTACCCTACTCAGATTTGACAAGTTTGAACGCCGCCGAACAACAGCGTTATCTAGATGACGAACAGCCGCTCGAATTCGGCCACACCTTAGAAGACCAAATTGGTGGGCAAATTGACGTTGGCTTTGTGATCACCGGTTTCTATGAAGATACATGGCCCGGCACAGCGCTGGCAGAATATATGGCAACGTTTATAGCAACCCGAGCCACGAAACCGTAGCATAAACCCAAAGCGCACCATCTATCACTAAGTAATCAATCACAATATAGACTAAGGAGAGAAAATGAGTACTTGGCAACAATATTTGGACACCAATCAACCACTCTTTTTAGATGAGCTGCTCGACTTTTTGCGGATTCCCAGCATCTCTAGCTTACCCGAAAATGCGGGCGACGTGCGCAAAGCGGGCAAATGGGTGATGCAACGCATGCAACGCGCTGGCATCGAAAATATCGAGTTGATGGAGACCGCCGATCATTTTCCCGGCCATCCGGTCGTTTATGGCGATTGGTTGCATGCACCCGGCAAACCCACCATCCTGATCTATGGTCACTTTGATGTGCAACCCGTTGATCCGCTCGATCTGTGGGACAGTCCACCGTTTGAGCCTGTGGTTAAAGACGGCAAAGTCTACGCACGCGGCTCAAATGACGACAAAGGCAACATGCTCGTCCCAATTCTGGCGGTTGAGGCCTTGCTGAAAAGTGAAGGCCAGCTACCGATCAATTTGAAATTCTTTTTTGAAGGCCAAGAAGAGATCGGCAGTCCAACCTTGCCACCTTTTGTAAAGGCGAACCAGGCGAAATTTGCCTGTGATATGGTGCTGAGCGCCGACGGTGGCCAATGGAGCGAAACGGAACCAGAATTGGCGGTGGCCCTGCGTGGCTTGTGCGCCATGCAGATCAACGTGACGGGGCCAAATCGCGATGTACATTCGGGCATGGCGGGTGGCGCCATTCAGAACCCGATTCATGCCCTGGTCAGGTTGCTCGATTCGATGCGCGATGCTGATGGCAAGATTTTGGTCGAAGGTTTCTATGACGATGTGCGGGCGCTCAGCGCAGAAGAACGGGCCCAAATTGCCACGATTCCCTATAACGAGACCGATTACAAGGCCCAACTTGGCCTTAGCGCGCTCTTTGGCGAACCGGGTTATAGTACACGCGAAAGAACCTGGGCGCGGCCGACGCTGGAACTCAACGGCATCTGGGGCGGTTTCCAAGGCGCTGGCACCAAAACGGTGATTCCGAGCCAGGCGCATGCCAAGATTACCTGTCGCCTGGTCGCCGATCAGGATCCGGAGAAGATTATTGAAAAACTCAAGGCCCATATCGCCCAAAACACGCCGCCGGGTGTGCAGATTACAACGGATGTAGGCGCCAGCGCTTCCACGCCCTATCTCATGCCGGCCGACCATCCTGGCAACCAGGCCGCCCGCGATGTGCATCTAGAACTGTATGGCATGGAGCCTTATTATGCGCGGTCGGGCGGCAGCATTCCCTTCTGTGCGCTCTTTCACACCGTATTGGGCGTCTACACGGTAAACTTTGGGTTTGCCTTGCCGGATGAACGCCAGCATTCACCCAACGAATTTTTCCGCCTGAGCAGTTTTGAAAAAGGCCAAAAGGCATACTGCATGTTACTCCATCGTCTGGCCCAAACGAAGGTATCATGACCAACGACGCACCACGAAAGACCACAGCTCGCCGGCGAACAACGACGACAACCAAGCCGCCAAGCAAACGGCCGGCGAAGGCTGCGTCACGGCCAACCACCAACGATGCACGACCCGCAACGCCGGAAAATCAGGTCACGGGGATTTTGCAGTTGGCTGGCAAAGGTGCGGGTGTGCTGCGCGATCCAACGGTGTCATTGCAACCGACGCCGGCCGATGTCGCCGTGCCCGCCAAATTAATCCAACAATATAAGATCGTGGCCGGGGCGACCATCACAGGTACGACCGAACGCGGCCGACAGGGAACTGAGTTAGCCACGGTTGCCACGATCTGTGGCTTGCTGCCGGAAGCCTATAGAGAACGGACGCCTTTCACCAGTCTGGTAGCCATCAGCCCCCACGAGCGCTTTAATCTAGCGGCCACGAAAGAAATTATCCTGCGCGTCATGGACCTGATCGCGCCGATTGGCAAGGGCACGCGTGGGCTGATTGTGGCACCACCGAAGACGGGTAAAACTATCTTGTTGGAACAGATCGCGCACGCGATTCATGTCGGCGACCCGGCAACGCGCATTATCATCTTATTAATTGACGAACGCCCCGAAGAAGTGACCCACTTTCGCCGCACGGTGCAAGCCGAGGTCTTTGCCAGTTCCAACGACCAAGGTCTGCAAGAACATGTGGCGCTGGTCGAGTTGACGATGGCCCATATTCGCGCCGAACTGGAATGTGGCCGAAATATTGTGGTCTTGGTGGACAGTTTGACGCGCATGGCGCGCGCCTATAACCTATACGGCACGGGGTCGCGCCGCACCATGTCCGGCGGCGTCGATGCAGGGGCATTAGAAATCCCACGGCGCTTCTTTGGCCTGGCGCGCAACATCGAAAAGGGTGGTTCGATTACGATCATTGCCACTGCGCTGATCGAGACCAATTCGCGAATGGACGATCTGATCTTCCAGGAATTCAAAGGCACCGGCAACAGTGAACTCGTGCTGGACCGTGAATTGGCGGAAGCGCGCATCTTTCCCGCCATGAATTTGCTCGCCAGCAGCACGCGCAACGAAGATTTGCTCTACACACCGGATGACATTAAACGCCTAGCCAAACTGCGCCGTTGGTTGGCCAGCGGTAAACCCAAACAGGCCATGAATGGCCTCCTCAAGTTGATTGGGCAAACGAAAGACAACGAAGAGCTGCTGCGACGCATTCGGCTCGGTGAGTAGGGACTGCCCATGCCGACAGCTACGATTGACTTCGATCAAGCTCACTGGAAAGCCCGCCGGGTCAAGGCATTGCAGAGCCAGGTCCGCCGTCTGCAACAACAATTGGATCGACTACACGGCATCAGCAATCGCTATTCCTGGCTACGCGTTATCACTTTTGCTGGCGGGGTAGCCTTGAGCGGTGGGGTCCTTTTCCTCACCAATCTATGGTTGTTTTGGGGAATCCTTGGATTGTGCGTCGTGCTCTTTGGTGCAGTTGTCTATCGCCATCGCCAGCTTGAGCGGATGATCGCGCGCTTTACCATCTGGCAACAGATTAAACAGACCCAACTGGCGCGCGCCCATCTCGATTGGGCGCAAATTCCGCCGGCCTTGCCAATCACGCCCGATCCGAACCACCCTTTTGCCGTTGATTTGGATCTAGCCGGTAGTTATTCGTTGCATCAGCTGTTGGATCGGGCCGTGTCTGTGGCCGGCAGCCAACGCCTCTACCAGTGGTTAAGTGCGCCAACGCCGCAACTTTCCATGGTGCTTCAGCGCCAACTAATTGTCCGTGAGCTGATCCCACTGGCGCTTTTTCGTGACAAGCTAACGCTGAATGCCCAGTTTTCCACGCGCCAGGTTGGCCGTTGGGATACCCAGCCTTTGTTGGCCTGGTTTCAAGCGGACCAAAACCAAAGTTCGCTCGGTCGCTGGTTGTTCCTCTTCGTGCTCCTGGCGGTCTTGAACATTGGGCTATGGAGCATGAATCAACTAGGGTGGATCGGGCCGCTCTGGCTAGTTACCTTTGTCCCGTACATGGCTCTACAACTGTTGAAGGCGCGTGAAACAAGCGAAGTGTTCCAAACGGCGACGGCGGTTCAGGCAGCAGTCGAGCAGCTTGTCGCCATCTTGCAACAACTTGAAACTTTTTCTTATCGCCAGACCCCGCAGTTACGCGCCCTCTGCGCCCCAATTTGGGAACAAGCGCAGCGGCCTTCCACCTATTTGCGCCGGATTCGCTGGCTGGTAACCGCCATCGGCCTCCAAGGCAACCCAATCTTAGCGCTGATTCTCAATCTGGTCGTCCCGTGGAATTTCACGTTTGCCTATCTCCTACAGCGGTATAAAGCCAGGGCGGCCGAGCATGTTCCCGCTTGGTTGGATGCCTGGTTTGCGGTGGAAGCATTGAGTTCGCTGGCCAATCTAGCTTATTTGAATCCGACCTATACGTTCCCCAAACTCCGGCCACCAACTGACGTTGCAGCGAATAAAATTTTCAGCGTCCAAGGGTTAGGGCATCCACTGATCCCCGATGCGCAAAAAGTCTGCAACGATTTTGCCGTCGATCACTTGGGTGAAGTGGCGATCATTACCGGATCGAATATGGCGGGCAAGAGTACGTTTCTACGGGCGCTTGGTATGAATTTGGCGCTGGCCTATGCCGGTGGCGTAGTGGATGCACAGACGCTTGACAGTGAACTCTTCCGGCTGTTCACCTGTATTAAGATCAGCGATTCGGTGACGAAAGGGGTTTCTTATTTTTACGCCGAGGTGCAACGGTTAAAAGCGCTGCTGGATGCCTTAGAGCAAACCCATGTGTTGCCGCTCTTTTTCTGCATTGACGAGATTTTTCGCGGCACGAATAATCGAGAACGCTTGATCGGCAGCCGAGCCTATATCCGGGCCCTGGTTAACAAGCATGGCACGGGGCTGATTTCGACGCACGATTTAGAATTGGTGAAATTGGCCGACGAAATGCCGGCGATCACAAATTATCATTTCCGGGATGATCTGGTGGATGGCGCTATGACCTTCGATTATCGCCTGCACCGCGGCCCTTGTCCCACTACGAACGCGCTTAAAGTGATGCGCAACGCCGGGTTGCCAGTGCCGATTGAGGAAAATCAATTTTGATAACAGACTTCATGTTGGGCAGTGATTGGCATCAATGACAGTACAGGTGCTAGGCAACCCCGCGATATTGGCTATTTTCAAACCCCTTAGTCTCAAGCAGTTTTCTCCACTCAGCAATGAATTCAGGGCGCGACACCTGTTCATAGTCCTCAGACCAGGTCGACGGCATTTCACAATCAGGCGTGATCGCAATTTTTCCACTCGAATCTTTCTCGAACCTAATCCCATACAAGTAGCGATCTTCGCCACCACTAATCATTAAATATAAGGGCCAGTATCGTGCATCGCTGTGGGGAGACGCGTACACACTTTGATGCCTAAAGCATTTCCCTATGATAGGGCGAGACTGCGGCTTGACTTCACAGGCCTCTATTTCATCAAGCTTATGTCGCGCAGACCGAATGATCGTCTTCAATTCCTCTTGATATTCTTTCATGATGCTCCTGATTCGATCGATAATGTCTGACTCACTGCCACTGTGATGAATCACCTTGTTCGGTACCAGTCACGTTATACCGAGCGCGCAAAGAATTTATCATCTACTGGTGACTCATCAGAGATTGCGCTTTACACCTTGTGCCAGGTCTTGACCTTGGCTTCATCGGCGGGCAATCGAAACCAATAAAACTCACCATTAGCGGTTGCTGCAATCACCGTCTCAATGTCGCCATTTGGTAATACTTCGACACAAATGCTTGTAATCGCCAATGTGACGCCGCTACTATCCTCATATTTCTTGTCGATCTCTAGACTAATTTTATCCATTGTTCATTCCTAGCAACTTTCACTTACAGTTAACAGGCCACTAACAACTTATGCATGTAAATTCATAGGCGTATAAATTTACTAACAGTTTAACACACTTGCAGCCAATTTTCAGCTAGAATAATTACTGACAAACCTTAAAAAAATCTGCCAAACTATTTCATAACAGGCAATATCCTGCGGCCTTTTCTATTGATTGAGCAATTCTCGTTTTAATTTGACCGAAGCTAGATAGACATCGGCTGGCTTCACACTATATTCCTGTACCACAGACTGGAATACGGCCATGTGAAGACTCGTTGCCAGACTTTCCATAGCCTGATGAGATTCGTAATATATCTGTAAAAGCACTAGGAGCTCGATCATTTGTTCCTTACTCATCGCTCAGCTTTCCTTTTTCCTACGGCATCGGCTGTCAGCGCGCCCGTGTTAGGTCTAGAAAATCTAAATTTCTAGGCGCTGAATCACTAATGGACAAAACCGCGTATGATTACAACCGCTCAGGCTGGCTTCGATTGGATACTAGTACGACAACGTTAAATTAGAATGCGCCAAATCGCTTCTGCTGCAAGTACGGCATGACAAACCTGCGATTTGCACCTAATTTTCAAGAGAAACGATGCTAGTGGGTTCGTCGCCATTTTGCCGTTCAAATGTTGGCG
>JBBREZ010000068.1:0-18806 GCA_038225095.1 Caldilineales bacterium
GAGACGAAGTTCGAATCCACCCAAACTGCCGGTTAATTCCTCTGTTGTTTTTCTGTGAGCAGCTCTCTCTCTGGTAGCACTGCATTTCACACCGCTCAGAAGGTCCATTTTTGTCAAAAGTCCAATATATACTGACGAGCATAAAGCAGTAACACTTGTGGCCAGCGATTAGCGATTAAAGATTGACGAGGTAATCTCCAATCGCTAATTGCCTAAAAAATGTTCGTTTGTGACGCTCATGCGTATAACAGTCATATAAAGGAACAGGAATAAAGATGACGGTTGCTTTTGTGCCCGGTGAACGCGTGGATGTGCCAGAGATTCCGTTTCAGGATGAGGTGCGGCTGCCAGCGCAGCGTACGGCGGTCATTGTCGTTGATATGCAGAATGATTTTGTGAAGCCAGGCGGGACCTTGGTGGTGCCAGATGCTAGCGCGACAATTGGCAATATCCAGCAGCTTTTAACGTCTGCGCGGGCCCAACAGGTGCCGATTGCCTATACGCAGGATACGCACTATGCCGACGACCAAGAATGGAAAATCTGGCCAGAACATTGCCGGGCGGGCACTTGGGGCTGGGAAATTATCGACGAATTGAAGCCGCATGCCGAAGATTTGGTCTGCCAAAAAAGCCGATATGACGGTTTCTATGGCACTTCGCTAGACCACTATTTGAGCCGGGTGTGGAAGGTAGAGCATTTGGTCATTGTTGGCACGGTGGCAAGCATCTGCGTCTTGCACACGGCAGCCTCGGCGGGTTTGCGCTGGTTTCATGTGGTCGCCCCCGCCAATGGTATGTCGGCTTTGACGGATTTTGATCAGGCTTTGACCTTGCGCCAGATTTCTTGGCTTTATACCGGAAGCGTCGTACGCAACGTCGAACACATTGTCTTTACGTAATTTCCTTGCCAATAGAAAATCAGATAAAGCCCCGTTATTCATAGGCTATACGGTCAGGTGAGCGTGTGTCCGCACCGCATGGCTTATGAATAATGCGCCTGCTTATCCTTCAGCATAGGAAACAATTGTTTCCTATCGTGTTTCCTATCTACCGGCTACCTTCTACTGTCTACTATCCGCTGTATACCATAACTCAACCGACCGACGGGCGCCGTTTAGCCTCGGTATCCGCGCGACGGGCATTGACAACTCTTGCATTTCTACCAATCTGACAATCTCGCGGTTGGCGGCTACATTTTCCAAAAATGAATGACGCAGTTCTTCATCATCAATTGTGGCCGCCTGAATTTGCACCGCCTCGTAGCCACGCTTGAGGATGCCTGTCGCCCGCGGATCATCTGTGGCGGCCAGCACGCGATAACAGGTCAGGAAAATGCTCGCCATTTCTAACGTAGCCTCCAGCATGATAGACTCTATATCCAGTAAAATTTGCTCCACCTCGGCTTGGGCCTGGGAGATTTTCTGTTGCTGGAATAAGGCGAAGGCCAGACCGGCGCGCGCTTCTAATGCTGGGCTGGCATACCCGCCCGGCAGAAAAGCAGCCATTGCTTGTTGATAAGCCGCCTGCGCTTTGGCAAATTGTTGCAATCCAACCAAGGCATGCCCGAGATAAACGAACGCATTGCCGCGGTGCCAATGGGACTGCCCTTTTTCAACGATCTGGAGCGCTTGCTGGCAATAAGCATAGGCGGTTCGCGCATCGCCCATCTGGCCAAAAAGTGCGCCTAAGTGATAGAGCACACTGGCTTCTTCAATGCGGCTACCTAGGTTACGAAAGCATTGGAGTGCATCTTCATAATAACGCTGCGCATAGGTTGTATCACCCAGCGTCATCAGGAGATAGGCGGTGTCGCGATAGGCATGGCCCAGTAACCAGGGATCGTCCACCTCGCGGCTAATTTGAATATTTTCCTGCCCATAATGGAGGGCCTGAGCAAAATCACCCAGTAGCAAGTAATTCACGCCCAGATTATGCACAAGCATACACTCCAGCAAGCGATTCTGGGTTTGGCGGGCGAAAGGTAATGCTGCCTGATAATAGGCGGTCGAACGCCTTGTCTCGCCCTGATCACTAGAGATTGCGCCTAAGTCACCTAAGTTTCCCCCGATCAAGTCTGGCAGGTTATGGGCGCGGGCCAACCGTAGGCTTTGCTCAAGCCAGTCGCAAGCCATGATCGAATCGCCAGAATGTTTTGCCACCATGCCGAGTAGGCGTAACGCGTCAGCCGCCAATGCTGGTTCCGCAAGTGTTTGTCCATAGTGGAGCGCCTCGGCTAGCGCTGGACCAGCCAGTTCGGTGCGCGCCAGGCGTACGTCGAAGAAGGTGCGGGCAACTAGCAAATAGCCGAGCAGCCGTTGTAATGGCAATGACGGTTGTGCCATTGTCGCCATGATGTCACGCACGCGCACAACAGTGAGGTCAAAAGTCGCTGCGGCCTCATGGTAAAAACCGGCTACCCTGTAAAATGCCCGTAAGCCCTCCACACTTTTTTCTAGGGCATCAAGCCGCGCCTTATCAATCGCCCACTGCCAGGCGGTGCGTAAATTATCAATTTCCAGCCGCACGCGCTGGCGGGCCTGCCCTTGGCTTAGTAGGCTGGGCCGCTGGGTGTACAGGAAATCGGTATAATAAGTGCAATGTTGGTCGTAAGTCTGGTGCTCTTGTTCTGGTGTGGCGTGCAACCGCTTGGCAGCATATTGTTGCACCAATTCGTGCATTGTATAGCGCCCAACGTTGCCTTGGTGCAAGAGTGAGTGATCTTCCAGCCGGGTCAGCAAGGCTAAGGTTGCCCCACTGACTACAGTGGCCGCTTCTAGCGTAAAGCCACCGCAAAATACCGAACTGCGCGCCAAGATGTCTGCCTCAGCCGGCGTGAGCAACTGCCAGGAATAGGCTAACATCGCCTGCATACTGCGATGGCGTGCCGGTACATCACGCTGCGTAGTCGCTAAAATTGTATAGTTTTGGCGCAATACAGCCGCAATTTCGGTGCACGATTGTTGGCGAACCAAGGTGGCGGCTAACTCAATGCCGAGCGGCGATCCTTCAACCAACTGGCAGATACGGGTCACCGCCGCTTGATTTTCCTCTGTCAACTGAAAGGCCGCAGTGGTGCGGCTAGCGCGCTCGACAAAGAGTGCCACACTTTCGTAGTCGAGCAATTGATTTTTTTCCAAAAGGCACTCATCGGCATTGGGTACGGGCAAGCCATCTAATGCAAAGACATACTCGGCTTGGAAATCCAGCCGTTGGCGCGAGGTCACTAAGATTTGTAACGCCGGGATTTCCCGCAGCAAATCTATGATAAACTCTGCGCCAGCGATCAGATGCTCAAAGTTATCGAGAATTAGGAATAATTGTTTGTTCTGTAATTGGGCGATTAACTGTGTGCTCAGGGCCTCAGCACCCACAAATGTAAGGTTCAACGTAGCGCCAACCGCAGCCGCCAGGCGGTCGGACAAATCAGCGCCCGGCGTAACGCCTACCAAAGGGACAAACCAGACGCCATCTGCAAAATAGTTTTGCACGACAGCGGCCACGGCCAAGGCTAGGCGCGTTTTGCCCACCCCACCCTCGCCAATGAGCGTAAGCCAAGGATAGCGCCCCTCTAGCAATTTGTTACGCAGTGTGGTGATTTCCATTTGCCGCCCTATGAACGGTGTAAACTGGCGCGGCAAATGATGAGCGCGTACGGGGTCAGGTAGGGCAGGGGAAATCGAAGGGGGAAAGATGATGGCCTGTGCCTTCCAGGACTCTGTCGCTCTGCCCAAAAGCTTTGCATAACGCGTTTGCCGGACCTGACGCCAGTCTGCAAACCCTGGGCTATCAATGGCGGCAAAACCGGGTAAAAACTCCGTATAGGCGAACTTGCTCGCTGCTTCTCGTGCTAGAGCGTCGGGAACGTCTGATCCTTGCGGTAAAAAGGCATCCAAAGTCAAGGCGTCACACCAGAACTGAGGATGATCCGTCTGCAATTGCACGGTTTGATGGGTAGCCTGGATCAAATCGAGCGGCGCCAGTAGTTGACGCAAGTTGGTAAGCGCCACCCGCAAACTGCCGCGTCCCATTACGAATTCATTACGGCCCCAAAATAATTCAATCAAACGGGTGCGGAGGATCGGCGTTTTCCCTTCTAAGACCAAGTAGGCAAGTAACGCACGTACTTTATCCGAACGAAAGTCATCAACCGCTTGACCTGCACGCGTCAGATAGAAAGCATCAAAGAGATGCAGCTTAATCAGCGGCTGCCCATCAGTGACCGCGTTCAAGTCATCATTAAATTCATCTGTAGAGCTTGCGCTATCCATCGTCAAAGTTTTCTGTTTTGCGAAAGGGTCTACCAAGACTCCGGCGCGAATTTGCTGGTATAGGTCGGTGGTTTCAGCTTCGGGTGTGGTATCTAACTCGGTAGCTAGCACGCGCTGGCAATTTTCATATTGCGCCAGTGCCGCACTCCGTTGTCCGCTGTAGGCTAACAACCGCATCTGGTGCCGGTGGGCTATTTCTGCTACCGGATCTAGGGCTAATAAACGGCGGTTGGCAGTCAGCCCGGCGGTATAGTTTCCCTGACGCGTGTATTGCTCTACCAACCATAAGCCACCTTGCACCGCTTGCGTATATAACGACTCACGTTGTAGGCCCACCCACTCCTCAAAAAGTGGGGCATTGCGCACGTAAAAGCCGTCCAGGAAATCTCCCGTATAAAGCGCCAGGGCCGCATCAAGGATGGCCAACTCATTCGGTGACCGGCGATACTCTGCCAACCCAGCATTCAATATCTGCACATCCAGCCCAAAGGCATTGGCTGGGTTTAAACTAACTGTCTGTGTGGTGATAAGCACATAGGCAGCGAGTTGCTTGCGTAAATGTGGCAGCACATCACGCAGGTTTTTGCGCGCCTCCTGATCCTGGACATCAGCCCAAAACAGGGCGGCCAACTTTGCTCGGCTGTGTGTTTGGATGGTGACTGCCAGGTAGAAAAGCAAGGCTTGGGCCTTGTTGCTTAACTTACCAGTCAGCATTTCGTTGTCTAGAGTGATTTGTGGTGAACCAAGCAGATTTAATTGTAGCATTGTAAGCTAAGCCTTTGTTCCCCCTTTCTATGAATCAGCGTTTTATCGGCGTTGATCAGAAATAATTGTTATATCTAATTCACTCGTTATCGCTATAACCTGCTTGTATAACAGATATGCTATTAGGCTCGATCCGAAGTCGGTTTGATCGAGTATCCTTTAATTCCTTTTCTCTCCGATCTAAGTGATATCGCCGCTGCGATTCATCGCTCGAAAAGTATAACGACCTACAGAGACCGGCAAGGATGAAATTTTATGTACATACAACAGCTACCACCCTACAATAAACGACGTGAGACTCGGCGTTTTCGGGCCTGGGAATTGAACGAAAAAGGTTTGTCAATGGATGAAATTGCCGAGGCGCTTGGTGTTACGTTGCCAACCGTCAAAAGCTGGTTGCGCCGAGCCGCAACTGGCGGCATAGAAGCGCTGTGCACGCGCAAAGGTCAAGGGAACAAACCGCGCTTAAATGCGTCACAGCGTCAGCACTTACTCAAACTATTGATCCATGGGGCGAAACAGTATGGATTCATGAACGACGTATGGACAGGTAAACGCGTTTGCATGGTTATCCAACGTGAATTTGATGTGATCTACACACCTAACTATATTGGCTCCTTCTTGAATAAGCTTGGTTGGCGCTTATACGGATCGAGATCAGATCCATTGCGCCGCAAAATGCGCGCGCTTCAACAGTGGCATCCTGATCTTTGGGATGAGCTGGATAGGACAGTCGGCACAGAGACCGAGCCTGCTGGTAAGAACCTGCCTTGACTAGCATGAAAGACAAGCTTGTTAGCTGTATGGCAATTGTATTTTAGCCCTAGATGATCTTTTTTGCAACTACCCGTAAATTAACCTAATAGAGCAAACAAGGAGAAGTCGCACAAACGTGGAGCGCGCACGCTCTTGTGCGACCGGACCGGCATTAGAGCATGCCTCCTCCGCGTTTGTGCCAAGTTGATTTGGTTTGTCTATAAGGCGATTGCGTAAGAATTTTGCAGCTATCCTAGGATGACAGCGCGAGGTTCCGCGCAAGGGCGGAGCCAGCACGCCTCGTGCGCATGGTCCGGCCCGTAGGCGTGCCGGCTCCGCTGTGGTCTACCGATTAACAACCTTGCGCTGTCATACTCGTGGTCTGACTATTTAATGTTTAGAATAGCGTGGATTTGGGCATGCTCTAATGCCCAACAGTCGCATTAGAGCATGCTCTCTCCACCTTTCTAAACATTAAACGGTCGCTCTACTAGTCTTTGAGCATCTTTTTATAATAAATTCCCTATTTCCCAATTTACATGCTTATGTCAACATCAATCGCTTACCACTGTCAATGCGCACTTTGTCAAAGCCAGTTCGATCATCCAGGCAGAGCGTGGCATCATCATCTTAACATTGTCATGAGCCAACTGGATGAACGACAGCGACGTTGGCTTGCTGCACTGGAAGCGGAACGCTACGGACGTGGTGGTGACACCTATATGGCTGAGATTACCGGGCTAGATCGCAAGACGATCCGGCGGGGAAGGCGCGAACTGGCGCAGAACCTGGTGGGCGCTGCGCTGGATCGCGTGCGCCAGGTCGGCGCCGGACGGCCGCGCACCGTAAAAAAATAAAATACGACAAAACTAAATACGGATAGAGAAAACAAATAAACTTCAGAAGTCGAGGAGAAAGCACGCCCCGTGCCGATCTTGGCGCACGGGGCGTGCTTTCTCCTCAATGATATGATTTTTAAATGTTTTCTCTATTAGCTGAAAAGCAATATGATATAGTTAGCAAAGTTTGAGCGCTCGTAGGCGATTAGTGTTTAGGCATCGTTCGGACGCAACCACTATGGCGGCCTGCTTGATCGTTCCGCCTTTCAATCAGGGTAATTTGTAAAAATTAAAATAAAGTTGTGCAGGGTGTTAAGGCATCCAAACCCTCGTTTTTCGCACCGATCCGTTACCCACAGCAGTGCCCGATCCACACTTTCGGCTTCCACCAGCTCGCCGCTCCTTGGTGCCTGCATTTTCTCGACAAATGCGCTACATGACATCTTCGACTATTGGCCTATGAGTTTATTTGCGCACTTCAAGTTTACCAACAAAGAAGGCGCTTTGCCTACGCCGCTTGTTTGTCTTTGCTTGCCTTTTGAGAAGCCCTGGCTATAGTAAGTATCCGCTTGTTGTGCGCCTGAGTATAGGCTATACCGCACACCGCGGAAAAACTCCGAATTGGGGAAGTAATTCTTTAAGCAGTGTATAACGGAAGAGATACGTCATTTTGACGATGTGTAAGGAATTCGTTTGGTAGATAATGGCTCTATAGCGCAACACAGAACAGCGTACGACCAAAAAGACCGTGCTTTAGCTCAGATTGTCTGGGATGGTACAAGCGATTTGTAACCATCTGATCGAAAATTGCCTAGCAATTTTTAGATCATTTCTGAATGCCCCGGGCATTGGCTACTGTTTTTCGTTGAATTCCAGCAACGCTAAAAATCGATAAGAACATGTTTTGCTTAATGGTAAAAGGAAGAATAATATGTCTCAATCAACGTCAACATCAATGCATGATCAACAGATTCGTCAGCTTGGCCGCTTTACACCGCGCCCTTCCGTTGTAGACGCTGTCCACGTTGCGAATCGTTGGCGCACCCAAGTGGCAACTCACATGACTTACCGCTTATTCAACTGTCTTTCCAATAGCATGCAGGCTAGACCGAATGGACAGGGGGGGGACAATGCTACTCAGGCCTGCGCGCCTAGCCATTATTTGAAGATCGGCCAGATATATGTGCATTGATGGTTGCCCTCTATGCCTGCTACACAGCCACTAGGCTCACTCTAGATTAACGTTGCCGTAGGCGTGTTCCTGAAACTTGACGCAACTAGCGTTTGGGCTGTTCAAAGATAAAGGCAGCGCCTACAGGCGCTGCCTTTATCTTTGACTCAAATTCATGCTATTGGGATGTTGGTGAGCACAAACCACTCGGCAGAACAAGTCTGCTGACGATACTGATTGGCAATGCCAAATGGCTGGTCTGTAAGCTGCTCTGCCTCGATTCAAAAGCCAGTGGGTTGGATTAACCCGTAGTTGCCGTCTTTGCGTCGATAGATGATGTTGGTGCTCTTGGTGTCTGGATTGAAAAAGACATAGAAATCATGGCCTAACAGCTCCATCTGTTCCAATGCTTCTTCTTCATGCATCGGCTGCAAGACGAATTGTTTGCGCCGAATGATGTTGCCGCTATCGGTTTCTTCTTCGGTGCTAACTTCCTCTATGGTTTCTTCGGTCATCTCTGCTTCTGCCGTGGCCGCCGCCGCTGCACGCCGTTTACTGTCGTAGCGCCGGCCTTTGAAACGCTTAATCTGGCGAGAGAGCTTATCCACTGCCGCATCAATAGAGGCAAAAATGTCACTGGTAGACTCCTCGGCGCGCAAAATTTGTCCGTTGGTCCAAAGCGTGATCTGGGCGGTGTAACGGTCGGCTGCCGAGCGGGTGGCAGTGTGGGTTAATTCGGCATGTGCATCGCGCACTTGGGGCAGAAAACGCTCTAATTTACCGACCTTCTTTTCGACATACTGTTGCACCCAGTCTGTTACTTCGACATTGCGGCCATGAACATTCAGTTGCATAAGTCTTCTCCTAATTTAGTTCTGTGTTGATCGCCGTCTTTAATCAGGTAAGCTTAGCAGAAAACAGTTGCCTGATCCGTAATCAGTCATCAGTTTTCTGTTGTTTAGCAGAGTTGCCTTTCATCCTGTTAGCCTATGCGCGGCAACTGGGGTAGCCAATGCTAGGCCATAGACAGCCGTTGCACCGGCCGCTACGGCAGCAGCCGCACAGCCACGTAAAGTGGCGCCGGTGGTATAGACATCGTCCACCAGCAAAATCGTTTTGTTGTACACCTGCGGATCAGCTTGAAAGGCGCCATCGACATTGGCTTGCCGTTGCTGAGCGTTCAACCCGACTTGCGAACGCGTCGAGCGGGTGCGCACTATCCAATTGGTATAGAGTGGTAATTGAACCTGTTGGCAGAAAGCTTTTGCTAATAATTCAGTCTGGTTGTAGCCACGCTCTGCTAACCGTTCGCGGTGGAGCGGCACCGGCACTACGCCATCCAACTTATTATAAATAGCTTGCCAAGGGGAATAGGCAAACACAGTGACTAAATAACGTGCGAGCAAAGGCGCTAGTTCCGGGCAGTTTTCATATTTTAGATGGTGGATGCCTTGGCGCATTGGCCCGCTATGCCGCGTGGCTATGCGGGTAAGCTGTAAGGGTGGGTCTAAGATTAATTGGCAATCTAGACATTCAGGCGTTGCCGCGCGTTGGATGGTGCCGCAGCGTGCACAGATGGCGGAGCCGATTGGCTCAACCTTTTGGGCGCAGTTAGAGCAGAGATAGCGGCCTGCTCGTTGACAACCCACACAAACCGGCGGGAAGAGCAAATCCAGGCCTTGTTTGCCGATTTGCCAGAGCCAACTTAAGCTTTGCGGCGTACGCGTGATCACACTAGGTTGTTTTGACATTTGGTAAAGCTCCACGAGAACGAGCGTGCATCGCACTGGGCGGGCAATTTTCCTCGACAGGTGATGAGTCTGCCCAGTGCAACGCACGTAGCTGAAATGTCAAAAGAACCTAGGCAAATTTCTCGTGATTTTGTGATCCCATAGGGCGACAATGGTTGAGCATTGATAAAACTTATCTAGCCGCAGATGACGCAAAGGGTGCAGAGGAAATTGCCTTTTGCTTGCTCTATAATAAACGTGAAAGCGGGTCCTCAATTAGAAATTGTTCCACTGTAGCCAGGTGTGGATTGGGCTTTTACTGATCAACAGACGGTTTAAGTGTTCAAGCTTTGCCTGTTAATCCTGGGGTTTTTAGTGAACTGGGAACCAAGCTTGCAACAGATCATTGATGAAAGTGCGTAAATCATCGCCTAGGATAAGCAAGATCGCCAGCAGAACAATCGCAAATAGGATAATGATCAAGGCATATTCAATAAAACTTTGTCCACTGCGGTTAGAAGGTAAACGTGACATAATTAGGTAATCTCGATTCCTACACTTTGTTCGTATCTTCCAAGCGCACCCAGCCACGGCGTAGGGCTAATACTGCGGCCTGGGTGCGATCCTCGACGCCAATTTTGCGCAACACGCTGCTCATGTGATTCTTCACCGTCTGGCGGCTGATGCCCAATTCGTGGGCAATTTCTTTGTTGCTAGCGCCGCGGGTAATGAAGACAAGAATCTCCATTTCGCGGGGGCTCAAAGGTGTATACTGCTCTTGGGCAGTGTCACCACTGTTTGAGCCTTCTTCTAATTGTTCGATGATCCACCGGAAGGCATCCAGCTTGGTTAGAAACTTATTATTGATCACATATTTACCATCTGCAACTGCCCGAATGGCCGGAATTAGCTCGCTTGGGCGTACATCCTTGGGATAATAAGCGGAAGCGCCGGCGCGTAAGGCGTGCAAAAGTTGCTCATCATCGTTGTACGCCGTCAGCACAATAATATTGATCTCGTCGTAGGTTTGTCGATTTTTGATCTCGCGCGTCACTTGCAGGCCATTTTTGCCAGGCAGGTTAATGTCCATCAAAATGACATCCGGCTCAAGTTGCAGGGCGCGCTTAACCGCTTCATCCCCATCGGTGACTTCGGCCACAATCTCAATGTCCGACTCTTCTTCCACCACGCGCCGCAAGCCCTGGATGAGCAGCGGATGGTCCTCAACGATCATTAACCGAATGGGGGCTTGTTCAGATGAGCCGCTTGGCTTGTTATAGTTCGTCATGGATTTTCATGGTAATTGATCATTTGTTTCTATTTTGCTCCACTCCGCATCCTTGCTCCAGCAAAACTTTATCTGCTAAAAATAAAGGTTCGCCAAAAAGGCCAAAGGGAAAAATTAGAATGTCCGGTTGTCAGTTAGGAAAGACAATCATGGTTGCATAACGTTAAAAACTTAAATTTGTAGATTCAGTATAGCACGGGTTTGAGTTGTTTCAATTCAGCCATTTCAGTGATCTTTTGTGCAAGTTAGCAGCAATAATATGTATTCGAAGCAGATATGGATGACTTTGCTTTGGGATAGTGCAATAGAGATGCTATACTAACAGTTCTACACAGTAGACAGGATCTTTTTGTAATTGATGATATAGTTCTTTGACACTATCCAGTCATTAACGCTGGATCTATTGCAAGATCAAGGGAAGAAGGTGGGCTTATGGCCGATATTGCCAAAATGTATGAATTACAAAAAGTTGATTTAACGTGGGAAAAAGTGCGCCGTCGTTTGGGTCAGATCAAATTGCTGTTGGTGGAGAGCGACGAATTGCTTGCCCAACGGCAACGGGCCGCTGCATCTGAAGTGGAAATGCATGAATGGCATGCGCAACAGACCAATGCGGAACTAGAATCCCAATCCTTAGCGGAGCGGATTGTGACTAATGAGCAACGATTGATGGGTGGTGAGGTGCGCAATCCCAAAGAATTGGAAGCTTTGCAGTCCAATTTAGAGGCATTGCAACGGCAACGCTCCTTAGTGGAAGGTCAGGGCCTAGAGGCCTTGCTGAAAGTAGAAGAATTCACCACACGCCTTGCTCAAGAACAGCTAATTCTGCAACAGCTTGAGGTAAAATGGTCGGCAGGACAAAAGGGCTTATTCGAAGAGGAGACCAAACTCAAACGGGCCTATATGCAGTTGAAAAAACAGCGCGAGGTTTCAGCGGC
Source organism: Caldilineales bacterium (assembly GCA_038225095.1). Classification (GTDB taxonomy): domain Bacteria; phylum Chloroflexota; class Anaerolineae; order Caldilineales; family Caldilineaceae; genus JAPLGZ01. The sequence continues at coordinate 11,756 of JBBREZ010000068.1, forward strand.
TTCGTTGAGTGAAGATTTCTTGAAACGTTATGAATACTTGCGCCAACGCAAAGGCGGCGTCGCCGTGGCGCCCATCCAACAGACTACGTGTGGCGCTTGTCATGTGCAGGTGCCTACTGGTATAGCCAGCACGGCGCGCAACCCCGAAGGCAGCCTGGCAATTTGTCCTAGCTGTGGCCGGATTCTGTTTGCGGGTTGATAGTAGCTTATGCGTTCCTGGCTTTGTGGCTCACCCTCGTCCTCAAATCTAGAGGACGAGCGAGCCATAGGCAATATCTGTTGCTGGCTAAATTAGCGCTTAGCTGGTTCAATGCTTCCCAATCAGTGGCAAATACAGGGTAACTGGCGAGCTGGATTGGACTAAGACGACCTCTGCGCGCCGCCCACTCACATTATGATGATGCAGCAGCAGAATCCCCTGGTTACTAGCTTGGCTATAGCCTCGCTGATCGAATTTCACAGTAATATTTTCCCCTGCTAAATCCGGATATTGTGGTGCACCCACTTTGCCGCCACTCAAGTCAAACCTACTGTGCGCCAGATCATAGGCCAGGTGCGGGCTACGATCAACAGAGCGCCGCCCGCCATCGTCAATGCGTGGTCGGTCATTACTGTACGTTTCCACGTGATAATCGAACCAGGCGTTGAGGTTGGTCAAGCCCAGTGCGCTGGCATGAATGGACAGTAATAGCACATTGCTGTTGAACGGCGCCGTGTCCAGGGTCGCTGCATCAGCGCCATTTAAGTCCGCTTGCGGCGTAATGTTACCCGTGTGCAAACCCGGGCGCAAATCTTTTAACGCCGTCACAAAAGCGTCACTCATTACACTATCAGAATTGTAGCCAAGCTGATCCGAATTGAACAGCATAAAATCATCAACCCCATCACGATCGGTGTCAATATAAATTTCAAATTTGACTTCGTTCGGCGTAGACCAGTTACCATAGGTAGCGATGCCAAAGTATAAGGTGCTTTGGCCCACCGCGCCTGCTGGCATTGCCTTGGTCCGGGTTGCGCCAAAATCACTGGTAACGCCCACATATTTTAGATCCGCGTGATCATACAAATCAATTCGGCTGCCTTCGGTTGCCGTAATCATGTTGGCTGGCGGCAAATTGGGGCTACTCCACTGCAACTCAACTGCGCTCACCAACGAAATCGCCAGCGTTGGCACTTGGCTGTTCGTAAGACCAACGCCTTGCAAGCTAAGAATTTGTGTTGCCGGTTGCTGATCGCCAAAGTCCAACGCGCTTTGCGCGGCGTGCATCGCAGAAGCCGCACGGGGCGCGGCATAGAGCGCCACTTCTAAGAGGGGCGCAGCTGAATTGATCTGTCCGCGCAGCGCACCATTCGGATGCGTCTGTGTAGTGACATTCACATAGAGTTCGCCGGCGCGCAACAAGGGTTCGTCCCTAGGGCTAAGGTTGATCAGGCCGGTGATGGGCAGAGTCTGGCTGACAATGCTATGGGAAAGGGTATAGACTGCTGTCCCAGCCACACCAACTGGACCCCGATTGATCGTCACGCTGGTGATGTCAGCCAGCGGACTGCCACCGATTTGTATGGTATAAGTAAGCACACGCGTCTGGGGATCGTAGTGAAAAGTGGCCACCCCTTGGAGATCCGTAGCGACGCTTGGGGTAACGTTGACGCCCTCTACGGTCGCTGTGAAGAGACCGGCCACCGGCCAGAACAGTAGATAGCCACTTTTCTCATTGAGTGACTGGCGTGGACGACCGCCTTGCGTCGCCGCCAGCGTTTGGTCGCGCGTGGGCTGCATCTGTGCGGCATTGGCGTTAAAGATGACAGGAACGTTGGTAAAACCACCGGCCGCGATCGTAATGATCTGTGTGGGTATCAAGAATGACACCCCAGGTATATCCGTGACCCCGGCATAGGTGAGTGTATACGCCGCTTCCTGATCGCCTTTGTTGGCAACGCGGATATTTTTCAAGGCGCCCGTGCTCTTCAACACTTCCGGCGCGCCAAATGATACGTTCACCTGGCCTGGATTGTCTGCATTATAGGCAAGCACGCTAGTTTTCTGGGCTTTTTCCAGGTCGAGTTGGCCAGCGCCAATCCGCATCGGGCTATAAACCGTAGCGGTTGTTGCTTCACTTGTCCGAATTTGGGTCAGCGCTGAATTCATGATCAGCGCTTTTAAATCCTCAACGCTCCAACTGGGATGCAACTGGCGCAAGAGCGCCATCGCGCCGGACACATGCGGCGCGGCCATGGAGGTGCCCGAATTGGTGGCACCGTCATTGCCAGTGCCCTGGCCCGCGGAAATAATGCGATACCCAGGCGCGGTTATATCTGGCTTGAGCGCCGAGTCAAAGCGCCGAGGACCGCGTGATGAAAAATTGGCGATTGTTTCAAAGCTGTTGATTGTTGTTTGTCCAGCCGCCACGCTGATCACCGCATCGGCTACGGCTGGGCTGCCGACAACATAGGTGACGTCCGCTGAATTGCCCGCTGAGGCGACCACAATCACGCCCGCCGCAATCGCATTCGCACTGGCAAGCGAGGTTGGGTCGTCGAGCGATCCATAGGACGAACCCAAAGAAAGGTTGATCACATCTACATGGTCGGATAGATCGCCGTCCCCGTTTGGGTCCACCGCCCATTCAATCCCTTGATCAACGATTTCGCTGCTGCCTTTGCAGCCAAAGACTTTTAGCGCGTAAATTTTAGCTTCTGGCGCAACACCGGGCGGAATGCGTAGCTGGCTAAAATTTGTATCCGCATTATAGGCTTCTCGGTCGGTTGCCCCATCGCTTTTGACGCCATAACCAGCAGCGATCCCAGCCACATGGGTGCCGTGGGCGTAACAGTCCATTGGGTCCGGATCGGGCGCAGGCACTGGGTAGTAAGGGACGCTATCTGGGTCCGCATTATACAGATCGCCAGCAAAGTCATAGCCGCCAATTATTTTTTCGCCGGGGAAACCGGCTACATCGCCGATGAGCGTGGGATTGTTACTGAGATAACCGGCACCAGGCCCACCAAAATCGGTGTGTAGGTAGTCCACACCCGTATCCACAATGGCAATGGTCATGCCGGTGCCGGTGACGCCAAGCCCACTAATCCCCTGCCACAGCGCCGGTGCGCCACTCAGGGGCAGGCGGCTGTTGTCCGCTGGATATTTGGCAATGAGTGGGTGTATCGCCTTGACATCGGGCAGTTGCGCGAGTTGGGCCAACTTATCTGTTGTAATGCGCACCGCAATGCCGTTATAAACGCGTTGGTTACGGTAAATCACCACGGCATTCAACGCTTGGAGCGCGGTCAATGTGCTTTGTTGCGCCTGTTCAACGGTGACCAGTTGCGCTTGCGTCGCGGCCGTCACTTGCGTTGTCGTGGCTGCTTGCACCTCAGCTTGGGCCTGCATCTCTGCATAGATCTGCGCTACAGGCGGCTGTTGCAACTCGACCAGGACGCTCATCCACGTGTCCGATCCCGCCTGGGTCGCAACCGCAGCGCTTTGCGCGGGTTGGGCAGCCTGGAGTGGATTGGCTGATCCAGTCGTCACTAAGAGCAATGCGAACAATACTAACGCTATGAATTTTAGATTTAAAAATTTCATCATTTGGCCTTATTTTTTAGTGCTCTTAGGGCGTAAACCCCACGCACCTTTAGGGGTGGGATATATACGCTTCAGTAGAAGCGTCGCCCTCGGTTGCCTTCTAGGCGCGCTTTAGCGGCTTTAGATAATGCTTTAGGTTATTTCTCTGATTTTACATATTCACCTAAATAACGTATACTGAATTTATGAAAACGTTCAAGTATCGTATCTACCCAAGTTCAGCGCAGGAAACCCAACTCAATCAACAGTTGGAACTTTGTCGCTGGGTCTACAATGAAACATTGGCTACTCGTAAAAACTCTTACGAGCAAGACGGCGTTTCATTGAGCTACTACGATACTAAGAAACTGCTGCCGATTTGGAAATCCGACAAGCCAGCACTCAAGCGAGTTCACTCGATGGTTTTGCAGGATGTAACCATGCGAGTCGATCTGGCTTATCAAGCATTCTTTCGCCGTGTCAAGCTGGGCGAAGAAGAAGTTGGATACCCGCGCTTTAAAGGCTATGGTCGCTACGATTCGATGTGTTATCCTCAGTATGGTAACGGCGTAAAGCTTGACGGCAATCTTCTCAATCTGAGTAAGATCGGCAGCGTCAAGGTTGAGCTTCATCGTGAGTTGTGTGGCACGCCAAAGACCGTCTGTATCCGCCGTACAAGTACGGGTAAATGGTTCGCTACTTTCTCCTGTGAGCGTGAAGCCAAACCATTGCCAGAAGAACCAAAACGAATCGGGATTGATGTGGGTACAGCCACCTTTGCCACATTGAGTGATGGCAGCAAAATAAAGAATCCGCGCTTCTTCAAGCGTGATGCGAAGAAATTGGCCGACGCCCAACGCCGACTTGAGAAAGCCGGTAAAGGTACGCCGAAACGTATCAGGCGCAAGAAGATTATCGCTCACATTCACGAACGTATCGCCAACAAGCGTAGCGACTTTGCTCACAAACTTTCGCGCCAGTGGGTCAACACCTACGGCGTGATCGTCCTTGAAGATTTGAATATCGTTGGCATGATGGAAGAACACAAGATAATCTTTGGAAACAAGCTCAACAAGAGTATTGCTGATGTTGCCTGGAATCAACTCGCGCAGTTTACAGCCTACAAAGCGGAAGATGCTGGTAGATTGTGTCTGCGAGTTGACCCGCGCAACACCAGTAAGATGTGCTCGCGTTGCGGGAGCCCTCGGGGCGCGCTTGTTCCCAAAGAATTGTCGGATCGTGTCCATAATTGCCCTCACTGCGGCCTAGTGCTCGACAGAGACTATAACGCCGCTATCAACATTCTTGCGTTGGGATTACAACGCATCAACGCCGGTTCGCCGGATGTAGTTGTAGAAGCCCACCAGCTTTAGCGATGGGAGTAGTCACTGTAGCGCTTCGCTGCCTGGATTATAGCAGTGAGCATTGTGCTTGGAAATAACCGGATGGTACTATTAGCTGGGTTTGCAGAATAGGTAATGCCGCAACGGAGCCTCATCCCCTGGCCCCTCTCCTGAAACAAAGAACAGTTTTCAGAAGAGGGGGAAAAGATCGCATGCCATCCTCCCCTCCCCTGAACGGAAGGGCTGTTTCAGGGGACCTACCGGGGGTGAGGCTCTGCCGCGGCATTACTCACCCAGGCAAACCATGATTCGGCTTCATCTGTCATTTCATATGCGTTTGTTTGACCTACCAGGAAGCGAATAGTACAATCTGAGTGATCTAATTCGCCATCCATGCACAACCATACTGACCAGAATTTATGTCATTGATTAAATTTTTACGAATTCTTATTGTCTATTCGCTTGTGCTGGGCACAATCCTAGTTTTGCTAGGCGTGGCATTTTCACCTGTGCCTGCGGCGCGCCTGTTCGCAGCAAATCATGACACCGAGCTTGTGCCGATCTATGCCATTCAAGGCGCGGGCATGGTCACGCCGCAATTGCAACAGTGGGTGGATGCGCAAGGCATTGTCACCGGCGTGAGCGGGACTGGTTTTTATCTGCAAGACCCCGTGGGCGACAATGATCCGGCCACGAGCGATGGTATTTTTGTCTATACCCACAACCGACCCTCGGTGCAGCGCGGTCAGTGTGTTCGCGTGCAGCACGCCTATGTAGACGAGTTTTATGAGAAGACAGAATTATCACGCGCCAAGACAATTTTACCGGCTAATGACTGTGCAACCACTGAGCTTGCGCCGGTGTTGATCCCGACCGCGCGTCTGGGAACGCCGCCCGCCGATCTGTTCGAGCGCTATGAAGGTATGCTGGTGCAGATTGAAAATTTAACGGGCTCTGTGCAAGGCCCAACCGAGCGTTTTAGCCGCAATGTGGAAATTGCGCTCTTGCCAGAAGCGCTTGCACCATATGTGGATGATGGACGCGTTTTCCAGGTAAATGCGAATGACACCACCGCGCTCACTTTTTTGAGTAGTGCCATTGGCGCGACCCTGCCCGATGTGGTTTGGGGTGATCGCGTGGTTGTCGGTATACAGGAAAACAAAACGCGCCGGGCTACAGGCGTTTTGGATTATAACTTTGGTCAATACCAACTCAATTTATTACCCGATCAGCCGGTGGTGGGCGAGGCACGCGGGCTGGCCCCGGAACATGGCGTAGCGAGTACTCCGGATGATTTTACAGTTTGCACCTTCAATTTGTATGGCCTGGGGCGTGGCACCGAACAATTGACCGATGATCGGGCATATCATGACCATTTGCACAAGCGGGCGCTGGCGATCAAAGAGAGTTTGCAAGGCTGCACCATTCTCGGTGTGCAAGAGACCGGTACACCGACCGATGCGCAGAATCTGGCTGACGAGTTGCACACTGCCTTTGGGTTGGATTATACGGTGACTTCGCTGGCCGGGCCACAAACAACCAATCCGAAATTTCCGCTTACACTGAGTTTGCTGACGCGCAGCGATCGCGTAACCGTTCTGAAAGCGGAATCACGTCAGACTTGTACGCAGCAAGATTATAAGGTGAATATCATGCCGGGTGTTTGTCCCGCGGGTGAATTTGCCCTTTATGACCGTCCACCGCTGATGGCAGCTTTGCAGATTACCGGGGATTGGGGTGAACCCTACGCGCTCACCTTGATCGACAATCACTGGAAAAGTAAAGGCGGCGACGAAAAAGTCAATGCGGTGCGCCGCGAGATCCAGGCGCGCTTTGTGGCTGCCTTGGTGCAAGCGCAAGTGACGAGTGATCCAACGGCGCATGTGATCGTCTTGGGCGATCTCAACGATTATTATGGCAGTGCTCCGGTAGCGGCTTTGCGCACGGCGGTGCAACCGGCTTTATTGCATACCTATGATTTTCTGCCGCCTTTAGACCGCTATACCTATATTTATAACGGAGCCAGCCAGATCTTAGATCACATCTTAATCACGCCGAATATGTTGCCTGCCCTGGCCAGCGTCGATCCGATTCATACGGATGCCAACTTTCCCGTGCCGGCGACCGTGAACGCGGCCAACGT
>JBBREZ010000069.1:0-18700 GCA_038225095.1 Caldilineales bacterium
ACAGCTCGACCCCTAAATAGAGGATTTCATTTTTAAATTGACCTATATCTAGCATTTTATCCCTAAAAAGGCCTTTTGCGCTTTAGCCCCAAAAAGCGTACCACATCGAAAATTAGGTAAATCTCTGCAATGATTATACACTAGAGCAAGCAAAAGATCAATAGGCAATTTCAACTCCCAATTTCTCACTAGGATCGCGCCTTATGCTTACGCTCAAACCACACTTGGCTGGCCCGCTAGCCCATACAATGAAGGGGATTGCCACACGGCTTGACGGGCGCCGGCGACCGCCTGCCTCTACCACGCGGGCCAGGCGACGGCGGACTATGAGTTAATAAACATGTAAGAGTTTTGTGGCAGAAAACGTGATAGACTGAGCTCCAGGCACACTACATTTATTAGCAAGGAGGTTTTATGCAACGCTTTAGATCGACCCTATTTACTGGATTGTTGGCGCTCACGATTGTGGCCGCGGGCTGTACAGCGCCTTCGAATCTGCCAATCTCGGCCAACTTACAGGCCGCGCCGCAAGTGGTTCTCCCCAAACCCCAGATAATCGCCGAAAAACAAACGAGCACCACGCAGATGATCATCACACCGACCAGGACAAGTGAAGTCGCCACGACCCTAACGCCGGAACAGGCAACATTGCTGGCCAGTTTACCCAACAAAGGCCCTGCACCAGAATTGAACAATAAAGTTTGGTTGAATTCCGAACCGCTCAAATTAGCCAATCTGCGCGGCAAGGTGGTGATGGTTGAATTTTGGACCTTTGCTTGCATCAACTGTCAGCACGTAACGCCCTCTTTAAAGGCATTATATGCCAAATATGCCGACAAAGGGCTGGTCATTATCGGTGTCCATAGCCCCGAATTTGGGTATGAGAAAGAGCTGAAGAATGTCCAGGCTGCAATTGCAGAAGTCGGCATCGAATATCCAGTGGCGATTGACAACAATTACGCCACTTGGAATGCCTATAGCAATCACTACTGGCCAGCCCGTTATCTGATCGACAAAGCGGGCAACGTTCGTCTCCTGCAAATTGGGGAAGGCGGTTATGCGCAGACTGAGGCTACGGTTCAGGCATTGTTGGCTGAACAAAACCCGTCTTGAATTAATTAGTGAAGGTTATCAACGCTGACAGGCTCTGGTCGCAATGACCAGGGCCTTTTTGTTGGCAGACAAACTAACCTGCTGAATGCCTTTGGGTATGGATAAAATTTCGACAGGGGCATAATGTCAGCAAAGGCGTCAGCTCTATGACAGGTAAATGGCGATACCTCTGTTATAATAGATTTGTTATAGACAGGCGGAAAAACGATTCCACCTCCGTAAAGTCCAGCAGAAGGTATCCATATGAGTCCAACGCTACTCGAAGGTGTAGCCGTCTTGGTCGTGATTGGCGTGGCCTGGCAAATTGGTGTACGGCTTGCTCCAGATATCCTGAGCACCATCCAACGCGCCATTGATCAATTAAATGTTAATTATCGTCGTTCAAGTGTAAAACAACCACCAAAGCAAAATGTGACGATTGATTCGTCAACGAAAAAGGAAGAGTTTTATGACGCAGAGAACCATCAACATAGGTAACCGGAGCACCTCAACGGCAACGCTGATTATCATCGGCATCATTGCCCTTGTTTTTATCTGGCTGCTAACATCCGCCTGGCGTACGATCAACCCTGGTTATGTCGGCATTGTCTTTGACAAAGTCAGCCACCAGGTGACGGCGCGCGCCCGCGAACCCGGTTGGACCTTTATCAATCCCTTTACCCAGGCCATCCAAGAATATCCAATCACCATTCAGAACTATTCGATGGTGCAGAAAGGCTCGGAAGGTTCGGTTGCCGGCGATGATAGCATCAAAGTGCAAAGCAGCGAAGGCCAACAAATCAATTTGGATGTGGTGATCCAGTATCAAGTGAATCGGGAGGAAGCCGGCGCGCTCTACCAAGATTGGGGCGGCGCGCCAATTGAGACAGTTGAAGATCGCGTTGTGCGCCAATATACGCGTTCCCAGGTGCCAGTCGTAGCGGCAACCTATGGCTGGGAAGAGATTACGGCGAGTAAGCGCGGCGACCTTGCCAACAAAATTGCTGCTTCATTGAAAGAAGAATTCGCACGCCGTCACTTGCATATGGTTTCGTTTGGCATCCGCGAAGTTCATCTGCCCGAATCATTGCAACAAGCACTAGATATCAAGATTAAGGCGCAACAGCAAGCAGAACAGCAGAAGTATCAGTTGGATCAGGCTAAGGTGAAAGCAGAGCAGGATCGAGTCGAAGCCGAAGGACACGCGAATGCGCTAAAAGCCCAGGCCAGTGGTGAGGCGCAAGCGACCTTGATTCGGGCCCAGGCCCAAACAGAAGCCAACAAGCAATTGGCCAGCAGCCTAACGCCAGAATTAATCCGCTACCAGCAACTCCAACGCTGGGATGGGAAACTGCCGGTCTTCCAGGGTGGCGGCGCCACGCCGCTGATCAATGCCAGTGACCTGATTAGCGGCACGATCGGCAAGTAATGTACGGTCTGTAATCAATAGTAAGCAAATAAACCGCACCTACGTTTATCAAAATAAATAGACATGATTCGGAATAAGGCATTACGTCTGGTAGATAGGGAAACAGGTAGGCGCCACCTGTATGCGTGGCGCCGCTTTAGTAGCAGCGTCCCTGTCGACCCAATCCTGTTATTCCCGATCATGTCTACTATTTAACTTTCTCGCAGGCGATTAGCCTAGAGTAACTTCAACAGCGCTTACGCGCCCAGAGATTCGCTCTGGTTTCCGTAAGCCTTAACCAAGTTATGCTGAACCGCGCCGGATGCGCGGCAAATAAGTGCGCAGCCGCTGCCAATGTTCCCCGGCTTGCGTACTGGCGGTTAAACGGGCCAATTCTGGGCCATAGCGCAACGTATTCACGGCATCACTCAGGGCGGTCACTTCGCGCGCGGCGACCCGCGCCGTGTCCGGTTCGCGGCGCTGGTGTGCCACAATATGATCGGCCAAATGGACGCCATATTCGAGTACGGTTTCGTTATCGCCGAGTGGTTTGCCAATGCGACGCCCCCAGCGCAGCAAGGCTTGCCACGGATCTTCACGCTGCATGCGCCAGCGCGTCAATAATGTGATACTCCCCCAAATTAACAGGGCCGCCGGCAGCAGCCAAAATAGAAGCTGCCAATTCCAACTTATGGGTGGTTGTGCAGGTTTCACAGTTGTGTTCGGTGCAGTGAGGGGCAGGGTCCCAGAGGAAATATCCGGTAGCCCGATCCGGGCCAGTTCAGCCCGTCCAGCAGTAGGTTCAAAGGGGATCCACCCATAATCAGGAAAGTAAACTTCTGGCCAGGAATGTGCTTCGGCCTCGGTAATGATCCAAAGCTGTTCCGTTTCGCTCCAATGCCCCACCGCATAACCTGTGGCCATGCGCGTTGGCAGACCGGTCAAGCGTGCCAACACTACAAAAGCCGTGGCATAATAATCACAGTAACCGCGGCGCAGATCAAATAAAAAGTAGTCAGCCACATCGGTGACATTCTTGGGTGGCTTGGGCACTTTCAAGTCGTAGGGAAACTTGCGCAAATAACTCTCTATGGCGTGTGCCTTCGCAAAGGCGGTCGGCTGACCATCCGTTAGTTTGATGGCCAACTGGCGCGTGCGGTCGGAAATTGTGTTCGGCAACTGCAAATTCACGGCATAGTCTACCGGCAGTGGATGTTGGGCATCCCAGGCCGGTGCTGCGGCCAGTTGTTCTGCGCTCACCGCGGGGATAGCCGAGACAGTTGTATAGCTCCGTTCGCGCGCCCACAGGGCAATTAAATCACCATCCGCCCGCAGCTCAGCTTCATAATCCAAGCCTGGCTCAAATTGCTCAGGCGCGCCGTATAAGATTGACGAATTGAAATCCAGCGTGACATTTTGCACCAGCAACTGGCGACCTTTGAGCGGCTGCGCATCCCAATGTTCGTTGGCAACATATGTTTGGTGTTTGGTCGCTGGCGGATTGCTCCAACCATGCCCATTATAGACGGCATAGGTGGCGCCGCGCATGTAATGGCCGGGCGGCGCCGGTTGTTCATAGAAGGGTCCGCCTGCATCAACAAAATCGTTGGTGCGCACGCGCATCACTTCGGTTTCACCTAAGCCACTATTATTACCCAACAAAAAATTATTGGGCAACCCACCGCCAATCCCGCCGCCATGCAGCTGTGACACCCCTTGCAAATCGGGGAACAGACGGTCGCGCCAGGTTTCGACGTTTTGCTGCCAGGGTTCAATCGCTTGGTAATAGCGATCAACTAGCGGTGTAAAATACCAATTGGGCATAAACGCGGCCAGCAATAAAAGCACTACGCCCACGCCCGCTACAATTAGCATCCGATCCAGAAAAAGACCGCCGCTATAATCCAACCCGCGCGCCTGCCAACGGCGCGTGAGCCGTTGTTGATCAAGCACCACTTGCAAGAGAATGGCTAATAGCACACCCAGGATCATCAGGTTACGATCTGGGCGGCTATAAATCAGCATGGTGCCCACCAGCCAAAGCACAGGCGCGGACGCCAACACGCCCTGCCAATAGCGCCGTGCCAACCAAGCCGTAAGTGCGCCAATGATCCAGAACAGTGCGCCAGCAAAGGCGGCAAACACCAGGTTGTCCTGAGTCGCGCCGCCCGCTTGCACCCCTTGCCACCAAAGGATAAAATGGGTAAAAAGACGCTGCCAGGCTTCCAGGCTCGCTTGGCTTAGTTGCGGCCAGCCATTCGATACGAGTGCATGCCAAAGTGCCTGTACACCTGGCAACCAGCCGGTCAAAATTTGGGTTAATAAGCCAAAACCAACCGCAATCAGCACAAAAACGCTTACGGCTATGCGAATACCGCTTAGCCCGCGGGCATGGCGCGGTTGTCGCCAACCTAACAGCAGCCAAGTAGTCAGCACAGCCAACGGCCCGACACTGTCCACGCCGGCCTGAACACGGCGCAGGGCATCCAAGCGGTTTTCGCCCAATGCCCAAGTTGGCAACAGCGCGAGTAATATACAGATTGCCAACACCGTCCAACCCAGATGGGGACGAAAATACTCAATTGCCCACAGCCCTGTGCGCGTAGCCCAGTGGCCTGGTTTTTCATGTTCCTGCGTCAGGCGCGTCTCCCAACGGCTTTCATCGATCACGCGTGCTCCTTGTGTTAATCAAGTAGACGGTAGGGGCAGCAGCGGCTCGTTCCGCACGCTCCAGCGTGGGAACGAGCCGCCCTTACCTGAATCATATTGACTCGTCACTCGCACTATTCTACCCTACTTCTTCCTCAACTTCATAGGCGACAACGCCGCCACTCGGGGTGCTACGAACTACTTTACGTTTGCGGCGGAAAGTTAAGGCTGGCGGCAGACGCACCCCCACTGGCAAATTTTGCATAGGAATGTCATAGCGGGCCAATACACTCCGTAAACGTTCCGGCGTTTCAGCATTGGCAGCAGCATGCACTGGCGAATCATCCGCTTGGGGATTCGCTAGTTGCGGATTGGTCACCAGCAAAACCGTGCTCACCAGGCCCAACGACTGCAAATGGACGAGTTCCGCCATCCAGTCTTCATCGCCCACAAAATCACCCGCCTGTGCGGTAATCACAATCAAGGTGCGCCGGCGTCCCAAAGCATTCCGGCTGTTGCGCAAAAGCGCGGCCAAGGTGACATTCGTCGCCTGCACAGGCGCCAGGGTAGCCAGAATCTGCCATAATTGCGCCTGACCGGCTTGGGGCGAGAGCAAGATGGCAGACTGGGTCGGTATCGGCTGGGTGCGATCAGCGACATAATCTTCAAAGCTGTCTGGTTGGCTGCGCCGCGCAGATCGATCAGCGGTTTTGCCCTCACCGCTTGGGCGCGAGCCAGAAACAGCCAAAAGGCCAACCGCGCGCCGCTCGCCCTGACTCAGCAGTTCGGCGGCCATGCTGGCGGCAGCGACAATGCTATATTCGAGCGTACTGTTTTCACCCTGACCAGAGTGAGCGGCTTCGTTTAAGTCTAATACGATCCAACAGCCGCCGCTCGGTTCAATCTCTAATTCTTTGACCATGAGCGCACCCCGATGCGCCGTGATCGGCCAATGAATGTAGCGCAAACTATCGGTCATTTGATATTCACGCACACTGGCCGATGGCAAAGCACCCCACAGTGGTCGCCGACGACGGGCAGCGCCACCGGTGTTGCCAGCCGGCAGGGTCAGCGGTGGCAAGTGGGCCACACGTGGGTAGATCAGGACAATTTCCGTCTGATCAAATTCAAGCTTTACGGTGAAGAGGCCGAAAGGATCGCCGAGGGAAACCATATGCGGGCCTAACTGGTAGACGCCGCGCTGACGACATTCAATTTGCGTATTCCAGCGATAGGAACCATTGCCGCCGCAAGCGACAACGCGTCCCGGCTCATAATTGGGCAGATTGGATTGATCAATAAATTCGGCCCAAAGCACGGGCAAGCTGCTATCATTGCGCAACTCAAATTCTTCGCGCAGGATATCACCCGCCACCAACAAGGTGCCAATGCGCACGCGGCGCAAGGTGACAGCTTGCGCCTGGCTGCGCACCCAATAATAGCTGAGGCCATACATGCCAGCCAGCATAATTAACAAGACAAGCCAGATCGGGTGCGGCGTGACTATTTGGTTCAATAAAGCGATCGGTATAATGAACAGCGGCCAAATGACTCGGTGGGTAATCCGCACATGCGGTGGTAAGCCGTGGTTCCAAAGCGTTGTCCAACTAGGTAACTGCGCTGTGGTCTTGGACAGGGGAGCGATCAGGGACCGCAACGCTTGCCAAAGCCTGGTCAATAACGCCACAATTTGCTCCATTAGCATGCTTATGTAAGAATTATACGCAGTATATCATGGAAAGCCAAAAATTTTCAGTATGAATCCACCGGTGCTAAGGGACGAAATAACTTCACGAGTAAGTGAAAAGGGTGCGTAGCCAAGCGACAATAAGATAACCTGTGGTAGCGGGCGGCTCAGGTGCCGCAAGCGATCAGCCCGAGGTCAGGTTCAAGCGTTGATCAATGGCTGGGCAAACTTGGCCAACATCCAGGCGATAGGCCGGAACAACGGCTGCCGCCTCAGCCTAATGGCGTGATCAGCGCACGAGATGAACAACCACGCCGCTGGGAGGCGGCCCGGGCAGCCGAACGGTAGGGTCATGCTGGCTCCCGGATATCGCGCCGCGTAGACGGCTTGACCCGCAGACCATTCGGCGCCGCTGGCCGGCGACACCCCCCAACGCAGCCGTCAGGGCGGCCGCAGTTTGCAAAAAAGCTGGCCGTCGAGCCCGCGTGGCTTGCCCTCGTTCGGGCGGCGCAGGCGGCGTGAACGACACACGACGCGGGTCAAACCAGCCCATGGCGGGCGTCACGAAACGGGGTGGCGTCTCCTCCTGAAGCCTACGCTTCACCCCAAGCGTCATGGGACGCGGCTCACCCCCAACCCACTAGTACCCATAGGGGAATTCGTGTACCGACGATCCTCGGTGCGCCGCCACCAATACCCGGTGTGCTCGTGATCCCCAGTATATTCCCACTCAAGTCGCGCGCAAGTAACTGAAGCAGTTGGGCTTTTTCGGCTTGCGTCATTTCCCTGAGCAATTGCTCCGCTTTTTGCATGGTTGTCATATTATTTTAACTCATTTTATGGCATTTCCATCGTCTTCTTGGATATCGTCTTCTTGGATATCGTCTTCTTGGATGCTGATAGATCAAAACTATATCAGAAAACGATGAAAAGGCCAGCATACAAATATTGAGTAGTCCTACGGTTGACAACTAACGTTAGTTAAGTTAGTATAATACTATGCTAACTGATGACGATAACTTTTCAGAAAGGAGCTGAGCAATGGCGCTCTTTAATGACAAACTAGTTCAAAAAATAACCGCGCTCGTGCAACAGCAGCAGCAAGCCTTGAGTACGGCGCTAGGACAATCATACACACCAGGGAACGTAACCCGCATAGACGAGCAGAGTCCGCTACAAAGTGACCTGCATTTGTTGATCCAGGTGGCCAATGGTGAATACGCCCGAACTCACGCAGCAGCCGCAGGGGTTCAGCGCGTTGAGTTGGCATTGCAGAACTTATTGGCTCTACTGCTGGGCAATCCGCTACATTACTCGGTGACGATCCCCGATGATTTCTGGCAGACAGAGATTGGCATCCTGGTCTCACGGGTGCGCTGGTGGATTTCGATTGATGAGCTGATTACGATCAGCAATGCGGCGGCGCTGGCGTTTGGCGAAAATACTCAGGCGAATCGCATGCGGATTACGCGCGCCATGGATAAAGGATTGCTGGCATGGATCCCCGATCCTTCGATGATGAACCCGCAGCAAAACAAGCGCGTGCTGCGCCCCCAGGTGGAGCAGTTACGCGATCAACGCCAACTGCCAGAATAGGTGAAGCAGGCAAAGCATCAATTCATCCACGAACACAAGAAAGGCAAATAGCATGGAACAAGCAACCTTAGCATCATTGCTACCCGAGGCAAAACTGAACGCCGCGGAAATCGCGCTGCAGACAACGTTTAATACGACAAAAATTGACAGGATTAGCTTATTGACTGGTGGGCTTTCCTCAGCGCTAGTCTATAAAATTGTGGTGGCTGGTAGACCCTACGTGCTCCGGCTCGTGATGGAGATCAATCAACTTACGGACCCGGCGCGCCAATATGCCTGCATGCAGACTGCCGCGACCGCCGGGGTTACGCCAGCGGTGCATTATGCCAGTGTCGCGGATGCGTTAGCGATTACGGGTTTTATCGCAACGACGCCGCTGTCTACTCATTTTACGGCGCCTGAGGATCGGCTGCTAATCGTGGTAAAAACGATCAAAGCGCTGCATGCCACGCCGCTTTTTCCAAAACTCGTCAATTTTTTGGATGGCGTCGACCTGTTTATCCAGCAATTCAAGGCTGTGGCGTTGTTACCGGAAAATGCCACAGCAGAACACTTCCGCTATTACGCGGGCATCCAGGAAGTCTATCCGCGCCATGATCCTGATGTAGTCTCCAGTCATAACGATCTGAATCCGAATAACATGTTGTTTGATGGCAAACAATTATGGCTGATTGACTGGGAAGCGGCTTTCCAAAATGACCGTTATGTTGATTTAGCCATTGCGGCCCGGCCCTTCGTGGCCGATGAAGCGCAGGAAACGTTCTATCTAAAGGCCTACTTTGGTGATGCGCTTGATGAATACAAACGCGCCCGGTTCTTCCTGATGCAGCAAATTTGTCACCTGTATTACGCCATGATCATGTTGAACTTTGCGGCGGCGACGAAGCCCGTGCGTCTACCTGTTGATGACAAGATGGATACGCCTCGCCTGCGCGATTTTCATGCCCTGATTGGCGCGGGCAAAGTCTCACTCGCGAACTATGAAGGAAAATTAGCGTATGGAAAAGTGTTATTGAATGAGGCTTTATATTATATGAAAACGCCTCAATTTGCGGCGGCCATCCATCAGATGACGTAATTACTCACGGTACGCAAGCGTAAAATTTAACGCAAAGGCTTGACGCAGAGACGCAAAGCAGAGAATAAGGCACGTTGTATAACAATAGTTTACACGATTGGCTAGCTAGGTGCACTCAACCGCCAGCTGGCTCAGGCTTTTCTTTGCGTCTCTGCGTCAAGCCTTTTTCATCCACTGCGTAACATGCGTTAATTACCCGAGTGGGGGATAAAGCGTCATTTCTCTCCAAAGTTTCCTTATAGCATCTTCACAATTCCTTAAAATTTATACGCTATAATCGCCTGCATGACCGGACACGATCATGGCTCAGACCTGCATTACACCCGGTGCAGACAAAAATACTACCATTCTATTTTGTTTTACTGCTGTAAATTATTAACATTAAGCAAAGGATCATGAAATGCAACATCTATCACAACCCAAGTGGTTATCGGCATGGAAGCAACAAACATCTAGAAATTTCAGTGTAGCGTTGGCGGGTCTTGCGCTGAGCGGTCTACTCGCCGCCTGTGGCGCGCAGACCACATCAACGGGCAGCAACACGGCGGCGCAAGCTACGTCTGTGTCAGCCGCAACCGTTGCCAGCACCACGGCTGCTATTTCGGCAACGACTTCTACTTCGACAACCAACACAACGACCCAGACGGGCACGGTTGCGACGAGTACGACGAAATTCAATCTGAATACCGTTACACCAGAACAGATCCTCACCATTCCGAACGCCGGGAATCGCATGGTACGCGAGTTTCAGGAATATCGCCCCTACGTAAGCATCCAGCAGTTCCGCAAGGAGATCGGCAAATATGTGGATCAAGCGCAAATTGCCGACTATGAAAAATATGTGTACGTGCCGGTGAATCCCAACGAAGCGGATGCAGCAACGTTGCAGCAGTTACCAGGTGTAGATGCCACGGTGGCGGCGGACCTGGTCGCCGGTCGCCCATACGCCTCGAATGATGCGTTCCTACAAAAACTGGCGACCCATGTTTCAGCGAAACAGGCGGCCAGCGCAGGAGCCTATTTGGAGACGAAATGAACGCCGAAATTGTGGTTGAACGGCTGCGGCGCTTTATGTTCAGCTTGGCGGGTCTGATCTGCCTAGCGGCCGTGGTGAAGCTTTGGCTGATTAAACATACGGCAGATCCGATCCAGTTCTTGCCGTTTGTGCTCTGTGGATTAGGCTTGGTGGCCGTCGTAGTTGTGTTGCTGCGGCCACAACGCGGAACCCTGCGTTTGCTCCAAGGCATCTATGAACATGTCACGTCGAATTTGGAGTTCGCATTGGAGATTCAACGCTATACCCCCTAAATAGCTCTTCCACAAAAAAACCTACCTGCAAATGACCTCGCTCCCCAAATGGTTTACAGTTTATTAAACAATAAAGATCAGTTAGCGGTTTATTAATATCGCCTTAACTGGATTTTTTTATTCCAACAGTAGACTGCTATTAACCAAGAACTGCGCCTATCCTGTCAACGAAACTTAGGCTGGTTTGAAGACGTGAGTTATGCAGCGTCGAATGTCGCGTCTTCAAACCAGCCTAAGTTTTCACCACCGGGAAAGTCAACTTGGATCATTTATCTATTTTCCCTCAAATTCAATCAACAAACGGAGATTTTAGAAATCATGAATATGCGTACAAAAGCCCAATTCGCATTGGCCTTAATCGCAATGTTGTTAATCTCAGCCAATGTGATACCTTCGGCAGCCTATGGTGCTTCAGATCTAAGTGGGAAGTTAGCGATTGCAGGTTCATCGGCATTATTGCCGATGATGCAGGAGGCAGCCCTTCAGTTTCAAGTAGCCAACCCCAATGTAAAAATCACGGTGACTGGTGGCGGCTCAGGCGCGGGTCGCTCACAGGTTTGCAATGGTCAAATTGACATTGGCGATAGCGACGTGCGACTAACCACCAAAGAAAAGAATAACTTCAAGTGTGGCAATGCGGTCGAGACACCCGTGGCAATTCAGGCGTTTGCGCCGGTTGCGAATAAACAGGGACCCGGCAGTCTAACCAGCCTAAACCGAAAGCAGTTGATTGACATCTTCACCGGGAAGGTGACAAACTGGCAACAAGTGGGCGGGGATAAGCTGGAAATCGTCCTGATCAACCGCGCCAAAGGGTCGGGCACGCGCGCGGTAATGGCGAAGTACCTCTTTGATGGCGTCGACAGGTTTGCGACCGGGGCATCTGAGGAAGACAACAGCCAGACTGCGCTCCAGACTGTCATTGAAACGCCGGGTGCGATTTCTTACCTGGGCTTTGCCTACTTAGGCAATGCGCAGATGACGGCCTTCTCGATTAACGGTGTAACAGCAACCAAGGAAAACATCGTGGCCGGCAAGTGGCCGATTACGGGCACCGGTTACGCCATTACGAAGGGTCAACCCAATCCCGTTGCGGTGGCCTTCCTAAGCTACGTCATCAGCCCAGCCTTCCAGAACAGTGCAAGTTTCGGTAAGCTCGGTTTTGTGCCCGTCAATCAACCCAAACTAATTGTGGAGCCAGGCCCCGGCGCTGTAGTCAAGGGAACGCTCAATATCGTTGGTACGGCCGATCATGCTAACTTCAAAAAATGGCAAATCGACTTGTTGCTGAATCAGAATGAACAACAAGTCACGTCAGTTGCCGTAAGTCAGACTGCGCAAAAAAGCGCAGGCACGCTAGCCAAGTTGGATACCACCAAATATCCGAATGGCATTCACACCTTGCGGCTGCGGATCATTCGGGCTGATACTAATTATGACGAATACAAAGTGACGCTCGTTATCAGCAACTAGCATAAGTTTTACGGGCTTTCAGCGGGTAAAGTATCCGCTGAAAGCCTATAAAATCGAGCCATTATACTATCCCCGAAACCCTAAGCGACTACTTGGCTGGCTTAAATTTTGACGAATGGACGATTAGCGGGTAAACATATTGCGCCGCACATAATCGCCATCATCCGAGGCCAAAAAGGCGATCAGCCGGGCCACACCTTCAGGATCACCCAGTTCGGAAGCAGCGACTAATTGATCATAGTCGCGCCCTTCGCGTTCCGCCTGGACCTTGATCACACCCAGCTTCATCTCGGTGCGCAAGCCACCGGGGCAAACCACGTTGACGCGGATGCCGCGCTCTTTCAAGTGGCTTTCCAACGTCATGCCCAAACCGTTGACGGCGGCTTTGCTTGCCCCGTAAGCCAGCGAGGAACTGCCACCGATCACGCCGGCGCCCGAGCCAATCAGGATCATGGCGCCTTTGCTTGCGGCCAGCAGCGGCGTGGCATATTTCGTGGTCAAAAATGTACCTTTGACGTTGACATCCATCACAAATTCAAAGACTTCCAACGGGAATTCTTCCGGCTGGAGATATTGGCCTTGGAGCACACCGGCCGCATTGATCAACACGTCCAAGCGGCCATAATCGGTCTGCACGTGCTCGAATACGCTGCGCACCTGCTCGGCCATGCGCACGTCCACTTGATAAAACTTGGCATCGCCACCGTTCTGATTGATCGACGCTGCCACCGCTTCCCCTTTGTCGGCCTTCACATCAGCCAGGATCACGCGTGCGCCGCGTTGCGCGCATAAACGCACCGTCGCTTCACCAATGCCCTGCGCGCCACCGGTCACTAAAATAATTTTTCCCACCACATTGGCCACTGAATCGCTCATAAGGTTCCTTTATTTCTTTCTAAACTAACTTTAGACACAAACATAGGTCATGGATGACCGCGCGACATGGCTGGCATCCAACACGTTTGTCACGCGGTCAGCGATGACCTACGACACACACGAATTAAGTGCTACTGTTGATAGCGTTGTAGATCTGCGGCTTCGACGATCAGAGTGTCAGCGGCGATTTGCGATTGGGTTGCCGACGCCTGAATTTGTTGATAAACCAGTTCTGGCAATTCAAGACCCGCGGCCAGGCGCTGGGCCCGGTTGCGCTGCTCGACATCGCCTGGTGCCAAAATTTCAGCGACGCCGTCGGCCGTCGGCGTAGACTTGATGCCATCCAGAAAGGCGCGCACATTTTCCTGATAAGTGGCTAAGGGCGTAAAGGCATCGATATGGAAGACCAACATAAAGACACCACTCATGCCGGCGCGTTCCACTTCGAAGTGACCAGAAAGGCCCGCCAGCAGACAAGTTAACAAGGAGAGCGCATACCCTTTATGCTGGCCGAAAGGCAACAGTGCGCCACCGTCATAAAATTCGGCGGTTTTGACGGTCGGTTGGCCGTGCTTATCGACCACCGTATTCGCTGGCGCATCCAAATTTTTGCTGCGCGCCACCTGAATTTTACCTTCGGCCACGACGCTGGTCGCATAATCGAGCACAAAGGGAATGCCATCACCGGTCGGCACACCCACGGCGATTGGATTCGTGCCCAACACGCCGAATTTGCCACCAAACGCGGTGACGCGGCTGCCTGGATTGCGCGAGCCGAAGCCAACTGTAATCAAGCCAATGCAGCCGGCGCGCGCCGCTTGCTCGGCATAGTCGCCCACGCGCCCGATGTGGCCGGTGTGGACAAAGTTGACGCAGCAGAGGTTGGCTTGCTTGGCTTTATCAATCGCCAGCGCCATCCCTTGTTGGGCTGTGTAGTGGCCAAAGCCATCCTGCCCATCAATTAGCAACGTGGTGGAACTCTCCTTAAGAATTTGTGGTTCAGCATCTGGTTTGATCCGTCCGTCACGCATTTGTTGCAGATAAGCGGGCACACGGATCACCCCATGCGAATCGTGGCCAGCCAAATTAGCATTCACCAAAATGCCCGCTACACAATTGGCAATGTGGCGCGGCGCACCGTTGGCCATGAAGAGTGTACGGGTCAAGGCGTGCAAATACGGGGCGCGCAATAGGTGTATTTCAGGCATAAACGATTCTCCTTAATGCGGTGGCACTTAGCACAAATCGCTTATAGTCTACTTGATACGTGCGGCGATGGCAAGTCGCTTTTGTCCAACGCTTGGTCGTAGTTCACGGAAGCAGTTGACAGTCTGGCAATCCTATGTACAATGCTTCTCGGCTGTATTCAAATACAACAAGGCTTACTCACGCAAAGGCGCAAAGAAGACGCCGACCAGAGTCGGACAAGTGCTCTGGCTTTTCTTTGCGCCTTTGCGTGAGAATATCTTTGCTTTACGTAAGTCCTATAAAATATACCACAGAAAACGAGGTAAAACATGCGACTCTTGATTACGGGCGGTGATAGCGCGTTGGCGCGGTTAGCCAGCGAACATTTACGCGCCAGCTTTGAAGTACGGATAACCGACACAGTTTTCACCGCCCCTTTACCAGCGGACGTAGAAGTTCGCACCGGCGATTTGCGCGACGAAGCGTTTGTGACGGCGCTGGTAGCCGACGTCGAGGCCATTCTCCATTTTGCCCCGCTCAGCCCTACGCTGGCAGATGTGGCAGCGAACTTGGAACAGGCCACACTGGGCAGCTATTACCTGGCGCACGCGGCGAAAAAAGCCCAGATTGGGCGAATTGTGTTGGGCAGCAGTATGCAACTCTTTGCCAGTGTGGACCCCAAGTGGCCGATCAGTGAAGATTGGCGCCCCCAACCGCGGCCAGCATTGAGCGATCTGTGCGCCTGGCTGGCCGAGTGTACATTGCGAGAAATGGCGCGCGATGGCGGCATGCCCACAGTCTGTATCCGGCTGGGCAACGCCGACGCCTCCGTGATACCAAACATTCAACAGGCATTTGCCGCGCGCTGCCATGGCTGGCGCATCTTGCACGCCACCAAACAGAGCCCGGTGGTTGCGCCCAAGCCGCCGGCAGGAATGGCGACGCGCCCGATCAAAAACATAGTTATTTTCGGCGCGGGCGGCCCATTGGCGGTGTCTGCGATCCAAGAGTTAGCGCCGCACTATCAATTGCGGCTGTCGGATGTGAAACCACTCGAGGAAATTATCGCGGCCGGCCCACGGCTTGATCAACACCCTGGCGCGCCACGCGCGATCACGCTCGCCGCGCCGCACGACGAGATGGTCGCCGACGTCACCGATGCGGCCCAGGTGATGGCCGCCTGTGCAGGCATGGATGCAATTGTCAACTGCACGGTGATCCGGCACCATGTGGTCAATTCATTCCGCGTAAACACGATCGGCGCGTACAATGTGATGCAAGCAGCCGTAGCACATGGCATTCGACGCGTGGTGCACACCGGCCCTTTTCAAATTGGCATGGAGGGCGCCGCCGGTTATATGTGGGATGATCTGGTGGTGGACGATGTGCCGGCGCGCCCTGGTCACGGCATGAACACGTATCTGCAAACCAAATATCTGGGGCAGGAGATTTGTCGGGCTTTTGCGCTACATTATGGCTTGGAAGTGCCGTCACTGTTCTTCTGCGATTTCGCCGATTTCGTTAATTTACGCGCGCGTGACAGCAGTGTGCATCCCTTCACGACCACCTGGCGTGACGCTGGCCGGGCGATCCGTAGTGCCGTAGAGGTAGCATCGCTGCCCACGCCGTTTGAGATTTTGCATATCAACTCGGACATGCCGCACGGCATCTTCCCGAATGACAAGGCAAAACGCATGCTTGGTTGGCAGCCCCAGGACGCACCAGAGAGTTGGTGGCAGATTTAAGAAACTACCAGATTGTCAACTACCCCATAGCTGAAGCTGGGGGCTTGTCTTTCCAAGTTTCGTTCGCTACGGAACGGCGGTGACGAACTACATCACGGCGACGGAAGACCCTAACCATTATTCCAGGTTAATCTCCGGTTTGCCTGGTGGTCGTTAAGCCTGTTGACGTGGGTGCGTCACACCCTAGACTTGCCAACCAATGCGAGACGTTTAAGCACGGTTAGCCCGGAGATACTTAAGCCTATTATACCACATTTACAGGAGAAAATCTATGTCAAAACGCTTACAACAAATATCCCAAGCGAGTACGCTTGGCTTTCGGCGCTTCAGGATCGAAGCGCATACCTCCCCATGCCTGAAGGCAGGGGTATCCCGCAAGGAGTTTTGATGAATTCACCGGCTGATACAAAAAACGCACCCAGTGGGTGCGTTTTTTGTATCAGCGAAGGTTTCAGACATCTGTACTTATAGATAAAACAAATAGAATTCATGGCAAGCAACTTTCTCGCAGGTGCGGTTAAAAACCGCACCTGGCTGGTTTACCCAAGCTGTGCGGTTAAAAACCGCACCTGCCTTTTCTATGACCTTTAAATGGTTTGTCGATTAGTCTGCTGTCCCGATTGCTTTGAGGACTTGCTTGACAATTTTGGGGTGAAGCATTTTACCGGCATGAAAGGGGATGACAACCCTCAGGTTATCTTTTACGTATATGCGATGACTGCCTTTCGTTCTAATCAATTGAAATCCGGCACCTTCCAATAAAGTTTCGGCCTCGCTAGCTGTAAGCCGTGGCAATTTAGGCAATTACTACCTCTAGGGTGGTCGTCAAAATAGTTTCACTAGCAATTCGCTTTATATCTTCTTGGCTCATCGTTTCTAGGTACAACGCGGCGGCCTCTTTGATATTCTCTAACACTTCATCGAGAGAATCACCTTGGGTTTGGCAACCATCTAGTTCAGGTGCATAAGCATAGTAGCCATCTTCATCTTTTTCGATGATAATCGTTATTTTATAGGTCATAAACTTTGCATCTCGCTTCCACTGCTTCTATGTGCTCTTTTACAGCTTGAATTGGAAACCAACAAATCTTATATAATTCCTGTGCATTCGGTGGTAACTCTGGATCACAACCCAGTGTCACTTCACCGCCTGTAATCTCGCCAAGATAACAGTAATACAAACCGTCTCCCGTGAGGCGGACACCTTGATATAACAAATGTTTGATGGCTACATCGAGGCCAGTTTCTTCTTTAACCTCACGGATCGCCGCTTCTTCAGGTGCTTCGCCTGGCTCAATTTTTCCGCCAGGAAAGGTCCAAAGCAGATTGCCGCGATAGGTCTGGCGCACGAGTAGAAGGCAACCATTTTGTACAATCACTGTGCAAGCTCGATCAGACATGTGCTTAACAGCTTTACGATCTAGTTTACTAAGGCAAGCGCTTGGGCAAGATGATTCAGTGAGGTGGTATCCGTTTCAATCCGCACCGGTTGTGACGATTGCGCTAATGGCGTACCCCAGCGAAAGATAACCAATACTTGCGCCAGTTCAAAGCCAAAGCACTGATCCATCAGCGACGCCTGTGCCAGCAACATCTGATCCAGTTGGGCAAGGCGTTCTTCCTGGGGGCGTGTAAGCTGATGTGATTGGTAGGTCTGTCCGAGAATTTTGCGCAGGCTCCAAATATACATAAAATCAGCTTGGTGATGGCTTCGTTCCTCAACAGGCATGGTGGACCAATTACTAGCCACTTCCTCAAGATCACGTACGAACACCTCATAATTGAGCAAATGCGTATCAGTCGCCTGTGCCGAATATTCTTCTAGTTCCATAGTCTCATCTACCGATGTTGAACAAGCTGCTCGAATGCGTCCGTAAATATTGTGTTAGCACCACTTGCTTGAAAGCCTGTTGTGATTGTACCGTAATCTGCGCTATAAGCAACAAAAATGAAAGGTTTCAAATGAGGGGCATCGTGAACATGTGAGGGTGCCAGAAAACCAACATAATGCTCACCCAATCTACGATATGTCCAGATTTGGACGGCTGGATGTTGAACAGATTGATGCAAATCGGCTTCAAATTGCTCGGCAGTTGTACCGATAGACCACTGACCATCAAAATAGATACGTTTTAATAGGTGAATTTCCACGGATGGTTGCTTATCTTGCGAAATGTTAATTCCGTGAGTCATCAATTCTTGACGCAACCAACGTGTAAGTCTGGTTGGATAAGAAGCAAAAGGTCTTTGGGCTACATAGGTAATAATCTGCTGTGTTTCTATATCTGTTGCGCGTCGATTGTCCAGAATAAGCGTCTGAATCAGCAGATCAATGTTCATATAACAATTCTAAAGCAATCCATCGAATACAAGCTAAAACTATCATTCACAACCAACACAGAACCAGTCATGGTATCACCCATAGGCGAACAGAAAACAATCAAAAACGCCCGTAATGTGGGTCTAATTCAAACTAGGGGCGAGTTTTTTGGCGGCGGCCCAGATCTCATCATCGCGCCCACTGAGGACGACAGTGCGAATGGGTAAGAGGTTTTCGGCACCTTTGCGCGACCAACGCATCCCAGGGCCTGTGAAGCGCG